>NZ_CP133784.1:4928129-5256076 GCF_034353875.1 Pseudomonas sp. MH9.2
TAATAGCTGTTCGCCCTGTTTTTCAGCGAACCGACGTTTGGTTCTGGAGTGATGTCAGCTCATCCAAAGCAGCGATGTAGTCGCTTTGTAGTGTGGCTACATGCCCTGCATTCAGGGGGTTGTAGCAGGTGAGGGTGACATCGGACGATGGAAAAGTGCGTGACTTTCTGTAGAAAAGCTACAAGAATGATGCGCCTTTTCGCGACCCAAATATCCATCCGTTGCGCTATCCGCGCAGCAGATGTCAGACCACGAAAGAAACGGAGTCCAGCATGGGATACCAGAAGATTCAGGTTCCAGCAGTCGGCGACAAAATCACCGTCAACGCAGACCATTCTCTTAATGTGCCGAACAACCCGATCATCCCTTTCATTGAAGGTGATGGTATCGGCGTCGACATCAGCCCGGTCATGATGAAAGTTGTTGATGCTGCAGTTAAAAAGGCTTACGGCGGCGAGCGCAAAATCTCCTGGATGGAAGTCTACGCTGGCGAGAAGGCCACTCAAGTCTACGATCAGGATACCTGGCTGCCTCAGGAAACCCTGGACGCTGTTAAAGACTACGTCGTTTCTATCAAGGGCCCGCTGACCACTCCAGTCGGCGGCGGCATTCGTTCCCTGAACGTTGCCATGCGTCAGCAGTTGGACCTGTACGTCTGCCTGCGCCCAGTGCGTTGGTTCGAAGGCGTGCCTAGCCCGGTCAAGAAGCCAGGCGACGTCGACATGACTATCTTCCGTGAAAACTCCGAAGATATTTATGCTGGCATCGAGTGGAAAGCCGGTTCGCCGGAAGCGATCAAGATCATCAAGTTCCTCAAAGAGGAAATGGGTGTTACCAAGATCCGCTTTGATCAAAACTGCGGTATCGGCATCAAGCCGGTTTCTCTGGAAGGCACCAAGCGTCTGGTACGCAAGGCTCTGCAGTACATCGTCGACAACGACCGTGACTCGCTGACCATTGTGCACAAAGGCAACATCATGAAGTTCACCGAAGGTGCCTTCAAAGAATGGGCCTACGAAGTGGCTGCTGAAGAATTCGGCGCTACCTTGCTTGACGGCGGTCCTTGGATGCAGTTCAAGAACCCTAAAACCGGCAAGAACGTTATCGTTAAAGACGCCATCGCCGACGCCATGCTTCAGCAGATCCTGCTGCGCCCGGCTGAATACGACGTGATCGCGACCCTGAACCTCAACGGTGACTACCTGTCCGACGCACTGGCTGCTGAAGTTGGCGGTATCGGCATCGCTCCGGGCGCTAACCTGTCCGACACCATTGCGATGTTCGAAGCGACCCACGGTACTGCACCGAAGTACGCTGGCAAAGATCAGGTGAACCCAGGTTCGTTGATCCTGTCTGCTGAAATGATGCTGCGCCACATGGGTTGGGTCGAAGCTGCTGACCTGATCATCAAAGGCACCAACGGCGCAATCTCGGCCAAGACAGTGACCTATGACTTCGAACGTCTGATGGATGGCGCTAAACTGCTGTCTTCTTCTGCGTTCGGCGATGCCCTGATCTCTCACATGTGAGCTGATCGGCGCTAAGCAAAACCGGCCAGTTCAATTAACTTGAACTGGCCGGTTTTTTTTCGGCTGGTTTTTGGTTTAGCGGCCTGATTGCTGACGAATCAGGCAGTTACATCCAGCGGTTGATGGGTCAGATTTGGAACGTCGACAGGGGAGGAGGTTTGGGTCTCGCTCGCAGCTGCAATCTCTACAGCGTGCAAACCTTTGGGCCCCTGAATGATGTCAAAATTAACGGCCTGACCTGCTTTCAAGGTCTTGTAGCCGTCCATCTTTATCGCCGAGTAATGGGCGAACAAATCCTCGCTCTGGCCGTCTTCAATAATGAATCCGTAGCCTTTTGCGTTGTTGAACCACTTAACCTTGCCGCGCTTGGGGTTACTGCTTGCCATGCTCACATCCCTCTGCAAAGGACTCCGTCTGGAGTATGATCCACCTCATCCGCCGGACCGAAAAAAATTTGGTTGACTGCACGGACCCTTTTTACCCAATGTGGGTTCTATTCTTTGTAACACCGTTTTGCCGATAGTCAAGGTCATGCGGCGGTCCACTTGAAAACCGGTCAGACTGCGACTAATTACTGAACCCGCCCACCTACGAACCTTTCTTTCCATGCATGCATTCAGCCAGATTCGACTAACATTCAATCAGGACCGTCCGACACACGAGGATGGTGCTGCTGGAGTGGTGCTACAGGAGGCCAAGCCAGCACTGCAGGCGCCACCGATGTACAAGGTGGTTATATTTAATGATGATTACACACCGATGGATTTCGTCGTCGAAGTGCTCGAGGTGTTTTTTAACCTGAATCGCGAGCT
Organism: Pseudomonas sp. MH9.2; assembly: GCF_034353875.1. Lineage (NCBI taxonomy): Bacteria > Pseudomonadati > Pseudomonadota > Gammaproteobacteria > Pseudomonadales > Pseudomonadaceae > Pseudomonas > Pseudomonas sp. MH9.2. Next base: position 4,930,471 of record NZ_CP133784.1, read on the forward strand.
GGCGACCAAGGTCATGCTGGCCGTCCATACAGAGGGACGGGCAGTATGTGGATTGTTTACCCGCGATATCGCCGAGACCAAGGCAATGCAGGTCAACCAATACGCCAGGGAAAGCCAGCATCCGCTACTCTGTGAGATCGAGAAGGACGGTTAACGCCGACCACTTGGGTATGAGGTGAAGCTATGTTGAACCGTGAGCTCGAAGTCACCCTCAATCTTGCCTTCAAGGAGGCACGTTCCAAGCGTCATGAATTCATGACGGTTGAACATCTCTTGCTGGCTCTTTTGGATAATGAGGCTGCCGCGACCGTCTTGCGCGCTTGTGGCGCAAACCTCGACAAACTCAAGCATGATCTGCAGGAGTTCATCGACTCCACGACACCGTTGATTCCTGTCCATGACGAGGATCGCGAAACCCAGCCGACCCTGGGCTTTCAGCGGGTACTGCAACGTGCTGTCTTTCACGTCCAAAGCTCGGGCAAGCGTGAAGTCACTGGCGCTAACGTTCTGGTTGCCATTTTCAGCGAGCAGGAAAGCCAGGCAGTGTTTCTGCTCAAACAGCAGAGCGTTGCACGGATTGATGTCGTCAATTACATCGCTCATGGTATTTCCAAAGTGCCAGGGCATGGCGATCACTCGGAAGGTGAGCAAGATATGCAGGATGACGAGGGCGGCGAGTCTTCTTCTTCAGGCAATCCTCTGGATGCCTACGCCAGCAACCTGAATGAATTGGCGCGTCAGGGCCGGATTGATCCATTGGTCGGACGTGAGATGGAAGTCGAGCGTGTGGCGCAGATTCTGGCGCGTCGTCGCAAAAACAACCCGCTGCTTGTCGGTGAGGCCGGGGTGGGTAAAACCGCCATCGCCGAAGGTCTGGCTAAGCGTATCGTCGACAATCAAGTGCCTGACCTGCTCGCCAATAGCGTGGTGTATTCCCTCGACCTGGGTGCGCTCTTGGCCGGGACCAAATACCGTGGCGACTTCGAGAAGCGCTTCAAAGCGTTGCTCAATGAGCTGAAAAAGCGTCCGCAGGCGATTTTGTTCATTGACGAAATTCATACCATCATCGGCGCAGGTGCTGCTTCTGGTGGTGTGATGGATGCATCGAATCTGCTCAAGCCGCTGCTGTCTTCGGGGGATATCCGCTGCATCGGCTCGACAACGTTCCAGGAATTTCGCGGGATCTTCGAAAAAGATCGGGCTTTGGCGCGGCGTTTCCAGAAGGTTGATGTGTCCGAACCGTCCGTGGAAGACACCATTGGCATCCTGAGAGGGCTCAAGGGGCGTTTCGAGCAGCATCATGGTATCGAGTATAGCGACGAGGCATTGCGCGCCGCTGCCGAGCTAGCATCGCGCTACATCAATGATCGGCACATGCCGGACAAGGCCATTGATGTTATCGACGAAGCCGGGGCTTATCAGCGCTTGCAGCCCATCGAGAAGCGCGTGAAGCGTATCGAAGTGGCTCAGGTTGAAGATATCGTTGCCAAGATTGCGCGTATTCCGCCTAAGCATGTCAACAGCTCCGACAAGGAACTGCTGCGTAATCTTGAGCGCGACCTCAAAATGACCGTGTTTGGTCAGGATGCAGCGATTGATTCGCTGTCGACCGCGATCAAGTTGTCGCGCGCCGGTCTGAAATCGCCGGATAAACCGGTCGGTTCGTTCCTGTTTGCAGGTCCTACGGGGGTCGGCAAGACCGAAGCGGCTAGGCAGTTGGCCAAAGCCTTGGGCATTGAACTTGTGCGTTTCGATATGTCCGAGTACATGGAGCGTCATACCGTTTCGCGCTTGATCGGTGCACCGCCGGGTTATGTTGGCTTCGATCAGGGTGGTTTGCTGACCGAGGCGATTACCAAGCAGCCGCATTGCGTACTGCTGCTCGATGAAATCGAGAAGGCGCATCCGGAAGTCTTCAACCTGCTGCTGCAGGTCATGGACCACGGTACGCTGACTGATAACAACGGGCGCAAGGCGGACTTCCGCAACGTGATCGTGATCATGACCACCAACGCTGGCGCAGAAACTGCTGCGCGTGCCTCGATTGGCTTCACGCATCAGGATCACTCTTCCGATGCAATGGAAGTGATCAAGAAAAGTTTCACGCCGGAATTCCGTAACCGTCTGGACACCATTATCCAGTTTGGTCGCCTCAATCATGAGGTCATCAAAAGTGTGGTGGACAAGTTCCTTACCGAACTGCAGGCGCAGCTGGAAGACAAGCGTGTGCTGCTTGAAGTGACTGACGCCGCCAGAACCTGGTTGGCTGAAAGTGGCTACGATGCGCAGATGGGTGCAAGACCCATGGCTCGTTTGATCCAAGACAAGATCAAGCGTCCGCTGGCTGAAGAGATTCTCTTCGGTGAGTTGGCCGAGCACGGTGGCGTGGTGCATATCGACGTCAAGGACGGAGAAATGACCTTCGACTTCGAAACAACGGCAGAAATGGCTTAAGCCAAAACCAAAAAGCCCTGTATCTCACCTTTGATCGGGTGGTACGGGGCTTTTCATGGGCGAAATCTGTGTTGCGCGACAGTGCGGGAAGCCAAATCCCGCTCACACAAAAACGCCCGGCACAGGCCGGGCGTTTTTGTTAAGACCTGTTAGCGGGCGCGGTAAGTGATACGCCCTTTGCTCAAGTCGTAGGGCGTCAACTCGACGCGGACCTTGTCGCCGGTAAGAATACGGATGTAATTCTTACGCATTTTGCCGGAAATATGCGCGGTGACAATGTGCCCATTTTCCAACTCCACACGGAACATGGTGTTGGGCAGGGTGTCGACGACCGTGCCTTCCAGTTCAAAAGCTTCTTCTTTCGCCATGTAGTAAAAGGCCTCGGTATCCGATGAGTGGCCTGGTGCAACTGCTCCAGGCAAAAGCGGCGTGCATTGTGCCCGAAAAATAGGGGTTAAGCCAAGCGCTTCAATAAAGAGTGACCCATCTCTGGTTCGTAAGCAGCTCAATGGGCCGATATTGGGTTTTGTAATTCATCTTTTTACAGTTCTTTATCCAGTAGCCCAGGTAGACCGCATGGAGCTGCAATCTGGCCGCCTCGGCGATCTGCCAGAGAATCGCGTAGCGGCCCAGACTGCGGCGCTCTTCGCCTGGTTCATAGAATGTATAAACCGCCGAAAGGCCGGTGGGTAAAAGGTCAGTAACGGCGACTGCCAAGAGGCGTTCGTCGAGGCGAAATTCGTAGAATGTCGAGAAAGGCAGGTCGCGTACCAGAAATGTTGAAAACTGGTCACGACTAGGGGGGTACATGTCGCCATCAGCATGCCGCTGCTCGATATAGCGCTGATACAGGTCGAAGTACTCTTCGCTGAATCGTGGCTGAGTCGGGGTCACCTGCAGATCGGCATTGCGCTTGAAAATGCGCTTTTGCTGACGATCTGGAACAAACAGTCCCACAGGAATGCGAGCAGGAACGCACGCGCTGCAATTCTGGCAGTGAGGCCGGTAAAGATGGTCTCCGCTGCGGCGAAAACCCATGTCGGAAAGATCGGCGTACACCTGAACATCCATCGGCTGGCTAGGGTCCAGAAACAGCGTCGTCGCTTGTTCCTCAGGCAAATAGCTGCAGGAATGGGGTTGAGTGGCATAAAACTTAAGCCGCGCCAGCTCTGTCATGATCAACCCTCGGATAAAATCTCTAGTTAAGAGTGTATGTCAGGCTATGAAACTCGCCTAGGCAGCCAGTCGGCGATATTAGGTTGATCCAGGTGCTGGCGAAGGTAGTCGGCAAATGTGGTGCGGGTAATCGCTCTGGCGCCGAAGCTGTGCAGATGTTCGGTTGGCATCTGGCAGTCGATCAGTACGAAACCCCACGCCTTCAGGCGCTCGACCAGCGTGGCAAAGCCGACTTTCGAGGCGTTGTCCGCCCGACTGAACATGGACTCGCCAAAAAACAACTGGCCTATTGCCAAGCCATAAAGGCCTCCGACCAAGGCATCCTGCTCCCAAACCTCCACGCTGTGGGCATAGCCGCGTCGATGCAGTTCAAGGTAGGCCGATTGCATCGAGTCGGTGATCCAGGTGCCATCGGCGTAATCGCGCGGCGCGGCGCACGCTTGAATGACGGCTGTGAAATCCTGATCAAAGGTCACCTGGTAGCGCCCCTGGCGCAACACTTTGCCCAAGCTGCGAGAAATGTGCAGTTCCTCGGGAAATAATACCGTGCGCGGATCTGGTGACCACCACAGGATCGGCTGTCCCTCCTGAAACCAGGGAAAGCAGCCATGACGATAAGCCTGAATCAAGCGGTCGGCGGATAGATCACCGCCTGCGGCCAGCAAGCCGTTCGGCTCACGCATGGCTTTTTCCAGTGGAGGAAAGGTCAGGTCGTTACGTTGTAACCAAGTCAGCATGGTATCAAGACTTATCGAAGGGGGAGGGCGGTACACTCGACGGCTGCAACTCTATGGCGTCGGTGTGGTCGTAGACGGTCCCGTTGACGAAACCTGAGGCCGATGTGTGTAGCCAAACGATGCAATCAATGGCTTGAGTGTGCGACACGGCACGATCCGGATGTTTGATGTCGTTCATAAAAACACTCCATAAGCCTTTGTCACGAAAGACAATGCATGCTCAAATTGAGTCGTTCGTCCGGCGCTTGAAGATATGCTACACGCAAGCCAGACTAGCGTGGCAACGGCGGTGCAAACCCGTACAATGCCGCCCTTATTGGTGTTTTTTCAAGTGATTAGCCGAGTTGTAGATAAGCGTATCCATTTGTTTCATTTTTACCGAACGCTAGACAGCAGTATTTCGTAGTCAATCATCAGATGTTCGCGCTAAGGCGCAGGAAAAGAAGCGTTTTGAAGAAATCCACCGTAGCATCCAGTTCCATTCCGCTCTGGCGTCAACAGTTGCACTACCGGCTCAAGGAAGGTGCGCTGATCGCTATCGGCGCCCTGTGCCTGTATCTGATGATGGCGTTATTGACCTACGATCAGGCCGACCCCGGTTGGAGCCATACCAGTAGTGCCCGGCAGGTGCAGAATGCTGCGGGGCGCGCTGGCGCATTCTCGGCTGACATATTGTTCATGGTGTTGGGTTATTTTGCGTACATCTTCCCGCTGTTGTTGGCGGTCAAGACGTATCAAATCTTTCGTCAGCGTCATGAGCCGTGGCAGTGGAGCGGTTGGTTGTTCTCCTGGCGCCTGATCGGCCTGGTCTTCCTGGTATTGTCTGGTGCGGCCTTGGCCCATATCCACTTTCACTTCACTGCGGGCCTGCCAGCATCGGCCGGTGGTGCGCTGGGCGAAAGTCTGGGCGATCTGGCAAAAAACGCGTTGAATATCCAGGGCAGCACCCTGATGTTCATTGCGCTGTTTCTGTTTGGCCTGACGGTTTTTACCGATCTTTCGTGGTTCAAGGTGATGGATGTCACCGGCAAGATCACGCTTGACCTGTTCGAGTTGTTTCAGGGCGCGGCCAATCGCTGGTGGACGGCCCGTGGCGAGCGCAAGCAGATGGTTGCGCAACTGCGTGAGGTTGATACCCGTGTCAGTGAAGTGGTGGCGCCTGTCGCCCCTGATCGCCGGGAGCAGGCCAAGGCCAAAGAGCGTTTGATCGAGCGCGAACAAGCCCTCAGCAAACACATGACCGAGCGCGCAAATCACGTACCCGCGGTGATTGCTCCGGCGCCGGCCAAAGTGGTGGAGCCGAGCAAGCGCGTGCAGAAAGAGAAACAGGCGCCATTGTTCATCGACAGCGCGGTGGAAGGTACCTTGCCGCCGATTTCGATCCTTGATCCGGCAGAGAAGAAAAAGCTCAACTACTCCCCCGAATCGCTGGCTGCCGTCGGTCATCTTCTGGAAATCAAACTCAAAGAGTTTGGTGTGGAAGTCACCGTTGACTCCATTCATCCGGGACCGGTGATCACGCGCTACGAAATTCAGCCCGCCGCCGGGGTCAAGGTCAGTCGAATCTCCAACCTGGCCAAGGATCTGGCGCGTTCGCTGGCCGTGACCAGTGTGCGTGTGGTTGAAGTCATCCCGGGCAAGACCACCGTCGGCATCGAGATTCCTAACGAAGACCGGCAGATCGTGCGCTTCTCCGAGGTGTTGTCCACTCCGGAATTCGATGACGCCAAGTCCCCGGTCACTCTGGCCCTGGGGCATGACATTGGCGGCAGGCCGGTGATTACCGACTTGGCGAAGATGCCGCACCTGCTGGTGGCCGGTACTACCGGTTCCGGTAAGTCGGTGGGGGTCAACGCGATGATCCTGTCGATCCTGTTCAAGTCGGGGCCGGAAGACGCCAAACTGATCATGATCGACCCGAAAATGCTTGAGCTGTCGATCTACGAAGGCATTCCGCATCTGCTGTGCCCTGTCGTCACCGACATGAAGGACGCGGCCAACGCCCTGCGCTGGAGCGTCGCCGAGATGGAGCGGCGTTACAAACTGATGGCGAAGATGGGGGTGCGTAACCTGTCGGGTTTCAATCACAAGGTCAAAGAAGCTCAAGACGCCGGGACGCCGCTCGAAGATCCGTTGTACAAACGCGAAAGCATGCACGACATAGCGCCGCTGCTGACCAAATTGCCGACCATCGTGGTAGTGGTCGACGAATTCGCCGACATGATGATGATCGTCGGCAAAAAGGTCGAAGAGCTGATCGCCCGAATCGCCCAGAAAGCCCGGGCAGCTGGTATTCACTTGATTCTCGCGACCCAGCGGCCATCGGTGGACGTGATCACTGGTTTGATCAAGGCCAACATTCCTACTCGCATGGCGTTTCAGGTATCGAGCAAGATCGATTCGCGGACCATCATCGATCAGGGCGGCGCCGAACAACTGCTCGGTCACGGTGACATGCTGTACATGCCGCCGGGTACCAGTCTGCCCATTCGTGTCCATGGTGCTTTTGTGTCTGACGAAGAGGTCCACCGCGTCGTGGAGGCCTGGAAGTTGCGTGGCTCACCTGACTACAACGAAGACATCCTTGCGGGCGTTGAAGAGCCCGGTAGTGGCTTTGATGGCGGCAGCGAAGGCTCGGATGACAGCGAAAGCGATGCTCTGTATGACGAAGCGGTACGTTTCGTCCTGGAAAGCCGCCGCGCTTCCATTTCCGCGGTGCAGCGCAAGCTGAAGATCGGTTACAACCGCGCCGCCCGAATGATCGAAGCAATGGAAATGGCGGGCGTTGTGACGTCCATGAACACCAACGGCTCGCGTGAGGTCATCGCACCGAGCCCAATGCGCGACTAACCCAGACAGCGCGACAGTGCGCTGTCTGGGCTCCACTGAATTCAATGAGGACTCCCATGCGTCTTATCCGCATGCTGTTGGTATCTGCACTGGCTTTTTCCGCTATCCCGGCCTATGCCGATAGCAAAGATGTCGCGCGACTCACTCAGTTGCTTGAAAAATCACAAACCCTGACCGCCCGGTTTTCTCAATTGACACTGGACGGCGGCGGTACCCAATTGCAGGAAACAGCCGGTGACATGGCGTTGCAGCGTCCAGGCCTGTTCTATTGGCATACAGACGCGCCTCAGGAACAGTTGATGGTATCCGACGGGAAAAAAGTCTCGTTGTGGGACCCGGATCTGGAACAGGTGACAATCAAGACCCTCGACCAGCGGCTGACCCAGACCCCTGCATTGCTGTTGTCCGGTGATGTGTCCAAGATCAGCGAAAGCTTTGACATCAGCGCGAAGGAAGCCGGCGGCGTGATCGACTTTGTGCTCAAACCCAAGACCAAGGACACACTGTTCGACAGCCTGCGGCTGTCTTTTCGCAATGGCGTCATCAATGACATGCAGTTGATTGACAGCGTCGGCCAGCGCACCAATATCCTGTTCACGGGCGTGAAAGCCAACGAGCCGATTGTTGCCGGCAAATTCAAATTCAATATCCCGAAAGGCGCTGATGTCATTCAGGAATAAGAGGTTTTAACCGCGGCCCATGGACTTGTTTCGTAGCGATCCGATAGCTCAGCCCTTGGCCGCGCGCTTGCGTGCGGCCAATCTGGATGAATACGTCGGTCAGGAACATCTGCTCGCTCATGGCAAGCCTCTGCGTGAGGCGCTTGAGCAGGGCGCTTTGCATTCGATGATCTTCTGGGGGCCGCCGGGCGTGGGTAAAACCACGCTGGCACGGCTGTTGGCGAAAGTCTCGGATGCGCATTTCGAAACGGTCTCGGCAGTGTTGGCCGGGGTCAAGGAAATCCGTCAAGCCGTCGAGATTGCCAAGCAGCAGGCGGGGCAATACGGTCGCCGAACCATTCTGTTCGTCGACGAAGTGCATCGTTTCAACAAGTCGCAGCAGGACGCCTTCCTGCCTTACGTAGAAGACGGCACTCTGATTTTTATCGGCGCGACCACTGAGAATCCGTCTTTTGAACTGAACAACGCCTTGCTTTCCCGTGCGCGGGTTTATGTCCTGAAAAGCCTCGACGAAGCGGCGTTGTACAAACTGGTGCAGCGTGCACTGACGGAAGAGCGTGGTCTGGGCAAACATCAACTGAGCCTGAGCGACGAAGGTTTCAAGATGCTCCTGGCTGCGGCTGATGGTGACGGCCGGCGTTTGCTCAACCTGCTGGAGAACGCTTCCGACCTCGCCGAAGATGGCACCGAGATCAGTGTCGAGCTGCTGCAAAGCCTGCTTGGCGACAGTCGTCGTCGGTTCGATAAGGGCGGCGAAGCGTTTTACGATCAGATTTCAGCGCTGCATAAGTCGATTCGCGGTTCCAACCCTGACGCGGCGTTGTACTGGTTCGCGCGGATGATCGATGGCGGTTGCGATCCGTTGTACCTGGCGCGCCGTGTTGTGCGCATGGCCAGTGAAGACATCGGCAATGCTGACCCTCGGGCGCTTACGTTATGCCTGTCGGCGTGGGATGTGCAGGAGCGTCTGGGCAGCCCCGAGGGTGAGCTGGCGGTGGCACAGGCCATCGTTTATCTGGCCTGCGCGCCAAAAAGTAACGCCGTGTACATGGGCTTCAAGGCAGCGATGCGCGAAGCGACCGAACATGGTTCGCTGGAGGTTCCGCTGCACCTGCGTAATGCGCCGACCAAGCTGATGAAGCAGCTGGGCTATGGCGAAGAATACCGTTACGCCCACGATGAGCCCGACGCTTATGCCGCTGGCGAAGACTACTTTCCGGACGATCTTGAGCCGCGCCAGTACTACCAGCCGGTACCGCGTGGCCTTGAGCTGAAGATCGGAGAAAAGCTTAATCACCTGGCGGCACTGGACAAAGCAAGCCCACGTAAGCGGAGAAAGTAGTGATTCGATTGATTCTTGCAGTATCCGCCGGGGGTATCGCTGGTACATTATTGCGCTTCGCCACCGCCAGCTGGATCTCGGCGAACTGGCCGCGACACTTCTACACCGCAACATTGGCCGTTAACATCGTCGGCTGCTTGCTGATTGGTTATCTGTACGGACTGTTCCTGTTGCGTCCCGAAGTACCGATCGAGCTTCGTGCAGGCCTGATGGTAGGTTTTTTGGGTGGCCTGACGACATTTTCATCTTTTTCACTGGATACGCTGCGCTTGCTGGAAAGCGGGCAGGTGCCGCTGGCACTGGGCTACGCGGCAATCACCGTATTCGGCGGGCTGCTCGCGACGTGGGCTGGCCTGTCCTTGACCAAACTTTGATAGACGAGAGAACGATATGCTCGATTCCAAACTGTTACGTACCCAACTTCAGGACGTAGCGGATCGCCTGGCGTCCCGTGGTTTTACCCTGGACGTGGCCCGCATCGAAGCGCTGGAAAACCAGCGCAAGACCGTCCAGACCCGCACAGAACAGTTGCAGGCCGAGCGTAATGCCCGCTCCAAATCCATCGGTCAGGCCAAGCAGCGCGGCGAAGACATCGCGCCGTTGATGGCCGACGTCGAGCGTATGGCTGACGAACTGAGCACCGGTAAAGTCGAACTGGATAATATTCAGGCCGAGCTGGACGGGATGCTGCTGAGCATGCCGAACCTGCCACACGAATCGGTTCCAGTCGGCGCGGATGAAGACGACAACGTTGAAGTTCGTCGTTGGGGCACACCTACCGTGTTTGACTTCGAGGTCAAGGACCACGTCGAGCTTGGCGAAAAGTACGGCTGGCTGGATTTCGAAACCGCCGCCAAGTTGTCTGGCGCCCGCTTCGCGTTGTTGCGGGGCCCTATTGCTCGCATGCATCGTGCATTGGCGCAGTTCATGATCAACCTGCACGTCACCGATCACGGCTACGAAGAGGCTTACACCCCGTACCTGGTACAGGCACCCGCGTTGCAGGGCACAGGCCAGTTGCCGAAGTTCGAGGAAGACCTGTTCAAGATCACTCGCGAAGGCGAGGCGGATCTGTACTTGATCCCGACTGCGGAAGTGTCGCTGACCAATATCGTTGCTGGCGAAATTCTCGATCCAAAGCAATTACCGCTGAAGTTTGTTGCGCATACCCCATGCTTTCGCAGCGAGGCCGGTGCATCGGGTCGCGATACACGCGGGATGATTCGTCAGCACCAGTTCGATAAAGTCGAAATGGTTCAGATCGTAGAGCCTGGCCAGTCGCAAGCGGCACTGGAAACACTCACCGGCAACGCTGAGCGCGTTCTGCAACTGCTGGAACTGCCTTACCGCGTACTGGCCTTGTGCACCGGTGATATGGGCTTCAGTGCGGTGAAGACGTACGACCTTGAAGTCTGGATCCCAAGCCAGGACAAATACCGCGAAATTTCCTCGTGCTCCAACTGTGGCGATTTCCAGGCGCGACGTATGCAAGCGCGCTGGCGTAATCCGGAAACCGGTAAGCCAGAATTGGTTCACACCCTGAACGGTTCCGGTCTGGCTGTAGGTCGGGCGCTGGTCGCCGTATTGGAAAACTATCAGCAGGCCGACGGTTCTATCCGTGTTCCTGAAGTACTCAAACCCTACATGGGTGGGCTTGAGGTTATAGGCTAAATGGAATTCCTGCCGCTGTTCCATAACCTGCGTGGCAGTCGCGTGCTGGTGGTCGGCGGGGGTGAAATTGCCTTGCGCAAATCACGCTTGCTCGCTGATGCCGGTGCGTTATTGCGGGTGGTTGCGCCCGAGATAGAAGCGCAATTGTGCGAGTTGGTGGAGCGCAGCGGCGGCGAACTAATTTTACGTGGCTATGCCCAAGGCGACCTTGTGGGGTGCGTGCTGATCATCGCCGCCACCGATGACGAGCCGCTTAACGCTCAGGTGTCGCAAGATGCCCGGCAGCGTTGTGTGCCGGTCAACGTGGTGGATTCGCCTGCGTTGTGCAGCGTTATATTCCCTGCAATCGTTGACCGTTCACCGTTGGTGATTGCGGTGTCCAGTGGCGGTGATGCGCCGGTGCTGGCGCGGTTGATTCGCGCCAAGCTTGAAACCTGGATTCCCTCGACGTATGGCCAATTGGCCGGCTTGGCGGCGCGATTCCGCAGTCAGGTGAAAAACCTGTTCCCCGATGTTCAGCAGCGCCGGGCATTTTGGGAAGAGGTGTTTCAGGGACCTGTCGCTGATCGCCAGTTGGCCGGGCAGGGCGCTGAAGCCGAGCGTCTGCTGATTGCTAAAATCAATGGTGAGGCGCCCAGCGCACCCGGCGAGGTGTATCTGGTGGGCGCAGGGCCGGGCGATCCGGATTTGCTGACCTTCCGCGCTTTACGTCTGATGCAGCAAGCCGATGTGGTGCTTTACGACCGCCTGGTGGCGCCGGCGATTCTGGAACTTTGCCGGCGCGATGCCGAGCGAGTCTATGTCGGTAAACAGCGTGCCGATCACGCTTTGCCGCAGGATCAGATCAATCAGCAGTTGGTTGTTCTGGCCAAGCAAGGCAAGCGTGTACTGCGTCTCAAAGGCGGCGATCCGTTCATCTTCGGGCGTGGTGGCGAAGAGATCGAAGAGCTGGCGGCCCACGGTATTCCGTTTCAGGTGGTGCCAGGCATTACTGCTGCCAGCGGTTGCGCAGCCTATGCCGGTATTCCGCTGACCCACCGTGATTACGCGCAATCAGTGCGCTTTGTTACCGGGCATTTGAAAGACGGCACCACGGACCTTCCCTGGAGCGATCTGGTCTCACCGGCGCAGACATTGGTGTTTTACATGGGCCTGGTCGGCTTGCCGATTATTTGTGAACAGTTGATCCAGCATGGCCGTTCCCCGGACACGCCTGCAGCGCTGATTCAGCAGGGCACCACCTCGAATCAACGGGTATTCACTGGCACATTGGCCAACTTGTCACAACTGGTCGCTGAGCATGAAGTGCATGCGCCAACGCTGGTGATCGTCGGCGAAGTGGTCCAGTTGCGAGAAAAACTGGCGTGGTTCGAAGGCGCTCAAGGACAGCTCTAGCGCATCTGCTTTAAGTGCATGCCTTGATGATCCGGGTTTACGGGTGATCAAGGCAGCACCTCATGCCTTATCCTCAAACTCCAGTTTTGTGCCAGATTCCACGGCCTGTAAGCCGTTCGCGGTCATGGCTGGCGTGGAGGTGCAGCGCTGGTCCTTTAGGTACGATCCCGGTCGGGTTGATGGTCCGGTGGCTCGCATAGTAGTGACCCTTGATGTGCTCAAAGTCCACCGTCTCAGCGATGCCCGGCCACTGATACAACTCGCGTAACCAGTTACTCAGGTTCGGATAATCGGCAATGCGGCGCAGGTTGCATTTGAAGTGGCTGTAATACACCGCGTCGAAGCGAGCGAGGGTGGTGAACAGGCGTACATCGGCCTCGGTCAGGTACTCACCGGCCAGGTAACGTTTCTCGCCAAGCAGCACCTCCAGCCAATCCAGTTCTGCAAACAATCCATCGAATGCTTGCTCGTAAGCGCCTTGCGAAGTGGCGAAGCCTGCGCGGTAAACGCCATTATTGACTGCTGGGTAGATCCGATCATTCAATCGATCAATCTGCTGTTGCAGCGGTTCAGGGTAGAAATCCAGGCGATCACCGGTCAGGCCATCGAACGCCGAGTTGAACATGCGGATGATCTCGGACGACTCATTGCTGACGATACGTTGTTGCTGTTTATCCCACAGCAATGGCACGGTCACGCGGCCAGTGTAGGCGGCGTCATCGGCGGTGTAGCGCTGATAAAGAAAGTCCAGGCCATCAAGCTTGTCACCGCTGGAGCCCTTTTGTTTATCGAAGGTCCAGCCATTTTCCAGCATCAGCCAACTGACCACGGACACGTCGATCAAGCTTTCCAGACCTTTGAGTTTGCGCAGAATCAGTGTGCGATGGGCCCATGGGCAGGCGAGGGAAACGTAGAGGTGATAGCGGCCAGCGTGTGCTGCAAAGCCACCTTCACCGCTGGGGCCGGGTTGGCCGTCAGCGGTGATCCAGTGACGGCGTTGCGCGTTTTCACGCTGGAAGGCGCCGTCTTTGCTGCTTTCGTACCACTGATCATGCCAGCGTCCGTCGACCAGAAGGCCCATGTCTGACTCCTAAGCTCTTTTGCATTGGAGGCCAGTCTAATTGCATTGGTTCGAACGAATAGTGCAAAGCATGGGCGACTATGATCGATTAAATAGATCTGTCGCGATTATCCCAGTACTGCTGAGCCAATTCGAAGGCGGCATCGCGTGGGGTTCCAAGGCCGCGCAAGGCCAGAGCAATGGTCGAAATCAAGGCCAGCTGCGGGTAGCTGTCTTCGACTTCACCTCTCCAGAGTGCCGTTAACTGTGTCGGGTCGAGCGTGGCCGGTTTGACATGGCGTCTTGGTGACAGCGCAGGCCACTCCTCATCCCAGCTTTGCCCGGCTGTAGTGCCGTAAAGGTGACTGATGGTGTCCGGGTTTATTTCGACTTCACCGCCATCGCCCTTGATCACGATGGCGTTGTCACCCAGCAAACCACTGGCTTCGCGGTGCATGCCCTGATAACCGGGATGGAAGATACTTTGCAGGCCGCAACGAGCGCCCAGAGGATTGAGGGCTCGTGCCAGTGAGTGGATAGGGGAGCGCAGGCCGAGGATGTTGCGTAGGTCGATCATTCGCTGCAACTGCGGCGCCCAATCCCCTAGCGGGATGAACGCCAGGTTGTGTTGCTCGAGCGCCGTACCGACCTCCTGCCAGTTGCGGCACAGCGGGATGCCCAGCAGGTCTAGCAGTTGTTCGCTGTACAGGCGCCCTGCGGTATGCGCGCCGCCACCATGCATCAACACGCGCACACCGTTTTGCGCCAGGCACTTGGCCGCAAGCAAGTACCACGGCAGATGGCGCTTCTTGCCGGCGTAAGTCGGCCAGTCGATATCGACGTGCAATGCCGGGGTCTGCAAGCGTTCACGTACCGCCTCGGTGAAGCCTGCCAGTTCCTCCGCGCTTTCTTCCTTGTGCCGCAACAGCATCAGAAAGGCGCCAAGCTGGGTGTCTTCGACTTTCTCATCGAGCAGCATGCCCATGGCTTCACGCGCTTCTACGCGAGTAAGGTCGCGGGCGCCCCGTTTGCCCTTGCCCAGGATGCGCACGAACTGGGCGAACGGATGTTCGGCAGGTGTTTCTGTGATCAGCGGGGCAAATTCGGTCATATGCAATTCGTCGGTTTGGGCAGGCCCGCCAGCTTAGCGGCGAGTTTGGCGGGGGTGCCATTGAACAGGCGATTGAGGTGCATGCTGTTGCCCTTTTCAGGGCCTAGCTTCAACGCCGTGTATTTGATCAGCGGGCGAGTCGCGGGCGACAGCTGGAACTCGGTATAAAAAGCCCGCAGCAGTTGCAGAATCTCCCAGTGTTCCGGGCTGAGGGTGATTTCTTCCCGCAAGGCCAAGGCTGTTGCAACCTCTTCTGACCAGTCGTTCAGGTCTACCAGGAAACCATCCTTGTCCAGTGCAATGCTGTGTTCGGCAATCGTCAGCTGTTTCATAGCCAAGTGTTGACCTTGTCGAAGCAGATCGATAATGCGACGAACCCTGGGTAATCGACGCTTTCGACCCCGTGCGGAATCTCAAGGTTACGCGCCAGGATGTCCTCTTCAAGCACGAACAGCTTTAGCGACTCTATTTGTTTCTCCAATGCGCGGCGCGGCGCGGAATCAGGGCGCAAGGCATACGTCGCGTCACCGCAGAGCAGGATGGCGTCGTCCGGGCCGAGCACGCGCAGACAGCTGGTCAGGCGGCTGTCTGCAAAAGGGGAGTGAGACAAAACATGCAAGGTCGACATCAGAGCGTTATCACCTGGTCGTAACGGTCAATAATCGCGGAAATTTCTGACGCCTGAAGTAGCTGCAGCGTATCCAAATTTAACTCCTTAGGGGGAATTCCGCGTTCTACCAGGCTGTCGTTGCAGGCAAAAATGTCCTCTACACCGAACAGTGACAATGCCTTCAAATTGGCCGTCAAGTCCTTCTGTTGCACTTGAGCAGCCTGTTGCTCGGGCAAAAGCTGCAGCACGCCATCATCGAGAAACAGTAATCCGATGGGCAAATCGAACGCGCCGCCCGCTAATACGATATCCAGCGCTTCCCGCGCGCCCGGGCCGGACCAAGGCGCCTGACGGCTGATAATTAATAGTGATGCTGGCATCTCAAGGTCCTCCGAAGCAGATCAGTCGGTCGGCTGCCTGCACCGCATCATGCAGTTGGCCTAGCCCCGACAACTCCCACGGCGCTGAGACATTGGCTGCTGGTCGCTGATAGCGTTGAGCTTCTTCTTTATTAAGCACGCCACGTCGCAAGGCGGCGGCGATGCACACGACACCGTCGAGCTGATGGTGGGTGACGAACTCGCGCCATTGGCGTGGCAGATCTTGCTCATCCTGAGGCGTGACGATATTGCCCGACGCGATGTGCACGCCTTCCTGATAGAAAAACAGCCGGACAATCTCATGGCCGCCAGCCAGCACCGCCTGCGCAAACAGGAGGGCGCGGCGGGAGGAGGGCTCATGGGCCGCAGAAAAAAGGGCAATGGAGAACTTCATGGTCGGCTCAGTCAACGAATCTTGGGCAATGATAATAGAGTCAGACAGCAAAAAGCCCGCTAAGCGGGCTTTTTGTTGAAGCTCAACAGAGAATCAGTTTCTGCTGCCACCCATCAGGCCAAACAGCTGCAACAGGCTGACGAACAGGTTGTAGATCGATACATACAGGCTGATGGTCGCCATGATGTAGTTACGTTCGCCGCCCTGGATGATGGCGCTGGTCTGGAACAGGATGCAAACGGAGGAGAACAGCACGAAACCTGCGCTGATCGCCAATTGCAGCCCGCTGATCTGGAAGAACATGCTGGCCAGCACCGCGCCCAGCAGGACGAAGAAGCCAGCAGTGATGAAACCACCGAGGAAGCTCATGTCCTTGCGGGTGATCAGCACGTAGGCGGACAAACCACCGAATACCAGCGCGGTCATCGCAAACGCGGAACTGACAACCTCAGCACCGCCCTGCATTCCCAGGTAACGGTTGAGAATCGGGCCCAGCAGGTAACCCATGAAACCGGTCAGAGCGAAGGTCGATACCAAGCCCCACGCCGAGTCGCGTAATTTATTGGTAAGAAAGAAAAGGCCATAAAAACCGATCAGCACAACGAATACGTTCGGGTAACGAACGTGATTCTGCTGAGCGATAAAAGCCATCAAACCGCTGAAAGCAAGGGTGATAGCCAGAAGACCATATGTATTGCGCAGGACGCGGCTAACCTCTAGCTGCTCGGCCTGCACGCCGTTGTTCACTGCGTAATCCTGTTCGCGCATGGCGCAACTCCTGGTGATTGAAATGTTAAGACGCAAAGATCATAACAGACGCTTTGCCGCTAGTTATGAAGAGAGTTTGACAGTGTGTTTCATTCGGGTATTATGGCGCCCGCAACGCAACGGAGGTGTGGCCGAGTGGTTTAAGGCAGCAGTCTTGAAAACTGCCGACTGTAACAGGTCCATGGGTTCTTATCTCATGTACTTCTCAGCTGCATCCTTGCGACGCACGACATGAAAACCGGGAAATTGGCAGAGTGGTTGAATGCACCGGTCTTGAAAACCGGCGAACGTTAATAGCGTTCCCAGGGTTCGAATCCCTGGTTTCCCGCCACGCATCAGTAAAATCAAGGGCTCAGAGATAATCTGGGCCCTTTTTTTATGCCTGCAATATGTCTGGCAGGTGTGCTGGATTGGAGGTGAACAGTCCTCAACGACCTCGTCATCATAAGATGCAATCGTCTGGATGCGTGCTACTGCATTCTGTTGCGTGCTTGCGAGGGGCTTGTGTTCAACTGCATGCTTACGGATGGGCCCCGCCAGTGGTGACCCTAGTGGGCTTTACGCCGAATTCGATGTCCGATTTAGCCATCTATTGAAGCAGGCTTGGTTGCCGTTTCACTCGTACCCTGAACCGGTGCGGGGCTTCCTGTGTCTTTCCGGAGCGTCGGAAGAGCGTGCCGAAGTCACCCGTCAGTTACATCTCAAAAGGAGCATTGGATGGGGAGTCCGGACAAGGTATTGGAACAGCGAATCCTGCATGCCCAAATCGCCTTACAGGAATGGGCGATTGCGGCCGACCTGTGGCACGACAGCGGCTTTCAGTCTTATGCGGAGCGCGTCGATGGGGAGCTAGGTAAAAGACGCCGTTGTCTTCATCCTGCATAGCAGCTGCGACCTTGCACGACTTTTAGACGAAGACTAAGAGCCCAGGTTGCGAGAGCAATTCGCTGAGATTGCCGACACGCATGGTTTCTTCTACGACGATAACGATGGGTACTCCTTCAGTTTTTTTGCCAACAATGAGCCACTGCAGCGGGCCTACGACGAGTATTTCACTGGAAGTGGGTGTGCAGCTTGATCGTCGAGGATTTCGGCGACCTGTATGCCGAGCTGTATCAGTATTTCCATGCTCACCCCGACCGGTTGTATAACCTTCACCACCGCGAATTCGAAATCCTGCTCTATCGAATTTTTCAAAGTCTGGGCTTTGAGGCGGAGGTAGGCCCGGGTTCGGGAGATGGAGGTGTTGACGTCAAATTGCTTCAACGCGGCCCGCTGGGCGACACCCTCGCCTATGTACAAGCCAAGCGGTATTCGCCATCCCGCCCTATAGGCCTCGAAGCTGTCGCAGCGTTGAGGGGCGTTGTTGCCAACGATGGCGTTGATCGCGGAATATTTGTCACGACTTCTCGTTACCTTCCCAGCGCAGTGACCTTTGCGCATCGGTCATCCGGGGTGCTGGAGCTCAAGACGTCTACCGACGTTGCCCAGTGGTGTCATCAAGCCCAAGGAGGGGGCGTCCGGGACAAATCAATGTTGGTGTCCGACGCTAACTTGCTGTCGGTGCTGCGTGACGTCAATGCGGGCCATGGAAATCATGTTGTGCATGCGCATGGTAGATACAGCACCATTTCGAACGTCTTTGCCCTCGTCCTCAGGGAGACCCTGCATGCGGCATTACTCATGCGCCTTCCGAAGCAGATCACTGGGCAGGATGACCATGGTCTTGAAGGTCACGAAGTACCTGTCCTGAATGACCAGATACTCACGGTGAAAAACTTCGGAACCGTCTTTCGCGCGAAGCGAACGGTAGATGATCGGGGTCGTATTGCTTATTGGGACGGCAGGCATCATTTCGAAACCTGGGATCGCAGACCAACCTTCTTCAGCAACCTCGATTGATGCATGCTTCAGAGCACTCGCTGGGTCTGTCAGACACCCGACGGCCAACGTTACCCACTTGTTCGATAAGCTCGTAGGAAGAGAAACCAGACACCTGGTTTTGAAAACAAGCACGGTGTTGCAGTCAATAAACATGTGATCGGCAACCAGGTACCGGTAGAGGTTCGAGAACTTGACTGGGAACACCTAGTCCAGATGGTCGAACACCATTACGACGCCGGCCGCTCGATCCTGGTGCTTTACCGTAAACGCGACACCAAAAAAGACGCTGAGACAAAGCTAAGCCGCGTCATTGAGCGAGTGCGTGAAGACAAGCGAAGCAAGGAAATCAAGTTTTTGACCTACCACTCCTCGAAGGGCTTGCAGGCCGATGCGGTCTTTTTGCTGGGGGATTGTGAGGTCACCACCTCATCGCCTTCGAGAAACGATTTCTATGCCCAGGCTGGTATGGCGAATCCGGGCGAGCCCTGCGGTTACGACAGAGCACAGCAGCAGGAGGCGCTGCGAACAGCCTACGTCGCGATTACTCGGGCCATAACCTACTGCTATTGGTACATTTCCTGGGACGAAAAGGTACCTGCGTCGGAGAAGGCAAGCCGTTATATCAAGGTGGATCAGCCCTATTGGAATGTCGTGACCCCGCGTCCTGCGCCCCCTTCAGATGGGATCAAACGCAAAGCAGTCAAAGGGCGCTAGCAGGGCCCTTGTTCACCACCATCTAAGCATCTGAAGGCGACATACGGGAATACAGAAAAGAGCAGCGACTGGGCGGTCAGGAGGTTTGAGCGATATCCTCTTCTAGCTCCCGCACAGCCTTGCTGGCTTTGATTTCAAATCGACGCTCCACCTCTGCGTCACTCAGCTTAAGCGCATCATTGCCGAGCCACATGGTAAGTTTCTCGCGCTTCTGATTGATCGTGAGAGCATCGAGATTCGGGATGTAGCCATTATTAGCCTTCATGCCCCTCTGCAGCTCGTAGAAGGTCTTGATCAGAGACTTCGGATGGATCTCACCGCTTGGGCAAAAGCGGTCTCTGAGCTTCCTGACTGTGTGATTGATGGCACGCAACTGGGAGGTCGTGGTGATCTGACAGAAGTAGGCAGCCCAACCGAGGCGTTTGCCCTTGAATATGCAGCCAGTAATCCTCAGGTTGAGCTTCCACTGGCAGTAGGCCAGAGCTCGCTCCTTATCAGCTGGACGTCGGGCTGTTGCCATTTTGTGCCGGTATGCTGTGAAAATTTTGGCGATCGATGACTCAAATCTGAGAATGCTCTCGTGGCGAATGAGCACCTGGCTCCCCTCGATCTGGTACCCAAGAAAGCTAAAGGGGTCGGTTAGGCTTTCTACCTTGGACTTGGATCCCGGTTCAAAGCCATGCGGATTGAGCTTCAAGGCTTTCAATTCCGCGATGAGCTCATTAGCGGTTGAGCGCGCCACCCCTGCCGGTGCCAAGATCAGGATGTCGTCAACGTAACGCTTGTACCAAATCCCAGTCCGAGACTCGAAGAGAGTATCAATGCCTTGGAGCGCAATCTCTGCGAGCACATTGGAAATCGCAAGGCCTTGTGGAACGCCGACGGTAGGACGATCGGCTCCTTTACCTCCCCTGGATTCAGGCACCGTGGGCGTTGTGAGCGCGTCGGTAATCAGCTGTCTGAACTCGGGTTTCTGAATTTTTTTTCGCGTTGTGGCGGCGACCAGTTCGTGAGGAATGGATGGGTAGAAGCTTTTGAGATCAATTTTGGCGTATTCGGCATACACGCCGGAATTGAGCGCAGTTTTCAGGGAATCGATGACGGTCTGGGGGAGGGTGAGTTTCGCCATGGGGAAAACGTCAGATAGGCAATTGCACAACGCACGTAGGACGATTCTGTCTCTGGCGGTTGGAATGGATATCTGCCGAGGCGGCGACGAGGCCCCCTTGAGAATCAGTTTTTCCTTGTAGGCAGTGAAGCGATATTCACCCTGGTGAACCTTCTCAATGATGTGATCAAGCTCCGCGCTTAACTGTTTATCGAGGTTAGCCGGACGCATGCGGTCGAGGCCGATGGCCCCGGAGTTTTTGATTTTATCGGTGTAGATTTCCTGGAGACGCTTTCGGGTAAATACCTTTTTAAAGCTTCTCGCCGCGCTCATGGCTTGTTCCAGAAAGAATAGAGGCCTGCCAGTACCGGGAGTGCATAGAGCAACGCTGTGATCAGTAATCGCATCGTCAGCCAAAATACGGCAGCAAAGTATTCAAAGCCTGTGGGCATTCGAGTGGTGAGGCCGCTGGCAAAAACGCGTGCGATCCGATCATCGATTTCCCGATGATTTTCCGATTCAGCCAACAGTTCGTCATATCTGGTGACCTGTGCCGGCGTTGGCGCAGGGGATGTGGTGGTCGGTGAGCCAT
Source organism: Pseudomonas sp. MH9.2 (assembly GCF_034353875.1). Classification (NCBI taxonomy): domain Bacteria; kingdom Pseudomonadati; phylum Pseudomonadota; class Gammaproteobacteria; order Pseudomonadales; family Pseudomonadaceae; genus Pseudomonas; species Pseudomonas sp. MH9.2. The sequence goes on from NZ_CP133784.1 coordinate 4,951,397, forward strand.
CAGGCAGTCCCCGATGGAGTTTCTGCAGCTCCAGATAGTTGGTGCGCATCAGCATTGCTCGGCCTCGAAAGTCGCGGTTCGCAACCGCAAGCGAAATGCCGAGCAAGGCAACCGAAAGAATCGTCGCCATGATGTCTGTGTCGGGGCCAAGGATAGTGCTGTGCCTGATGGTTAGCACCCCCAGCGCCGTGCTAAGGATCGCGTACCATACCAGCAAGAGTTGCGAGTGAAAGTCCAGCCACTCCAGGCGCTTGTGAGCCTGAATGCGTGCCTTGTAAGTGAACCAGACGCTGTCCTTTTTCACACACATCTCTCCATAGAAATTGGTGAAGGGGCGGGGGGATTTGAGTACCGTTGAACATCCCTTAGGGATCAGTGGGCCGAAACCCAACAGCCGAAGCTGTTAATTATCAGAACCGCCCTCGTTCGCACGAGAGGAAATACCCACCCCTTCGCGACTGATTCTACAGTGCCATTATGACGCGTGGAAGCCACCCAGTTACTCGACCTTTCTATTCCAGTGGTGTCCGATGGTTGACGTCGAAATCTCCAGCTGTGTCGCCACATCTTCCTGACTGAACCCCCTGGGCTTTTAGTGCCTGGACGGGCTGAATCGTTTCGACCCGTTTTTGGCGGTTTGCGGGTGCAGTGGCGGCTGCACATAGTCATTCAGATCTGAATCGAGGTACCTCAGTGAGAGGGGGCTAACGTCTACGTATGTCGGATGTCAGTGTTGTCAGCGGTAAGCTGGAAGTGGTCGGCCCATCGTCAAACAAGCCAGATGGCAGCGAATACACCTATCTGCGCATTGCCGAAAAAGACGGCAGCACCAAGCTCGTCAAAAAAGTCGGAGTAGGGCAGCTCATCGAGTCGTACATGCGACCGGGCATTGAGGGTGATTTTTACTTCGTGAAACTTGGTCGGCTGGGCTACATTCTTTTTGCAATCAAAAAGTCAGATGGCCAGAAAATCTATGAGGAGAATGGATTCAAGATGTGGATCGGCAAGATGCGGTTGAGCGCCGGTATGCTGGCCCTGCTCTTTATTCCGCTGAGCTTTGTGGGGCTGCTGATGGGTGGATGGCTGGGCATTATTGTCCCTGTAGGATTCATCTACGTGATGTGGAAACTTGCGGTGTCTTTCCCGAGAGTACTGAAGGAAAGCTTCCTTAAGTCCCAACTGACTCAGTTAGGATTCGGGAACTGACGTAGCGCAATTCGGAGCGTCTCGCGCCGCCGGCACCCCGATCCTTAAGCTGCGCCGGGTTGAGTTGTTCAATGGTCGCCAGGTTCACCAAGGCATGCCTGCTTTTGTGCGGGGTCGCTTCAAGATAAGCGGGCAGGGGATGTTCATTGACTGTTTCGCCGCCAATCACGGCCGGCGGGATTGCTCACCCAGGCTTTCTACTTTCCACATATCGCTCACCGTCGACCTCGGAATCCCGAGCTTCTCGATCGTGGCTTTCTGGCTCAGCCCTTGGCGTTTGCACTCTTGAACCGCAGCAAGTTTGTGCGCTCTCTCTTCAGCGCGCGAACTCTGCCCATCACCCTCGAAGTTGCGTAGCAGCTTCTCGATGCCTCCCAACTGCTCGAACTCATCGATCTCCCTTTGCGCCCGGACAAGCGCGTCAGCCGGCGAAATTCTGTCTCGGGCAGCAACGCAGAGCGCGAGAAGCGTAACCGGGTCGAGCTTGAGGGCGCGGGACAGCTCATCAAACTTGTTCAGGGTCGGTGAAGATTTCGCGTTTTCCATTAGCCAGAGGTGCTTACGATCACCTGCGTTCCCGAGATCTTGCTGAGAAAGGGCTCTGACCGATCGCGCAGCTTTTAGCGCCGCTGCTAAACCTTTGCTCAGTGACATCAGCATCCCTCGGAAAAGCGAGGATAGAGCCATGTTGATCAATCCGGAGCGACGGTATATATTCCCCGTCCGGATTATTCTGGGTCGGCGATCAATTTACTTGTGCTAGGTGACGCGCCCCCATGGATGACCGCGTTTCTCAGCGGCATGCCAATCAATATAGGTCTAAATCGAAGCTTAGCGGGGGGCCATGAAACTCTATATTTTGTCGGACTTGCATAATGAGTTTTCCCAGTTCACCCCACTCCCAACGGACGCCGACTTAGTCATCCTGGCCGGTGACATCGACATTCACGCCAGAGGGGTGACATGGGCGAACCAGACATTTTCGTGCCCTCTAATTTACGTATGTGGAAACCACGAATTTTACAAAGGCCACATTGACCGCACGCTCCAAAAAATGAGAGACGCTGCGGCACCTCACGTACACATTCTTGAAAACGAGGTTTTTGTTTGGCAGCAAATTCGTTTCCTCGGCACGACTGGGTGGACTGATTTCACCTCCACCGGGGACGTTGTAGCTGCCTCACGAACAGCTGCTGAGTGCATGAACGATTTCCGAGTCATTCGAGCAGATACTTCTTACCGTCGTCTTCGGCCAGATGATGTCTCAAGTCGAAATAAGGCGGCGTACGAATGGTTAAGCCAAGAGCTTGAAAAGCCTTTTGACGGTAAGACCGTGGTCATTACTCACCACGCGCCAACACCATCAGTTGCTGGCGATATGACTGATGGCCACCTAAATGCAGCCTATTCAAACCATTGGCCAAACCTGATAGAAAAGGCGGATATGTGGGTATTTGGACACACGCATCGAGCTGTTGATATCGAGCTCACCGGGTGCAGACTGATCTCAAATCCACGAGGTTATCCAGGGGAAGAAACTGGCTTTCAGGCTGGTTTTGAGGTGCAGATTTAATAACCTTTTCTGTGATTAATCGAAATGATCCGATGTATAGCAGGTACATGATCAAAACGTACGGAGCGACGCTTGCCGACTTCCGTTTTTCACGTCTGCCTACTGTGATATTGAACGCCAGAAAAGCCATACCAGACTACGACATCGTTGGGTTTCTAGCCTGTGCGCTTGAGCGGCCGCCCCGTATGACGGGTTTGATGTTTTGTGACCATAGGAATCGGTTTCCTGAAGGACTTCCTGCGCACACACCTCCCATCGAAAAGCGCTATTACCGCGATGGTTACCTGGTCGTCCAAGCCGAGGGCGGTGGGCTTTACGTGATAGCTCACTGGTGGTTTGAGAACGGCGCCATCGGCCCCTTTTGTTCGGTTCAATAATGCCTAGATATTTTAAGTTGTTAGAGACCCACCAGTCCCCGGTAGAGACGAAAGCGGTCGGTATGCCGGCAAGCGTCCAGCGTGCCATCAACACCAATTTTAAGGTGCCGATCACGGGCTACCTTTCTTGCGTAATCTCAGATGCTGCTATTGGATGTCTGGTAGGCATCGTTTTTCGGGAGAGCCGAGGACGATTCGAAGACGGTGCGACTATTCGTACTTCCACGCTGATCAGTTGTACCGATCATGGGGGCTACAAGCTATTTGAGACCATTGGCGGCAGCAGGTACGTGGTATGCGACTGGGCGCTGGAGGGCGGGAGTCCTCGATTTGAAGGCGTGCTTCATTAAATTTGTAGGCCGTTATTTGTTGAGGTTGGAGAGGAAAAACGGTGTCTTGGATGCCTAAACACAATGGGGATATTGATTGTGAAGTTACGGTTCAGATCAAAGCCTTAAAGACACTGACTGTAGTTGATGGTGCGTTTCGATTGATCCATCAGAAGTACTTAATCAGCCGAGCTATTTGGATCAGCGTGCTCCCCTTGCCGCTATGGTGCGCAACTCGCAGCAACAGGCCCGTGAAGCGATGCTGAACAGGGATGCAGTTGATTTAATGAGTACAGAAGCACTCGTCAAAAACTATCTCATTGACTCTTATGCAGTCGTGCCGCGACGGTGTTTACGGTAAGCAAGCGGAAGCTGATTTGCGTTACTTTTTCGTGAAGAAGGATGCACAGTTATGACTAGTGAATTGCAGGAAGTGACGGAATTATTGTTCGGTGCTGGTGAGCCTGCTTTAGGTTTTGAAGACGATCAAGTACAGGCGGAAGCCGAAGCAATCCTCCGCTCCTTCGGGAAAGCTTATTGTTTGGTGAAAAACTGGATACTCATAGAGGTCGAAGTTTCTGACGATTATCGTGATGCGCTGGAGGCCGATGGATTCTCGCCTCACGTCTTATACGCGGCAAATGTAGTCCTTCACAGTGCAGGTAAACGATCATCAGGAGACTGGGTACGCAGCACTTTTCAACGTGCTTTCTCACTGGGGTACGTGTTCGAAACGCGGAACACGATCTACTTGCTTATGGGCGCCGGCCTGCAAAAGAAGGCAAGTCCTAAAACGGTCTTGGCGATAGTCGAGTGAGCGTGTTGAGTGACCTCAACACGACGTCAATCACCACAAGCTTTCATGGCGGAAATCACTGTTTTTGCGAACCAATAGGAAAGATTTTGGAAGATGAATTAATAGGCGAGCTTTTATTCGGGCCAGCTTGGATATTGAGCGGTTCAGCGCTCAGTGACGAACAGCTCATACGGGCGACGTCTGAAACTTTTCCGGGTCGATCATTCTGCATTGTGAAAGTTTGGATGCTCATCGACGTCATGCTAACTGACCGGCACGCTCAGTTAGTTAAAAATGACGGACTGATCTCAACAGTGCTTTATGCCAATACAATTATCTACGCGGTTGATGCGCAGGGTGATACATCGCATGGCGTTCTATCGGGTTTTCAGCGCAGTCACGAAGACTGCTTTTTTGAGACAGAGGACATGATTTATATCCTCGGGGGACGTGGGGCCCGGAAACAGGCCGGTGTTGCTGAAGTTTTTGCTCTGGCACAGAAGTGCGGGGCTGAACTCTGGAGAGGTTATGACTGACGATCTATTACCGATATTGCGAAAACGCTATCCTGCGATTTTGGGCGACCCGCTGCTTCGTGAAATTGGTTGTTTGCCAGGTTGGTCGCCACTTCTGGATGACCTCTGCAAGGCGCTCCAAGGTCATCGCGATGCGCATCCCGAGCTTCCGGCGGTCAGGGTGGTACGCATAAAGGAAAAATGGGGCGAGCTCCGATTCATTTACGGTGGTGGGGACAAGGTTTGCCGGGAACAGGTGGACAAAGCCGTCGAGTCCTCATTGATGATCTGCGAGGTTTGCGGTGAGACCGGAGAGTTGATTGGTGAGCGATGGTTTAGCGTACTTTGTCCCGCTCACATCACGTGGTCTCCTGACCCTGCTGGAGCCGCCGCAGCGACTGCCGCCGAAAGAAACGCCGCGTTATTGTCGGACAAGGGCATAACCAACTTAGGCATCGCTATTTCCCCTAGGGCTCTGAGACTTGACGGGCCGAGTCCCTAGCCCGAAGCCTGTAATTGTTTGAGGCGGGCACAGTTGGGCCTCTCAACACAGAGTGTGGCTGGACGTCCAGAGGCTGCCTATCTAAGCGCTGAGCCACTGTTCGACTTTGTCACGGGTCGGGATGCCCCCTGAGTGAACCACCTTTCCATCAATCACGACGCTGGGCGTGGACATTACCCCGTAGCTGACGATCTGTTGCATGTCTTCGATTTTTTCCAGCTTTACGGGGACGCCTTTCGCACTCGCCACCTGTTCGATGATAGCTACTGTCGATTTGCATTTTGCACAACCGGTGCCCAGAACCTTGATGTCTTTCATAAAAACCTCGGTAGGTGGATTACAACGCGAAGTTGAAGACGTAACCAACGATGAGAATGCCGGCGGCTACGACTCCAATGAAGGTGGCTATCAGGCGAACTTTCAGCACCTTGCGCAAGATCACCATCTCCGGAAGGGATAGAGCGATGACACTCATCATGAAGGCCAGTACGGTGCCCAGCGCCGCCCCCTTTGCGAGCAGTGCCTGCACAATAGGAATGATGCCTGCCGCATTGGTATACATGGGGATGCCGATAAGAACCGCGAGCGGAACCGACCACCAGGCGTCTTTGCCCATAAAACTGGCCATGAAATCCTCTGGCACATACCCGTGAATGCCTGCGCCAATAGCGATACCGGCAAGGATGTAAGGCCATACTTTCCCAACGATTTCACGCACGCTACTAAGCCCGGAATTTGTTCGCTCATGCAGCGGCATACTCGTGTCCCCAACAGTTGCCTGGATCTTGGGCATATTACGAACCCAGTCTTCCAGATAGGCCTCCATTTTCAGGCGCCCAATGACCCAACCAGCAACAATCGCAATAAACAAACCCAAACTGAGGTACAGCAACGCAACTTTCCAGCCGAATAGGCCAAGCAGCAGTGTCAGCGCTACCTCATTCACCATGGGCGCAGAAATGAGAAAAGAGAAAGTCACCCCTAGTGGCACCCCGGCTTGAACAAAACCTATAAATAGAGGAACGGCTGAGCAGGAGCAAAATGGGGTAAACACACCGAGAGAGGCCGCCATGACATTGGCCATCCCTTCGCTTCGCCCTGCCAACATTGCGCGGGTGCGCTCAGGTGTGAAGTGGGAGTTGAGCATGCCCATCAAGAACACGATGCCGGTCAACAGCATCAGCACTTTGGGCGTGTCGTAGAAAAAAAACTGTAAGGCGCCTCCAAGGTGGCTATTACGATCAACAGGAAGCGCTGCGACCAAAGCCTCTGAAACAGGAATCAGGGCTTCATACAATCCGAACCAGACAAGCGCTGCTACCGCTAAAAACATGCGGGGATTCCGCTCAGGCCAGCGCACGATCATTTCGTTCATGTCCACTGCTCCTAAGGTATAGAGGCACTAGGCAACGGACTGCTCGGCGAGAAAGGCTGCGATCTCATTGACTGTGCTGCGTGCTGTGCGTGTTACACCGATCAAGGTGGCAGAAGCCGAACCTGTCCACTCGCCATAGCCGACCAGCCATAGTCTAGGCTCTTGGATCGAGTGAGAGCCTTCGACCTCAACGCGGCCTTCGGTGTTGATCACCCCCAGCGTATCCAGATGCTGAAGTGCTGGCCTGAATCCGGTACACCAAATTACCGCGTCCACTGCAGATTCGGAACCATCGGCCCAAATCACGCCATCGCGAGTGAAATGTTCAAAAGGGCGTACAGACTTGAGAACTTCACGCTCACGGGCTTCTACAACTGGCGGCACCATGACAATGTCTCCCAACCCGCCGACGGGCTGGTCAATGACACGCCCCTCCTGCTGAGCTTTCAAGCGCTGAGTGGCGCGCTCAAATAGTACCCGTCCATCCACTTCGTCAGGCAAAAAGACCGGCTCAGTAGGGGTTACCCAAGTGGTCTCGGCGACCTTGGATACTTCTGCCAAAATCTGCGCTCCTGAATTACCACCACCCACCACCAAAACCTTCTTGCCAGCAAACGCTTGTGCTTCGACATAGTTCGCGGAGTGCAATTGCCGCCCGGCGAATTGCTCGGCATTCGGGTAATGAGGGATGTAGGGATTGCTCCAGGTGCCGGTAGCGCTAATTACAACCTTGGCATCCCAATACCTGTCGTCAGAACGTACTCGTAAGTCAGACTCTATACGTTCCACAGAAACGACCCGAACCGGGCGCTCAACCGGAAATTGGTAGCGCTGCTCATATTGGTTGAGGTAATCGACCACATGATTTCGTGTGGGGTAACCCTCTTGCGCGGGCGGCATCATCCAGCCGGGGATCGAACTCCAAGTGGACGGGGAGAATAAACGCAGCGAGTTCCAGCCATGCCGCCAGGCACCACCGGGCTCTTCCTCCGCATCGAGGATGACGAATGAAAGTTGAGCTCGGCGTAGGAAATACGCTACTGCCAAGGCTGACTGCCCCCCGCCGATAATGACTACGTCTAGCTGGCCACTCAGTGAATGAGTCATGTGGGGGAAACCTTAGATCGGTGCTGGGCGTTAGTAAGTTTATCGACTCAGCTTTGACTCTTACTGATCTAGCGCATATTGAGAGGGAATTGACTGTCACCGTTTCAATGCTTCGAGTGGCTCCTTTGGCTCCTTTGGCTGATTTTGTTGAAAAACTTGTCGATGGTCTCGACTACAAAAAAAGCTCGCACGAGATGAAATCTGAACTTGGTATAGAAGAAAGCCAGCTCAAATTTCACGTAGCAACGCGTAAAGTAGACGTTTTTCAAGCTCAGTGCAGGTTGAGCCAAGCCGCTCGGACTTTTTCAACAGAATTGAGCCATAGCTGCCAGGTGTCACTTTCTTTTTTTGATAGTTCGGAAAAATTGGATTTGGGCCGGGTAGTGCTTCTGCGGTCACACGATCAATGCCAGTCGCGTAGACATAGCATGCACTGCCTCGTTTTCCGTGTCCTCAATTGGTCTCCGTAGGTCAGGGTTTGATAGTCAAATGATTGCCTTCGACTTTAAGACACCCATCGTTCTGCATGCGCCTCAAAGCCCTGTATAGAGCTTCGTGAGTCAAGCCCAGATCTTTTGCCCAAGACTTGCGCGACTGACTGAGCGTAACGGCGCCATCGCTGCCTTCGGATTCAATGTAATGGGTGATACGGTCAGTTGCGCTATGCAGGCACAGCCTTTCGCATTGAGCGCGTAGCTTTTGGATTTCCTTGGATAGTTCTGATTGCCAGGCTCTGCGAAATGCAGGCACATCATCCAAGGCCGCGCGAAACGCTACGACCGGAAACAACAGCAAAGTAGTGGATTCGGTAGCTATAGCGTCACAGTGGTAGGCGCGGCTGTCGATACTGGCTTCCGCAATGAAGCCTCCACGTGAGTGTTGCAAGACCACTTCGAGGCCATTACGGCCTAGCCGAACCAGGCGCGCTTCGCCCGAGATCACAAGATAAACATGACGAATCGGATCTCCAATCAGAAAGAGTATCTCGCGAGTATCGGTATCCACCTGCCTGGCCGACACACGCAGTGTCTCTGGGATGAGGGCCGCTGATGGTTGGGCGGCGATCAAAGCCGGCCAGTCCAATGCATCATTTACATTCTTCATATGATTAGGACCATACCCATGGAAGGTCGTCACATCATAAGATTGATGTAACGTCAATTTCGGAAAAAAATCATGCGCATAATCGCTATTACTTTGGGCGTTATTGTTGCTTTCGCCGGAAGCGCTGATGCCCAAATTATGGATCACTCTGAAATGAACCATGCCGCTCATATGACGGCGATGGCCGACGCGCAGCGTAAATCAGAAGTATCCCAACGCGGCGAAGAGGTAATGCCATTTAGCCTAGCAGCAACGACCCACATCTTTACAAAAAACGCCGAAGGTGGGGTGCAGCAAGTTGTGGCCAAGAAGTCCACTGACGCCGACCAAGTGAAGTTAATTCGCCAGCACCTGCAAGAGATCCGCAAGCAGTTTCTGGATGGCGACTTCTCAGGCCCTTCCCGAATCCATGGTGACGACATGCCAGGCCTCGCCGATCTAAAAAACGCCAAACCAGGACAAATCTCCATCGTTTACCAGGATGTTGAAAGCGGCGCAGAGCTGATCTACAAAACGTCGGATGCCAGCTTGGTGTCGGCATTGCACAAGTGGTTTGACGCCCAACTCTCCGACCATGGTAAGGATGCTATGGAAGGACATTCCAAGTAGACGATAAAGCCCGACGGAATTTAAAAGACCGTCAAAGCACGACACTCAGCAGCCATCCGGCTACACCACCGACCACAACCAACCATGGCGGTTGCTTCCAAAACATCAGAGCGACTAGGCACTAATATCCTCGACGCCGAGTTAGGTTTGAACACCTACGACCTGTGGCACGACAGGGCGGTATTCCATTTTCTAACCAGCGCACAAGAGCGCCGAGCTTACGTCCGGGCTGTACTTCAGGCGGTCAAGCCTGGCGGTCTGGTTATAGTGGCAACTTTCGCGGAGGACGGGCCCAGCAAATGCAGCGGGTTACCGGTTATGCGCTACGACGCAAAGGAGCTTCACGCGGAGTTTGGTGAGCCGGTTGTACTGCTTGGACATGAAAAGGAGTCGCACCATACGCCTTGTGGCACAGAAGTTCGTTTACTGTTTTTACCGCAAGCTAGCCTGATGACCATGCGGTTTGGATGATCGTTTTATGATGAGGAAGATGGTCTCATAGCCAGCGGCGAACCTTCGCTTGATAGGCCAAGAAGTCAGCTCCAAACAAGGCGGTCAACGCACGCTCCTCGGGGGTGATCTGGAACCGGTTCATGTACAAGATAAATCCCAGTACCCCGAGCAACAAAAGCGGCGATGCAAGATAAAAGGCCCAGGCAGTGAGAAACATAGCAAAGCCGACGTACATCGGGTTGCGTGAATATCGATAGATCCCTGTGCTTACGAGCGCTGATGCTGTTTCAGGCTTCAACGGATTGACAGTTGTCTTCGCTCGCCGAAAAGACACCGCTCCTGAAAGATCAAAGAAGCCTCCCGTACAGAACACGAGCAAAGCCAACATCACTCGCATCGAATGTGCCACGTCGATGCTTGGAAGATAGGCTGAACCACCCCACATCAGCACCCCAAACAGGACTGCAACAATGGGCGGAGGAATCTTGTTTTCCAATGTACTCATAGAAACCACCTTAAATTTGCAGGAGTAAGCTGAGCATACAGGTTACGACCTAGAGACAAGCAAGGCAGCAAATGTGACCTTGATTTATTCGGGGGGCTTAAGCGTTGGGGTCAGGAAGGGGTGTTGCCCGGACGGTTACTGTAATCGCATCCAAGGCATCAGATTAGATGGCTATTTAGGTGTCAAATGCGACAATATGCATGCCATATACGACAATATGCGCTCGCCCCCCTTAATAAAAAACTTTTGAGACGGAGTTCTTATATTTGAGACCAAAGAAAAAGCGAGGTAAGCAGTCGCTCCGTTTTCTTGAGCGATACCACCGATTCTGTCTTCGCTTTTTGTCTTTGATTCTGCTTCGCCTCTGACGATTTTCAGCGCGGATACGGTGTTGGAAACACCCGTAGGACACAGGGAAGTCGCGCATTCGGTCGCCAGACCGCTGCTTCTCACTTTGGCTTCAAAAAGCGAGCTCTTAAAGTTTAAAAAATCTGTCGCCTAGCACAGCGCCAATCATTGGGATTGGTACGTCTGAAATTTGAGGTGGCAGCGTGGATTATTCACTTGAAGTAAAAATTTGGTCGTTGGCGCAGGCGGTCTATTCAGATGAGGATTTTGCTGAACTGATCATCGACGTGGCCAAGATATACAAGCGGCGACCTGGGTATTTTGACGTGGAGCGAATATATGCATCGACTATCGGGGCTCAAGGCGTCTCAGCGCTACGCACCGCCCTTGAGCAGCCCGTGGAGCAAGTATACGGTTTCGCCGCGTCGAGCTTTGTGCTTGTGAGAGCTCCCTTACGCCAGCATCTTTACGAGCAGTTACAGCGAAGACTGATCGAGTCTGGATACTCTTGCGACGCGGTGCTGGAGGATCGGATGGCGCGGGACTTAGGGCTTTGAGAAAGTGGAGCGGGGGGGCATTTACGTATTCGCATCAGGCGCGTTTGATCGTTGTGCATTCGTAGATCACTCGGCTGTCGCTTTCACCTGGTAATGCCGCTGCGCTTTTGCTCTGTTCCCGCACGTAGCCATGGAGCACCACCGTCTCCGGTGATTCTTGGACGTATCGATAAACAGCCAAGTACACCCCTCACACTGCTTGATTTTTGCAACCAAATCGCTGGCAAGCAGCTCATGCAGCCCCAGGGCGAGTCTCTGTGGGATGGTTGTCAAATCGGTTATGGCTGGAGATGTTTTCCAGGATGTAGCACCGACTTTATCTCGGGATAGAAGGGCGCTAGAAATTGCTTTCTTAATCGAAGTCTCGACGGTTTTCCAATCATCGGCAGGTGGCGCTTCGTTTCTGACAATAGCCTCGAAGACTCGGTAGACCGCCTCACGCCACTGCACCAAATCATTCAGCGCTTGTTCCGAGTCCGCTGGAGCGCTTGAGGCAGTGTCGGCGATCCTCTTGAACTCTGCAGAATCGATCAAATCAGCTGCCTCACCCCAAGCTAGAGCAGAGGCGTAGCTTGTCAGTCGATCCTGGTCAACTGAACGTCCATGGGCGTCAACGGTGTTGAGGAAGTCGAGTACCGCGTTACCCGCGACGAACGCTGATTTTGGCCATTTGTGTGGAAACATATAACCTTCATCTATTACTTTACCGGTTAGCTCAGACTATAGCCTTTCTAACTGTTAAAAGCGTTGATGGTGGTTTTAAAAGTTTTCCGCGCTACCACTGCCTGATGTCTTTCGGTTTGAGGGCGAAGTGTAGTGGTCTAAGGAAAACGAGAACGCCTAGTGAACCGCCAAGTCGATGCAATTTAGTATTGAACGCCTGCAGGCCTGCGGAGGGCGTATGCACTCAAAAGGCTCTGTGCGACGACATCAGGAGCTTTTTAGCTTTGCCCCGGCTTGATTGATGGCTGTTGAGCCATTCTCGCAGCTGAATTTGGATTGCTATGCTTCCCGAACAGGCCTTGCGCTACATCCAGTTGTTGTACGAAATCTAGCGTGAAGATCAGCGATCTGAAACCGGATTTACGCAGCCGAATATGGCAAGAAAAGGCTGTGCCCGTGATGATCTGTTTCATGCTTGGATGATCGTCCTGCGCGAGTTTGTGCTCGATGGTGTAGCTATCGCCAAGTCCTTCGATTACAGCCTGAAACGCTGGACGGCGTTGTTACGCTATCTTGATGACGGTGCTGTACTCATAGACGACAATCACGCAGAGCAGCAAATTCGACCGTGGCCGCTGGGTCGCAAGCAGACTCTTCGCGGGGTCGTTGCGCAGCGGTAAGCGTACGGCTGCACTGATGAGTTAGATCCAGTCGTCCAAGCTCAATGCGCATGATCCGTACGAGTATTTGAAGGGCGTACTGACATGGCTGCCGACGCAGCGGGCGAGTGAGACTGCCGAACTGTTGTCGGTGACGCAACCTGTAATGCCCATCAGCTTACGTCACAACCATGGGAGCTGGCGTATAGTCAACAAAAGTCACAGGTGAATTGCCTGATGAACTCCCAGAAACCCCGGCGTGACTTGCGCAAACGCTTGAGAAGGATATTCATGATGAGGCCCCTAAGAAAGGAGTCCGCTGCTTGTCCTCCGCCTATAAATGCACCTGACATCGCCAGTGCAACGGTTCCTCAAACGCTTGCGGCTCTCCATGTGAACCCAGATGCCGGGCTCACACATTCGGAGGTCGACTCACAGCGCAAGGAGCACGGCTACAACGAAGTAGCCGAAAGGAGAGGGCATCCGGCCCTGAGATTCCTGCGAAAATTCTGGGGTATCTCGGCATGGATGCTCGAGCTGATCATGATTTTATCCGCTGTACTCGGAAACTATACCGATCTTGCGGTTGTGGGCGCGCTACTGGTTGTCAACGCTGTACTGAGTTTTACTCAGGAACAGCGCGCCGCTGGCGTCGTCAAAACTCTGCAAAAGCGCTTGCAGGTCAACACCCGAGTGCTGCGCGACTCGAAGTGGCAGGTGATTCCCGCCCGAGAGCTGGTACCTGGCGACATTATCCGCGTGCGCCCAGGTGACATCATCCCAGCGGATCTAAAACTCCTCTCCGGCGCCATGAGCCTGGATCAGTCCGCGCTGACCGGCGAGTCGAAAGAGTCTGATAAAGCGCCCGGCGAAGTCCTCTCATCGGGATCTATCGTACGGCGTGGGGAAGGCAATGGCGTGGTGATTTTAACGGGCGCGCAAACCTATTTCGGTCGTACTACAGAACTCGTGCAGCAGGCGCGTCCGAAACTTCATATCGAAGCGGTCGTAACCAAGATCGTGCGCTGGCTGTTTGTCATTGTAGGCGTACTGCTCGGCGTGGTGCTCGCGCTATCGCTGATTCGCGGCGTACCGCTGCTCGAAATGATCCCTCTCCTGCTTGTCCTCTTGATGAGTGCGGTGCCGGTCGCCCTTCCCGTCATGTTCACGGTTAGCATGGCTTTCGGATCGAAGGAGCTGGCCCAGCGTGGAGTGCTGGTCACCCGGTTGAGTGCTACGGAAGATGCCGCCACGATGGACGTCCTTTGCGTGGACAAGACAGGCACAATCACGATGAATCAACTGGCTGTCACGGGCGTTATCCCGTTGAAACATGCGACGGAAGCCGATGTTTTGGTCTCGGGCGCGCTTGCGTCACAAGAGTCCAACCAAGATCCTATCGATCTCGCCTTTCTCGCAGCAGCTAAAGCGCATCATGTGTTCGACGGCCTTGTTGCCGGAACGCCCGTATCCTTTTCTCCATTCGATGCGAAAACTCGTCGGACGGAAGCCATTGTTGAGCAGAATGGACAGCGGGTGCGCGTAATGAAAGGCGCCGTGCGCACCATCTCAGAAGCCTGTGGACTCCAGCCGCTCGAGATCGAGACGTTGGACGCGCGTGTCAGCGTGTCAGCCGCAAAAGGCTTTCGCACGCTAGCGGTAGCGCGCGGCGCCGAGGATGGCGTCCCTGTCCTGCTTGGATTAGTGGAGTTGTACGATCCTCCGCGACCGGACGCCAGGCAGCTCATCGCGACTCTTCATGAGCTGGGAGTGCAGGTCAAGATGCTGACAGGGGACGCGCTCCCGGTGGCACTCGAGATCGGCAAGGGCGTCGGACTCACCCAGATCAGGCGCGTGGCGGATTTAAAGGCTGCGAGCGCACAAACCGGCGCCGTAGTCGACCTTTTCGCCGGTGCTGACGGCTTTGCCGAAGTATTCCCGGAAGACAAATATATCGTGGTAAAGCATCTTCAGGCCGCAGGCCACGTAACCGGGATGACGGGCGACGGCGTCAACGACGCTCCAGCTCTCCGTCAAGCTGAGGTTGGAATAGCTGTCAGCACCGCTACCGATGTCGCCAAGAGCGCCGCGAGCGTTGTTCTGACCGAGGCGGGGCTGATCAACATTGTCACGTTGGTAGAGCAGGGACGGACGATTTATCAACGTATCCTTACATGGATCATCAACAAGATCAGCCGTACGATCCTGAAGGCCGCGTTTGTGGCCATCGCATTCGTTGTAACAGGTAAGTTTGTGGTCTCCGCCTTTGCGATGCTGTTGCTGGTGTTCTTGACGGATTTCGCGAAAGTTTCCCTCTCCACAGACAACGTTAAGCCATCGAAGAACCCCGAGACGTGGAACATAGGCGGCTTCATCACCGTGTCGGTCGTTCTTGGCGTCGCGATGGTTGCCGAAACGCTTTTTCTTTTGTGGGTTTGCTGGACGAGATTCAATTTGGCAAGCAACAATGACACCCTCTACACGTTCAGCTTTCTTATGCTTCTCTACTTTGCCATATTCTCAGTCGTGTCGGCACGGGAGCGCAGTTGGTTTTGGGCTACCCTGCCGAGTAAGACCTTTATGTCAGCTTTAACAGCGGACGCCATTGTGGGCACAGTCCTGACGTTCGTAGGACTCAAGGGGCTCGCTCCTTTGCCCGGATGGCAGATGCTCGCGATATTCGGTTATGCGCTAGTCTCTTGTCTAATTCTGAACGACGCTTTGAAGGTCGCGATGATCAGATGGCGAGTTCCCAATGCAGCTTCAAGGCAACCAGCAATCGCGCCGGCAGCGCCGAAAGGCGGCATATGAAAATCAATTCGGCGGATTTTAGAATTCTGGAAAGGCGACGACGTCAATTTCCGCAAGTGGCCGACAAACTGGAACCTTTCTACAAGTCAAAACAGCAATATCGCAAGGTCTTAAGAGCGCTTGTTGCGCAATTGAGCACGCTCATGCCAACGATATCCGTAAGCGCTTCACCCATCGTGAGGTCACCACGAGACAGATCATCATGTTCGGCTTGACGGGTGGGCTCATTCCTTGCCCAGCGGCCATCACCGCTCTGCTGCTCCGCATTCAGGTCAAAGAGGTCGCCTTGGGTGGCATGCTCGTCCTGTGCTTCAGCATTGGCCTGGTGCCCACACTGGTCACCGTCGGTGTAGCGGCAGCTATTGGCGCCAAGCAGGCCTAGAATCGCTGGCCTTGGGTGGGCACCGTTGCTCGTCGTGCACCTTATCTGTCCAGCAGGCTGATTATCGCAGTCGGTCTGGATCGGCCTGAACGCATAAGGCGGCTCTTGAGTGTTTGAGCTCACCAGCTACGTTGGTCTGTTCCTGGCGGCACTCGGTGCCGCCACGCCGCTTCCAATGCAATCTGAAGCGGTGTTGGTCGGGATTAGTTGACCACTACAAAGTGCCTAGTTTTAGCATCTGTAGCAGTAACCCTGATCTTTCCATCACAAAGCCAAATGCAATACCGACCTATGGTCAAATCTTCCTAGATGTCACTTATCCACTGGAACGTGAGTGTTCCCAGCGCAGCCATAGCAAGCACGCCTACGACATGAAGCGAGATAGCCCCAATTGCGGAAATGAACCGTTCCTTTTGGTTTAACGAGGCTGATCCTGCTGACGCTATTGAGAAAATAGCAAGTCCTATGCAAAAACTGGTGATGATCGCAAGGTGCCATCGCGGGAAGAGAAGCGGCGAATCCGCCCAGAAGCCGATGGACAGGCCAATGAAGTACCCGCTGGCCAAATTCGCCACGAGCGTTCCTGCGGGCATGCTTGGAAACGAGCTCTTAAGCTTTGCCCCCAAAGCACTGCGTAACCAGCCTCCTAGCGATGCGCTTATGGCGATGGCCATTATTGTTCTCACCACAGCTAGCGAACTCCTTGCAGCTCTAGGGGCTGAGAGCTTACGTATGTAATGAATGAAGGAATAAAGCAGGCAAGCTATCTACATGCCCCCGAAGTGAATAGGAAAGCACAGGATGCCTCCTTTCCAGGACTCGCTCCTGCACCTCCGGTGAGGATGTGAGTCCGCCTCCGGGGTTACATTCTATAGGGGTGGCGGGATGCTTCAAGTGAGAGCCTCTCTAGACAGGGAAACTCCGAACAACTTGAGCAGATTGGGGGCTTGAGTAGCGGCGTCATCTATTTCCGGTGAAAAACGGATCATAAATACCGACCCCTTGGGCTCTTCAGTCCGGCTTACCTTACTACGAGCGCACCTCACCCAAGCCCAACAAGTGTTTTCGTACCATCACAAATTCGGCAGTGCAAACGGCGTGGTCAGATGAGCGGTATTTTTCATCAGCTCACGAAGTCGCACTTTCACATAACCTAACTGACGTTTGACCACCCGTAAGGGTGCTCGACTGTAGCAGGGATTCGGGCTTTGCAATACTCGATCTTGCGCTTGGCCTTGTAGAGCTGGCTTCCCTTATTCCGTTTGTAATAGGTGTTCCGCCGCGCGGTAATTTGCCAGATTACTTGACGATTTTCGTGCTCTTCACGCTTCTCAACGCCGATGTATCCCGCGTCGGCGTACATCGTGTTTTCGTTGCAAGGCAGCAGTTCGGCCCTAGGTGACCTCGGCCACGTTCGCGGCCCTACCGTGAACGTGATGAGCCAGGCGCGACTGCACATCGGCGCCGATATGCGCCTTCATTTCGAAGAAGTATTGGTTACCCTTTGTTGTCTTGTGCATATCTGGATCACGCTTGCCATCCTCGTTTTTAGTCGAGCGGGGCGCATGAGTAATCATGGCGTCGATGCTTGTGGGGTATGCTTTAAGATATAATTAGCGAAACACAGCTCTTCCATTACGCATACGCACCATTACTCAGCGAAATAGTTATCCAAATCGGCCAGATATGTAGTCTTCCGTTTGCTTGATTTTTGGCTTGGTGAAAATAATGTCGGTCAAATCATGTTCAATCAATTCACCCATAAACATAAAGGCGGTGTAGTCTGATACTCGTGCGGCTTGCTGCATGTTGTGAGTCACGATGATGACGGTGTATTGCTGTTTCAACTCCGTAATCAACTGTTCTATGCGTCCGGTAGAAATCGGGTCGAGAGCGGAAGTCGGTTCATCTAGGAGCAATACCTGTGGCCGTAAAGCAATGGTGCGCGCTATACACAGACGCTGCTGTTGACCACCAGACAGACCCTGTGCGCTTTGTTTGAGTTTATCCTTTACTTCGTCCCAAAGTGCGGCTCCATTTAAGGCTTGTTCGACACGTGCATCCATCTCATGACGGGATAGCGACTCATGGTGACGTACTGCATAGGCAACGTTGTCGTAGATTGACATCGGAAACGGTACCGGTTTTTGGAATACCATGCCGACATGGCTGCGTAGGCGATTCATCGAGTAACCAGAAGCGAGAATGTTCTCCCCGTTGAGTAGTACCTCGCCGCGCGCTTCCTGCTTTGGGTACATGGAGTAGATACGGTTAAATACCCGCAGCAGTGTCGACTTCCCACAACCTGAAGGCCCGATGATTGCAGTGATGCGCTTCTCTGGAATATCCATGTCGATGGACTTCAGGGAACGTTGGTTATTGTAAAAAAACTCTAGGCCACGAACGCGAATTTTAGTTCTTTCGTTGGTAAGGTCAAGGCTATTCATCAGGTCAACCTATTGCGCAAAAGTATCAAGCGGGACAGAAGACTTAGTATCAATACAAACAATGTCAGCACTAATGCTCCAGCCCAAGCCAGAGAGTGCCAGTCCTCGAATGGGCTCATGGCGTACTGGAAAATTACCACCGGCACGCTGGCAATCGGTTTAAGAAGATTGCTGCTCCAAAACTGGTTGCCGAATGCTGTAAACAGTAGCGGCGCCGTTTCACCAGTGATCCTGGCTAGCGCGAGAAGTACCCCGGTAACCACACCCGCTTTCGCCGCTCGCAATACGATTTGCAACGTCAACTTCCATTGCGGGACGCCTAATGCCAGCGCCGCTTCTCGCATTGTTGATGGTTGCAACTGAAGCATCTCGTCAGTTGTTCTTACCACTACCGGAATCACCAATAGCGCCAATGCCAGAGCCCCGGCGATGGCAGAAAAACCGACTTGGTGGTTTGTCAGCATGTTCAGCGGCAGGATGACGCCGGTGTAGATGAATAACCCCAGCACAATGGAGGGCGCCGAGAGCAGAATGTCGTTGATAAATCGGACTATAGTGCCTAGACGCGAATGTCGTGCGAACTCCGCTAGCCAGATCCCTGCCATGAGGCCAATGGGTGTGCCAATCAGCAACGCGATGGCCGACATCAGAGCACTGCCGTAGAACGCATTTGCTAAACCGCCTTCCGTACCAGGTGGCGGCGTCATCTCAGTAAAGAGGCGGAAATTAAGCGCCTGAAATCCATTGACCACCGTAGTCAGCATAATCCAGACCAACCAAATCAAACCGAAGGCTGTGGCACCACAACTCAGCACCATCGCAAGCCGATTCTTGAATGTACGAATTTTGTAAAGACGTTCATTGCCAATCATAGGCCCTCCTTGCGAGACAGTCGCATAAGCATGAGTCGCGCTAAGGCCAAGATGATAAAGGTGACAATAAACAGCAGGAAACCCAGAGCGATTAATGCCGATCGGTGCAGATCGGTATAGGCCTCGCTGAACTCGTTGGCTATTACCGAAGCTATGGAGCTGCTCGGCATCAGTAATGAGGCCGAGAACTGATTGGCATTACCTAGCACGAAGGTCACCGCCATTGTCTCGCCCAAGGCCCGTCCTAACCCCAGAAAAACACCACCAACAACCGCAGACCGTGTGTAGGGAAGAACGATGTCCCAGACCACCTCCCAAGTGGTACTGCCTAATGCGTACGCAGACTCCTTGAGGGTTGTCGGGACACTGCGAAACACCTCATGCATTACTGAAGTGATGAATGGCATGATCATGATGGCTAGAACAATACCGGCAGTCAGCATGCCTATCCCTAATGGAGGGCCCTGAAATAGCGAACCAACCAAAGGTAACTCACCCAGATAGTCGTTGATCCAGGGCGATAGATGTTCTGCCATGAATGGCCCAAAAACAAACAGGCCCCACATGCCATAGATAATTGACGGGATTCCCGCCAACAATTCGATGGATGAGGCAATTGGCATGCGCAGCCAAGGCGGCGCGACTTCAGTAAGAAACATCGCAATGCCAAAACTGATAGGCACCGCTATAAGCAATGCCAGAAAAGACGTCATGAGAGTGCCGTAAATCGGCACCAAAGCGCCGAAGTGGTTATTGACAGCATCCCATTCCGTGCTGGTAAGAAAATCGAGGCCGAAGGTTCTTAGTGCAAGACTACCGCCCCACAGTGTCGAAGCCGCGATGCTTGCCAGCAGTAACAGCACCAACAGTGCAGCTCCCAGCATTGAACGTCTAAACCAAAGATCATGACGCTGATCGCGAGCGGCACGCGTATCAGTCGTCGCGTCGCTAATGTGAATGGTCATGGCCAGAGGTTGGACTGTGTCGTTCATCATATGTCTGCTCATAAACAAACCCCTTCGCCAGGCAAAAATTTGCTTGAAGAAGGGGTGTTTTAGGTGTTGCTGAATCAATGGGCGAAGTCAGATTTCCAATAACCTTCGATCCGCTTAACCAGGGAATCAGGCAAGGCTACGTAGTCCAGCGCCGAGGCCTGTTGCTGACCGTTCTCCAATGACCATTTGAAGAAGTTGAAGGCTGCTTGGCTTTGCTCGGCATTTTTTGGCTGTTTGTACATAATGATCCAAGTGGTCGCAGTGATCGGCCATGCGCTATCGCCGGGTGCGTTGGTCATGATCAGGCTGAAGTCCTTAGCGTTAGCCCAATCCGCAGTATCGGCAGCCGCTTGGAAGGCTTTGGAATTGGGTTGAATGAACTTCCCTGCAGCGTTCTTCAGCTGCGCGTGAGTCATCTTGTTTTGAAGGGCATAGGCGTACTCAACATAACCGATTGAGTTTTTGATTTGCTTTACGTAGGCGGAGACACCTTCGTTGCCTTTGCCGCCCACACCGACCGGCCAAGGCACAGTGGTACCGAAACCGACTTTAGATTTCCAATCATCACTCACTTTGGTCAGGTAGTTGGTGAAGTTATAAGAGGTGCCAGAGCCGTCAGAACGGTGAACGACGGTGATTTTACCGCCGGGTAGTTTCATACCTGGATTCAGTGCGACGATGGCCGGGTCGTTCCAAACAGTAATCTCACCAAGGAAGATTTTCGCCAGGGTCTCACCGTCCAGCTTCAATTGGCCTGCGGCGATACCATCAATGTTCATCACCGGCACGATGCCGCCAATGACACTGGGAAATTGGCCTAGGCCGCTGGCCTTGAGGTCATCAGCAGACAATGGGGCGTCGGAGGCACCAAAATCTACTGTTGCCGCCTTGATCTGAGCGATACCTCCACCCGAGCCAATCGACTGGTAATTGATGCGGTTGCTGGAGCTTTTGCTGTAGTCCTGCGACCACTTGGACAGTACCGGATAGACAAAACTGGAGCCCGCACCGGTAACATCGGTCGCATGAGCAACGCTACTCAGGCAGAGGGCAGCCAGCAAGACAGACAGGCTTTTTTTAGTCAGCAACATCACGACAACACCTCAATGGAAGGGTTTAAGTGGATTGACCCACCTAGTCAGAGAAGTGACGATTTAACTCCTTAAATATTTCTGTCTGATGACGATTGGGGTGTTGTTAGCAATATTTTGAAATAAATTTTAACAATTCGCATTCGCTTGCCTGAGCGCTGAAAAGCAGGCGGCACTGGGGTTCTAAGCCCAAACCGACGGAATTTGTCCATCTCGTCAAAATTGGCAACTACTCCCAGTCAATCCCAGCCAAAATGGCCTCCAGGTCAATCGGTTACCGCTTGTCGCGGAATGCAAGCTTGAACGCATGGTAGTGGGGCGCACGTAGATTCGGAAAAATCGTACGCTAAGACTTCGGTAGTCACATGACGTAAACAACCCGCGTGTAGGTGAGGCAGGAGAAAATCTGGCCCTACCCGCAACACCCGTGCTGCGTCTGAATCGGAGGGCATTTCGTAGAACCGAAGGAACAGAACACACAGCAGTCGCCGGGGTTGGGACGCAGCAGCGTGTTGCAGTTGCGGCACTCGTAGTAAAACTGGCAGGCGTCAGTCGGCATGGTTTCCTGCCGGGAAAATCCACAGCGCGGGCACGTCAACACGGACTCCAAGACAATAATGTTCAATGCTTACTTGTCCCCGGTTGCACGGATGCTCAGAGCCGCCTTGCCCGTGCTGGCAAGATGCGCGATAAGATGAATCGCGCTTTCCTCAGTGATCTTCAGCGAAGCGGCCAGGGTCGAAACATCCATCTGGCCCTTGCCTTCCATTGCCGTGAGCGCCTCGCGCTCCAGACTTTCCATCCACTCGCCGAATAGGGTATGGAGTTCCGGTGTGGTGAAGGCCGCCATTGAGGTGGTTTTATGCATGGCGGTTAACATCTCCGCGCACATTCCCATGCACATACCCATCATATTCTGCATGGGGTTTCCTGCTTCGCCTTCCTTATGGCTACCCATCTGCCCCATCATCTTTTGCATCATAGCCATGGGGCCTTCGCCACCCTGGCCCATTGATGACATCATCTTTTTCATCTTGCCCATCATCGGGTTAGAGCCGTTGTCTTGCCCCGACTCGGATTCACTGCTCTCTTTGGTGTCTTGGTTTTTCGATTCCATCTCAAATCTCCTTTGCGTTGGATTACGTGAAATAAGGGAACGGCGTCAGGTTTTCTTGAAAATTGCCCCGTAGTGGTAGGGCGGCAGCTTGACCAGCCCTTCCAGTTGGAAGCCAGCCGGTTCAGCTACCGCGCGGGTCTCCTCTGTGGACATGCGAAGTTCCGTGCGTGGCCCGCGCGGCTGGCCCAGCACAGGCGTGTCTTCGCGTGCGATGGGATACCAATTGACGATTGCGAAGCGACCGGCGGGCTGGAGAGCGGCGGCGACTTCCTTGGACAGTGCGGTTTTGTCTGGCACGCCATGGAAAG
Source organism: Pseudomonas sp. MH9.2 (assembly GCF_034353875.1). NCBI lineage: Bacteria > Pseudomonadati > Pseudomonadota > Gammaproteobacteria > Pseudomonadales > Pseudomonadaceae > Pseudomonas > Pseudomonas sp. MH9.2. The sequence goes on from NZ_CP133784.1 coordinate 4,974,098, forward strand.
TATTTGCGATCAAGACAAAGTCTACTGGGCTGGCTATCAGCCGGCTTAATTCCATCGCATCGCCGAGTAGCCAGTCACAGTTCGACATCCCGTCACAAGCGGCTTCCGCTTGCTCCAGCATCGCCGGGTCGAGGTCGAGGTCGAGGTCGAGACCGATGACGCGGCCTGGGCCAACCCGGCGGGCGATGGCTGCGGTGAAATAGCCGTCGCCGCAACCCAAATCGACAACGGTCATCCCGGATTCGATACGCAATTCCTTGACGATGCCATCGGGGTCGGGCCATAAGGCATGCCACCAGTTTTTGTCCGGCATCCCCGTAGCTTGAAACAATCGGTCTTGAAGCATCATTTGAGAATTCCTTGGCTATTCGAGATCTTTTTTCATCTGTTGATATTCCTCGCGGTTGATCTCTCCACGGGCATAACGCCGGTCGAGAAGTTCTCGCGCGCTTTCTTCTCTTTTTTCGTGTGTTTTATGGCCGCCGCACATGGGCAAACAGCCGCTCCGGAAGAGGAAGATCAGCATCACGATGAGAAAGATCAGTGGAAATATCCACATCCACGGAAACATGCCCCACGGTTCATAGTTCCACATAATTACGCTACCTCCTTGGTTTTTACCGCCGCCGAATTGTGTCTACCTGGGCGGCTACGCTGTTTGACCTCGCTTGTGACCATCGCATGGTGTGTGTCCAGCCACCGTTTCAAGTCCTGCAGGATGCGCAACAGTTCAGTGTAGGCGAGGCAGTAATAGATGAACGTCCCGCGACGCTCGGCACGGACGAAGCCAGCTTCACGCAACACACGCAAGTGGAACGAGAAGTTGGTTTGTCCCAAGCCCGTTGCATTTACAACGCTATCGTCAGGATCACTTGTTCATGGGCATTGCCATCATGCTCGACTGCTGATCCATCATTTTCATCATCATATTCATCATGCCCGTGCCGTCTTTGTTGCCGGACATGCCCATGCCATTACAGTTTTTCTGCATCATGCCCAGGCTGTCTTTCATCGTCTTCATGTTTTCCTGCATGGCGGCTTGACGCTCGGCAGGGGTTTTGGCGGCCGCTGCTTTGTCATGAGCAGCCTGCATTTTTTGCATTTGCGCAGTCATGGCTTTGTTCTGCATGGGCATTTCGCTTGTTTGAGCTGCCGTGGTCGACGACGACTCTGGCTGTGGTTCATCGGCGGCCGAGGCCATGAGTGGGCTGCTGACGAGAAGGGCAGCGAGGATCAGTTTCAATGACGTATGCATGGCAATCTCCAAAGGGTAAGGGCAACACAGGTAATACAAAGCCGCGCCAGAGTGGCGCAGCCAAGAAGTGCGGCCGGAATTCGGCGCGCAGAAGGTCGGTCTAAATGTTGAAGCGGACGAAAATCAGGCGAGCGGGCGGTCTGGCGGGCGCAGGGTGCCGCAATGCAAGAAAGGCAAAAGCAGAAGGGGTGGCGGGGTAAAAAATCAGCAGCGCAGGGATCAGTAACAGGAACGTCCAAATGGACAGGTCAGACAGTTGAAGATGCGGCGAGGGACTCACGGCAATCGCCGCATCGGCGCAGTGTTGGATACAGCCAAGGGTGTGGGCGTCGTGGCTATCGTCATCTTGCGCGGTGTTGAGCGAGACATGGGTTGTCGCGGGAGTGTGGCTTGGCTGTGTCAGGCATCCCTGGGTCGCGGCCATACCAAACGCTAACACCCACAGCACGATGGCGAGGCGTATGAACACTGGTTGGTGGTGGCGAAACCAGAACATGCAGCGTCTCCAACACTGATTGACGGGTGCTAATCTTTTAAAAATATCAGCACCTCGGAGCGCCGCGATTGATCCACATCAACGCATGCAACCGGATGTCGGTTCTTGTGGTGTGGCCAAATCGTAAGGTCAACGTCGACCTTTCGAGTTTTTACCCTTCTTTGCCGTTCCTTGCTATCAGTTTTTTGGGCGCAACTCTTTCATCGTCCATGTGTATTAAGGGGGCATTGAGTGCAAAGTGGTCACAGTGACGTGTTAATCAGCTGTTGAGTGAGCCTCCTGGGCGGAGTCACTCACCGCGCGGCCATGTGCTGCGGTCAAGACCGTTTGTAGGCGTTGGCCACGCCATGGCCACCCTTGAGGGTGGCAAGCGCGACAACAGTTTTACTGTTGTGCGGATAGACAACTGAAACCTGATTATCCGGCTCAGAGCGACGTCCGCTCGTCGATTTCTTACCTGGCCTCGTTGGCTTCTATCCCGAGTACAGGAACTGCTTGCCATATAATATATAAGATAATATATTGTTGTTATCTTAACTGAATACTGTGTCATGACTACCACCAAAGACGCTCTCAATATCCCGCAGCTGCGCGCGAATGCCGATGCTGCTGGTCAGCTACTCAAGGCTCTTGCCAACCCAGATCGACTGCTTCTGCTCTGTCAGTTATCGCAGGGAGAGCGCAACGTCAGCGACTTGGAGGCTTTGCTTGGCATCCAGCAACCGACGCTGTCTCAGCAACTCGCAGTATTGCGTCGGGAAGGTCTAGTGGAGACGCGTCGCGATGGCAAGCAGATCTACTACCGTATCAACAGCCCGGCAGCACTTGCCGTGATCAATACCCTTTACCAACTATTTTGTGCGGGAGACGCGACATGAGCATCGACTGGCTTAACTTCACTCCCTGGTCAGCCCTGTCCGGGGGTGCGTTGATCGGGCTGGCGGCCAGTGTGTTTGTTCTCGCCAATGGCCGTATTACTGGAATCAGTGGATTGCTCGGCAGCGTACTCCAATGGGGTAGTGATGGCTGGGGAGAGAAAGCGTTGTTTCTACTTGGCCTGTTGTTGGCGCCCTTGCTCTGGACGCTGTTTGCTGCCTTCCCGACGATCCAGTTCCAGACGGGCTGGGTTGGTTTGGTGCTGGCCGGTCTTCTAGTAGGTGTCGGCACCCGCTATGGCTCCGGTTGTACCAGTGGCCATGGCGTGTGCGGTATATCGCGCTTATCCCCGCGCTCCATCGCTGCAACGTTGTGTTTTATGTCTACGGGATTTGCCACGGTGTATGTCGTTCGTCATGTGTTGGGAGTCTGAGCATGGTCAAATTAACTGCTTTTTTTGCCGGGTTGATCTTCGGGCTTGGCCTGCTACTGGGTGGCATGGCGAACCCCGCCAAAGTGCTAGGCTTTCTTGACTTGGCGGGTGCTTGGGATCCCTCTCTGGGGCTTGTCATGGCTGGCGCTATCGCAGTGGCGATCCTGCCGTTCAATTGGGCCCGCAAACAGAAGCAATCCTTGCTTGGATCACCCATGCAGCTACCCGTCAAACGTGAACTGGACTCTCGACTCATTGTAGGCAGTCTTTTATTCGGTGTTGGCTGGGGCATCGCAGGCATCTGCCCTGGGCCGGCGGTGGCGATTTTGCTCACCGGACACTGGCAAATCATCGTGTTTGTGCTGGCCATGCTGGCCGGTATGTTGCTGTTCTCTGTGCTCGAAAACCGTCGAACGGATAGATAAGGAAATAGCCATGAAAGCAAATGTTGGAACCATCGACCGCATTCTGCGCGTTGTCGCAGGCGTAATTCTGATCGGTCTGAGCCTGGCTGGGGTCATTGGCTGGTGGGGCTGGCTTGGTGTTGTGCCATTGGCTACCGGCATCTTTCGCTTCTGTCCGGGCTATTCGCTTATTGGGGTCAATACCTGCAAGCGTTCTTAGCTCAGGGCTGTTACGGCGCTTGGGGACTGAGCGGTTATTAACGTTCTTGGCGAGCCCCATATTTAGTTAAACACGCTTCGGCGGGAAAATGCCAAGCGTGGACTTTGACTGGGTCAGGTGAGTGTAGGCGTTAGCCCTGTTTCAAGTTGTAACCTTCCAGCGGCAGAGGTCGCTAATGGATTGACTCAGCCGGTTGAGTTTCCTCGAATGACTCGGGGCACGATAGTTCGAACGACCGAGTTGCCCTAAGGCTTCTCAGGCTCTATTCACCCTTCAAAGGAATATCGCGGACATGACTATGAAAACTATTAGCGCCCATGGCACCCTCGGTTCAGGCTTTGCAGTCGAGGTGACTTGCGGTGAGCATCACGTCATCATGGATCAGCCCAAGCATGCGGCTGGACAGGATACCGGGCCTACTCCGCTGGAACTGATTCTCGCCGCGATTGCCGGATGCTTTGGCACCATTGGCCGCTTTCTTGCCCATCAGCGCAAAATTGAACTGCGCGGCATGCGCTTTGAAATTCAGGCTGATTACGACCCTGCCGGATTACTCGGGCGGGATCTTTCTGTTCGACCAGGATTTCAGGCCTTGCGAGTGTTGGTAGAGATTGATGCCGATCTAAGCCTTGAAGAAAAGCAGGCGTTTTTGCAAGAAGTAGAGCGTCGCTGCCCACTGGCTGATAATTTGACCCATGGCACTCAGCTATACAGTCAACTCGTAGATCGCGAATCGCCACAGACTTTGTAGGCGTGCACTACACCTCCCTGTTCCGCAAAGACAGCTCAGAGGAATCACTATGCAATCCAAGGAGCACTGGGAAAACGTCTACACGACCAAAGCCGCTGATGAGGTGAGTTGGTTTCAAGAGCATGCCGCACTCTCGCTCAAGTTCATTCGAGAGGCGGGTGTACCGCTTACAGCTTTGATCATTGATGTTGGCGGCGGCGCATCAACACTGGTTGATGATCTCTTGGCTAACGGTTATGAAAACGTCACGGTTCTTGACCTTTCCGGAAAAGCTCTTGCTACGGCAAAAGCCAGGCTCGGCACGCTAGCTTCGAAGGTACAGTGGCTAGAAGCGAATATCATCGAAACCAAGCTTGATTCGAACGCCTACGACGTGTGGCATGACAGGGCCGTATTTCATTTTTTAACCACTGCAGAAGAGCGGCATGCGTATGTCCAAGCTGTGCTTAGGGCGGTTAAACCAGGCGGTCTGGTCATCGTGGCAACCTTTGCAGAGGATGGGCCAAGCAAGTGCAGTGGCTTGTCTGTCATGCGTTACGATGCCAATGAGCTTCATGCTGAATTCGGTGAGCCGTTTATCATGCTTGGACATGAAAAAGAGTCTCACCATACGCCAGGGGGCAATGAGCAGAAGTTTGTTTACTGTTTTTGTCGCAAGGTCATCTGAGTCGTGAATCGCCCTTGCTCGCACTAGGTGGCGGATTCAACGGGTGTTAACTGAGCTGGAAACTCTTCGACGCGCTTTTCAAAGCGTCCAAAATGCAACGCCAAAGTTGGTAACACCAAGAGGTTGAGAGCTGTTGAGGTCACTAATCCTCCCAAGATAACGATAGCCATAGGCCCTTCAATTTCATTGCCGGCAGCGCCACTGGCGAGCGCCAAAGGTAGCAGTCCCAACGCGGTCACCACGGCTGTCATCAGAATCGGTACAAGTCGCTCGGCGGCACCCCTTCGAGCTGTTTCCGGGCCCCATGTCATGCCTTCTTCATTCACCAGGTGTGAGTAATGGGAGATGAGCATGATGGAGTTGCGCAGCGTGATACCAAACAGGGTGACAAACCCGACCAGTGTTCCCAATGACAAGTTTCCACCGCATACCAACACAGTCAATACACCGCCTACCAAGGCAAAGGGCAGGTTCACGAGGACTAAGACCAACGCACGCATGCTTTTGAGGGCGAGGAACAGAAGCAGCATGATCCCAATGATGGCAACCGCTGTGTAAACCAGTAAGTCCTGTTGCGATTGCACACGTGCTTGTTCCTCTCCAGCAAACAAGACGTAGGTTCCCTTGGGTAAAGTGACCTCCTTGTTAATTCGCCGTTGAGCCTCCTGAACGAAGTCACTCACCGCACGGCCATGTACTGCGGTCGAGACTGTTTGCAGGCGTTGACCACCGCTGTGCATGATTTGGTAACGGCTGGTGGTTTGAGTGATCACGGCCAGTTGATTGAGCGGCACCGTGGTTCCGGTTTTGTTGCGTAGCAGCAGTGAACCGACAGCCGCGATGCTGTGGTGGGTTGCGGGACTCAACGAGACGGTGACGTCATACGTCTGGTTGCCCTGATAGATCTGGTTGGCGGTCACTCCGTCGTAGGCCACCTGGATCGCCTCCATCACATCAACCGGCTCGAACCCCCAGTGTGTCAATTGCTCAGGCCGCAGCCTGATGGTTAATTGCGGCACATGCTGGGCGGACTCGACTCTCAAGCCGATGGTGCCGGGGATTCGACCGATCACCTGTGCAATTTCCTGGGCTTTGCTGTCCAGCACATCCAGGTCAGGGCCAAAGACATTGATAACGACCGGCGCGGTGACGCCGGAGATGCTTTCGTCCACCCGCTCAGTCACGAACGTGTTCACCGACGTCGTTAGCCCCGGGAAGCTGGCCAGCACGTGTTGAATACGCGCTACGGCCTGGGTTTCCTCTGCGGCGGACAAGCTATTTAAATCCACTTCGAACTCACTGACATGGACGCCAGTCGGGTCGACTACTTCACTGGCTCGCCCTGCGCGTTGCGCTACCAGCCGCACGCCGGAGACTGTACTCAGCTCCTGCGCTACACGGTCGCCCACGCGCATGGACTCGGTCAAAGAGGAGCCTGGGGCCAACGCCATATGGATGAGGTAATGCCCCTCCTTCAATTCCGGTATGAAGTTACCGCCAAAGAACGGGAGCGCGCTGGCCGCCACGGTGCAGAGAATGACGATCATCCAGACGATTGAACGAGAGTGCGACTCGATGCTGGCGAGTAGTTTCAGATAACGAGCCTTCAGTCGCTGCACCAGCTTGGGCTCTTCCGATTGAAGTGGCTTGGTGGTCAACAACATAAACGCCAGCGCTGGCGTGACCGTCAGGGCCACCACAAGGGACGCCAAAATCGCCAGGATATAGGCGAGCCCCAAGGGCGCGAACAGTTCCCCGGCAATCCCTGACAGTGCCAGAACAGGCAGGAAAATCAGTGCAACAACCAAGGTGGCATACACCACTGCACTACGGACTTCGAACGAGGCGCGCAATACCACCAAGGCCGGTGAGATGGGATGCTCCAGCGCTTGATTTTGGCGCAGCCGACGGAAGATGTTCTCCACGTCGACCACGGCATCGTCCACGACCTCTCCCAGGGCAATGGCCAAGCCGCCCAAGGTCATGGTGTTGAGACTTACGCCGAAGTGATGGAGCACGATCACCGCCGTTAACAGGGAAAGCGGAATCGCCGTAGCCGAGATGATCGCAGTGCGGATATTGAGCAAGAACAGAAACAGCACCAGGACAACCAGCACACTGCCCAGCAGCAGTGCCGTTTGCAGGTGACCCATCGCGGTTTCAATAAATTTGGCGGGGCGGAAGATGTCCGGATGCAGACTCACTTGTTCCGCTTCGAGCGCTGGTTTCAAGCTGTTCAGGGCGCTTTCCACACTACTGGAAACGCTCATCATGTCGGCGCCGTATTGGCTTTCCACCATCAGCGACACCGCTGGCTTACCCTCGATTGCCGCCGCACCGACTGCGGGAGCTGGCCCATAGGTCACCGTGGCGACATCGCCCAAGCGTACGGCGATACCACTCTGGTAGTTGAGCACTGTTTGCGCCAACTGCTCCGGTGTAGCGGTTTGCCCCTCGGTATTCAAGACGATGCGCTGGTTAGCGGTCTCCAGAAAACCTGCGCCTCTAACCCCCGTTGCACGCTGGGCAGCGCTCAATACGTCTTGCAGAGCGAAACCGTATTGCACCAGCTTTTTGGGATCTGCCTGAATCTGAAACTGCTTTAGATCACCGCCGAATACGATTACGTCTGCCACGCCTGGCACGCGTAATAATTGCGGTTTGATCGTCCACTCCGCCAGTGTGCGCATCTCCATCAGCGAGCGGGTGTCAGAGGTAATACCTGCGACCAGAGTGACGCTGGTCGATGACGTTAATGGCAATAGCGCAGGTGTTTTGACCCCGTGCGGGAGAATACCGGTGAGCGTACTGAGTCGCTCCGCAGCCAGTTGTCTGGCTCGGTATAGGTCAGCCCCATCCTTGAAGGTCAGCGTCACCATTGACAGCCCCGGCAACGATTTGGATCGCATGCTCGCAAGTCCCAGGGTGCCACCCATGGCATTTTCGACCGGCTGGGTAACAAGCATTTCAACCTGCTCGGACGATAACCCTGGAGCTTCGGTCTGAATCACCGCCAGCGGTGGAGCGAACTCGGGGAAAACATCTTGCCGGGCCTGAGTCAGGGTATAGATGCCATAACCTGCCAGCAGACACGCGAGGGCGATAACCACCCCTCGGAAGCGCACAGCGAAGCGGATAATTGAATTCAACATGATGTATTCGCTGCCGTCTGGTTAGTCGTCACATTCGGGGTCTTTGCAAGCCGATGCGGTGATGGGCGGACGCTGCTCTTCGGACAACAGCAGTTGCGCACCACGTACCACGACACGATCACCGGACTCAAACCCTGTGTTGACCAGGTACCCATTGTTGTAGGGGGTTTGGTCTGCGACAGGACGGCGGGTAAACCGGTCTTTGGCAATTTGCACATACGCCCACGGCTGCCCGCCAAACCATAGGATGGCCGCCTCAGGTATGACGAGACTGGTGCTGGTGGGTGTGGGTAATGGCAAATAGGCAACTACTTTGCTACCGACAGGAAGGGTAGCCGCCGCTCGGTAAAGGTAGGCACGGCCTTCTGTCGAAGCATCGACTTGAGGTGAGACCGAAATCAGGTGCGCCGTTTCCCGATGATGTTCGCTGGACTCAATCGTGATCTGTTCAGGCGCGGCCAAATCAACGCCGAGGGGGAGGGCAACGCGCAACAGCATGTCTTCGCGGTTCAACAGCCTACGCAATAGAGGGGCATCTTGCGCTCCGATCATGCCGGCCAAGGGCGCACCAAACTGTTGGAGCGCGCTATTGCGTACCGACTGCAGGTTGGCACTCGCGGCTTGCAGCTTGGTCTTGTCGGTACTCCATGTGACTTGCGAGGCTTGCAGCACCTTCAAGGCCACGCTCTGGTTGGCCTTGAACAGCGCGGCGTTGCGCTCATATTCCTGGCTAGAAGCCGAAGCGGCAGACTGTGCCGCTGAAGAGTCTGCTTGAGCCATCGCGTAACGAGTGCTCAGATCATTCAGCCCTTGCACATCGAGCACACTGCCGTAAGCAAGATGTTCCACTTGATGCCTGGACGCAGTGATCGATTCACTCTGAATTCCACTGATTGTCTGGGTCGTTTCATCCAGCGTGACGATGGTCAAACCTCCTTCGGTGGTGACCCGTGTTGGACGGGGGGCGACCGAAGTTGTAAGCACAGCCTGCATGGCTTGATAAGAAAAAAAGCCTAAAGGGCCTAATCCGACGACGGCTACCACCGCCAAGGTGATCAGTGGGATTTTGCTACGAAAGGGTGTGTTCATTTTCGAATGACCGCCTCGGTTGACTGGGCGTGCAATGGGATTCCATCGAGCGGTTGCTGGATGGCATTTTCAAGTTGGGTGATGGCTTGCTGGACTTGAACCACTGCATCCACGTGGGTCAGTGCATCGACATTCACAGCACGGCGTGAGCGTGATAGCGCCAGTCGGTCTATCGCGCCCAAGTCAAAAGAACGTTGGTCGGATTGAAAGGCGGCTGTTCGAGTCGCATCCTGAGTTTCGATGAGCGCCAGGTTCTGCGTGGCCATGCGATAGTGTTGTAGAGCGCTGTCGGTCTGATTGATCGCTTGGTCTTGAAGTGCTTCGACGTGAACGGCGGCTTCCTTACGATGCGCTTCGGCCTCCGCGATAGGCCCTTCATTGCGGTTGAACAGGGGGAGGGTGATGCCTGCCGGTGTAACGCTGTACTTGTTCACCCCTTGGTCGAATGAGTATCCAAGCCCGAGTGACAGGTTCGGATATTGCCGTGCAACTTCCAATTGGAGAGCGGCTTGGGTCGCTTCGTACTCGGCGAGGGCACCCAGGATGTCAGTGCGGTTCAGAACGGTTTGACGACGGGCAGCGCTATCAGGGATCTGCGGGGTCAGGCTCTCGAATTCACTCAGGTCTAGCTTGATGGATTCAAGAGCCCTGAGAGGAATACCAATGGTTTGAGCGATCAGTGCTTTGGCGTCCAGCATCAGCTTTTCGCTATTAGCCAAGTCACTACGATCACGCTCCAGAATGAACTGCTCCTGGCTCAACTCGAACGTAGAGGTCGACCCCAACGAAAGCTGTGTCTCCAGCATGGTGACTATGTTCTGCTGGGTTTCGACCTGGCGCTCGATAATCGCGTGGTGCTGGCTGGCGGCGTAAAGGTCGAGCAACGCGCTGCGGAGACGACTCCTTATCTGCCAAGCGGTTTGACCGATATTGAGACGGGCAGCGTCTGAGAGTTGTTGCGCTTGTGCCACTCGAAACCCACGTTTACCGGCAGTCTCAATTGGGATGTCGAGGGCCAGTCCGTACGTCCAAGGTTTTATCGGCTGATCGGCGTATTGCAGTGGCAACGACAAGGACGGATTGGGTCGTTGATTCGCCGTTTCTGTCGCCGCTTCACCGCTAGTAAATTTGGCGCGTACCGCGTCCAGATCGGGACTGTAGTAATAGGCCGCTAGAGTTAATTTGCTCAGCCCCCAGGCGCTAGTGGTTTTGGGGAGGCTCGCTGTTATGAAGCGCTGAAGCTCTGGGTTAGTCAGAGAGCGCTCTTCATAAGCAGCCATCATTTTCTGAGGTGCCAGGGGTTGTGGTTGATAACTCGCACAGCCGGTAAGCAGCGTCATCACGATGAAAAGGTAGGGTTTGCGCATTAGAATTTTCTTTGAGGACAAAATGGTAGAGCACGATGAACTTCGTGAATAAAGCACGCATCTCCTCCTACAGCTGAGCGTTACGTCGAGCGGTTTCTGGAAAAACTCGTTGATATAGACACTCAAGAGCGTCGAGAAAACGCTCGTCGAGATGCCTCCAGCTCAGCACCTGTGGTACCAACCACGCGCTTATCAACGAGATCAGCAGCGACCCGGCAATATCGAATGGGAAATGCACGCCTAAATAGATACGCGCCCAGCCAACCGACATACCCAGCAGCAGCATCAACACGCCAAGTTCGCGTAGCGATGCCAGCATCAGAGCCATGGCAAACGTGAACATCACAGTGGCGTGATCGCTGGGGAAAGAGGACTCCGGGGTGTGTGCCAGGAGCTTTTGTCCTAGCCCCAGCATGAAGGGTCGTGGATGGAACCAAAGGCTACTGATCAGCAGATTGCACCCAAGCGCGAACACGATGCTGAGCGTGGCGGTTACCGCAGCGGCTCGATGCTGGCGTGTCCCCCGCAGCCACAATCCGATCAGCAACAGTGGTACGCCGGTGATGAGCCACTGCGCCAGAAAAGTCGCAAATAGCTGCATTTCCGCCGAGGAGTGCACGCTGGCGTTGATAGCCAAAAACAGGGTGCGATTGAACTCTTCCATGGGAGACCCGTTCAGGAGGCTAGGAAGCACCACGTTGTGATCGCGGTGCGATTGATACGCACCATAGTGGTTGTTTCCTTAAATCCACCTTAAGGCTGAATCTAAGAGTCGCATCAATCAAAAAATACCCGAGCGAACTCAGTCCGGAGTCCGCAACACTTTGTAGTGGTCAACTAATCCCGGACACGACGTTAAGTTTTTCCTCGGCCTGAGCTGGCGCCAGCCCACCGTTGAACTGATGCGGCCGAATCCAGTTGTACCGATGTATCAAAAAATGGCTGATATCGCGCTGTGCTTCCTGCGCAGTTCTATAGCCTAAGGTCGGTATCCATTCAGTTTTCAAACTCCGGAACACCCGCTCCATCGGCGCATTGTCCCAGCAATTTCCCCGGCGACTCATGCTCTGACGTATGCGGTATCGCCACAACCGCTGGCGAAATAAGCGGCTTGCATATTGCGACCCTTGGTCGGTGTGGAACAGCAGATCCGAAGGCCTGCCACGCTGCTCGTAGGCCATATCCAGGGCCCGGATCACGAGTTCGGCGTCCGGCTTTTCCGACAGTGCCCAGCCCACTATCCGGCGCGTGCAGAGATCCAGAACGACAGCCAAGTAGTGCCACTTTCCTTGTGCCCAAATATAGGTGATGTCACCGCACCAGACCTGATTAGGAGCTGGCACATCAAACTCACGGTTCAAGGTATTCGGGATATCGAGTCTTTCTACTGTCGCTCGTTTATAGGCATGTGAGCCGGGTTGTTTACTGACTAAATCAAGCTCGCGCATCAAACTGCGCACTTTGAATCGACCGAGTTGCTCACCATCTTCACGCATCAGTGACAGGATGCTGCGACTGCCCGCAGCGCTGCGACTTTGCGAGAACAGCTCACTGACCCGGCTACGCAACCGAAGCCGTTCAACATCGGGAGTGCGGCGCCGCAGGCGCTGGGCGTAGTAGCACGAGCGGGTGACTTCAAACACCTTACACAGCCAATCAACCGGCTCATGGGCACTCAACTGATCAATCAGCGCAAACGCTCGTGATCTTCCGACATCAAGAGCGCGGTAGCCTTTTTTAGTATGGATTTTTCTCGCTCAAGCCGAGCGATCCGGGCTTCCAGTTCCTGAATTTTCTGCTGCTCTGGGGTCAGCGCCTTGCTCTGCGGAGTGACGCCTTGGTGCTCTTTCTGAACCTGGTCAACCCAGCGGCGCAGCGCTGACTCACCAATGCCGAGTGAGCGGCTGGCTTCGATGTAGCTGTAGTTTTGCTTGAGCACGAGGTCAGCAGCCTCGCGTTTGAATTCAGCAGTAAAGGAGCGGCGTTGTTTGGTCATCTGACACCTCGATCTGGCGAGCATTCTCGCCTAAATGGGTGTCCGGTTTCATTAGACCACTACACTTCAACTTCTGAATGGCCATTCCTGAGCCTCGCTCCAGCGTATTTCGCTGAAAAAAACGTAGCCTCGAAGCCTGAAATCCTTCTGCTAATCTGACTGAACTGTCTTTAGCCTGGAATCGAATCGGATGTCATTCGTAGACTTGTTCGTCGCCCAAATCCTGTCCTTGGAAGTAGGGCTGTTCCATGCACATGCTCGAATGGAAGCCAGAACGGACAGTGAAGCCTTGCATGATCTGCGAATCAATCTGCGGCGTATCAGAAGCCTGTTGAGGCCATTACGCAAGATAGAGGGCATTGCGCCACTAAATGATGCTGCTGCCGAGGTGGGGAGGCTGACGACTCCTGCGCGGGATCTTGAGGTGCTGATCGAAGAACTCGAGGTACAAGGGGCTATAAAACAGGCGAATATCCGAAAGGCGATTTTGCAGGCCAGCTACAATCACATCGTCAGAAGCCGGGAGATCAAACAGCTCTTTTCACAACTGGATGAGTGGCCATCAGCCTTCCGTAACGCCGAGCGGGCGGACGAATTAAGCGGAGTTCAGAAAAGGATCCGTCAACATTTGGATAGACAGGTCGAATGTCTGAAAGTCGCGTTGGCGGATGCGCAGTTTGATCGCCACCAGTTAAGGATCCTGGTCAAGCGTACGCGCTATCTGGTCGATACCTTTCCTCAGAGTTCTCCTTTGTCCTCGGAGGCCGCAGCTTCGCTCAAAACCGTGCAGTCGGCCCTTGGCTCCTGGCACGACCATTTCCAGTGGTGCCTCAAAGCCAAACAGGAAAAGGATCTACAACCTCTTGCCGATGCCTGGCAGGCATCAGCCGACGCCGCGCTTTTGAAAGCAGAGGATCACTTGGAACAGCTTTTACGTCTGCTTGCGAAGAAATAGTGATTGAAAAAATGCCTTTACCGACGTAATGCAATGTCGCTTATGAAGTGCTCACCGGCAGTGATGCTAGCAATTCATCACAGCTTACCGGCAGGTAATGGGGCGCATCGAGTCGCGCTTGCGGTCGCTCGACAAAGGCTACGGCTTCCTCCTGACTGCGAAAACCCACAGCACAGGTGCCCAACCTTACCTCCCAGCCGGCTTTTCCCTGTACCTGTTCTATCTCAACTTTCATCCGTAAAGTCCTCAGCGAAAATGACACGAGGTGTTAATGATAGCCTTTTCGTATGTTGTTTAAAAAACCTCTTGACAGCTCTATTTAGAGGCTTTCCGGCTTATTGCATCGCTAATGCCATGCGGCTTGCATGGTAACACCTCAACCTGCGCGACCTTTTCGTACGGATCCCGGAACTTCATGAATGGCTTTCTAGCGCTTGAAGAGACTTTCATGATGAGTTTTAGCACGCCCTGAACTCCCAAGAGCTTTACTGATGATCAGTACAGAGATTATCCGTTGTCGGTAATTCTGCTTTGTTAGCCAGCTTGTGTTTGCTGGCGATGGCATACACATGTGTTCCCCGTGAAAGCGTCAGGCCAAAGCAGTTTTCCTGGTTGCTAATCATCATCCTGCTGCTGAGTGGTTCCTGGCATATGATGCAAAATCACAGTCAGGACTCTTTCCGTTACTCGCCCCAGCCATATGAGTCGTCCCAGATCGCCTACGCACCATAGTGGCCGCCTCCTTAAGTCCACCTTAAGTCCACCTTAAGGGTGACGTTGGTAGTCTTGTTGTCCTTGCAATCCTGAGAAACCTTGTTCTGAGGTGTTTGATTCAAGGGGTCAGGGTGTGCTTGGGCTGAGTGCTGAGAGGCCGAGCGAATTCAGAATTATCTGTGTCTTGTACGCCATATGCGCATAGTCAAGGGGGCGACACACCGCATGGCACTCCAGCGAAGCGCTGGCTTATGTGAGGGGAGAGATCAGGCGATGCGAATATTACTTGCAGAAGATGACCCGATGATCGGCAGCGGCTTGCAAAAAGGCTTGCGCCAGGAAGGGTACATAGTGGATTGGGTCACGGACGGCAAGGCCGCTGTCCTCGCATTGGAAACTACCCCGTATGCGTTACTGCTACTCGACTTGGGACTTCCGCGCCAAGATGGAATGGATGTTCTCAAGGTACTGCGTAAACACGATGAGCGCTTGCCGGTAATCATAATCACCGCCCGCGATTCGCTACCAGATCGAGTTGCTGGCCTTGATCACGGCGCTGACGATTACCTGGTTAAACCGTTCGCCATCGAGGAACTGGTTGCACGCATCCGTGCCGTCAGCCGCCGTCAATCAGGCCGTGTGCAGACCGAGCTTCGAGGCGGCCCCCTGCGACTTGATCCTGTACGACACCTGCTGTGGTTACGCAACGAGCCTGTCAGCCTGTCGGCCAAAGAATATGCGTTGCTGCACGAGCTGATGAAGGAGCCGGATACGGTGATATCCCGCGAGCAGCTAGAGGATCGCCTGTACGGTTGGGGAGACGAGGTCGGTAGCAATGCAGTGGAGGTTCATATCCATAATCTTCGTAAAAAGCTTGGGGCCGAGGTAATCCGTACTGTCCGAGGTGTCGGATATCAAATTGGAGAGGACGCATGAGTTCGCTCCGTCGACGTCTGCTGTTATGGCTGCTGCCAGCCACTTTTCTGGCTGGGCTGCTGGCAAGTATCGGCACCTATTGGGGGGCTGTCCTTGAATTGGATGATCTGCTCAACGACCAAATGCGTTACCTCGCAGAACACATCAATGTGGATCCTGGTGAGCATGTGGTACTGACGGATACTGGCAGGAAACCCAGTCCACTCAGTGATGATAATGCGGACGAAGTACTGCTTCAGGTTTGGAGCGCAGGAGCCTTGAGTTTTACGACTGACCCCGCACTCACGCTGCCGCCGCCGCAGCAAACAGGCCTCAGTGATGTTCGGGTCGGAGATCAAATCTGGCACACGTTTATGAGCCAGCGCGGCGACAAGTTTATCCGGGTGGCTCAAGCAGAAAATAAACGCTGGGAAGAGCTCGCCGGTTTAGCCGTGCACCTACTATGGCCAGTGGTGTCACTGATCCCCTTGCTAGCCCTGTTTTTGTGGTTTGGTATCACCTATGGGCTAAAGCCATTGCGGGCAGTGGCGACAGAACTGTCTGAGCGTAACGTGAATAGCTTGCAGCCTATCGCTTCGAAAGGGTTGCCTGGCGAAGTGAAGCCCTTGGTCGATGCTCTCAACGATCTGCTGGAACGCCTGGCAAATGCCTTCGCCATGCAAAAGCACTTCATCGCTGATGCCGCGCATGAGTTACGCACCCCGGTAGCAGCGCTCTGCATCCAGGTTGAATTGGCGCAACGTGCCACTCAGGAAGTAGACAGGCAGGTATCACTTTCTGAGGTGCAGTCGGGTGTCATGCGCCTTACTCACCTGACACAACAGTTGTTGACCTTGGCTCGCCTGGAGCCTGACGCGCAGTCGCCAGTCATGCAAAGCGTTGAGTTATCCGCTCTCTGCAAATCGGTGATCACTGATCAGGTTCGTAGGGCTGAAGCCTCTGGTATTGATCTCGGGCTGACCGAGCATGCCGCATCCAGCATTTTTGGGGATCCCGAAACGCTGCGAATCCTGCTCAATAACCTGGTCGACAACGCCATTCGCTACGCAGGTGCCCAGGCAAAGATTGACGTGGCAGTACGCGATACCGACCAAGGGGTCGTGCTTGAGGTCTGCGACAATGGCCCAGGAATAAGTGCAGCGGAGCGTGAGCGAGTGCTTGAGCGATTCTACCGAGGCAACAATCAAACGGGCTCTGGCAGCGGGCTGGGGCTTGCAATTGTTAAAACGATTGCGGAGCAACACGGAGCTCAGGTCGTACTCGATGCTGCACCAAATGGCTTGGGGCTGCGGGTTCAGGTTATTTTTCCGTTTCAAACGGAAAAATACGCAGGGTAGAAAGCTCTCTAAAAGGCTCGGTGCGAAAACAATAAGTGTTCCGCAAATACATATAGCTGATTTTTCCAAGAGGCCGTCAGGAGGTTTTTTGCGCATTGAAATCGGAGATAAGATGCCCTCACGTTTTCCTGCACCCACATCGCGGTGACCAACGCCGTCGTGAAGACGAGGGGAACTCTGAGGATGGCTCTGCTCAGTTCCGTATCGACAAGACCAGCTCCTATCCCTGGTAAAGCACATTTCCTACCGCTCTGCTAACAGGAAACCATTTGAACTCTTCGCGGAGCCGGCAGCATTCTTTGATTATTTGCGTCGCACGCGGCGCGGGCGAATCAGGATCCAGCCATTCGTTGGCGATACGAAGATGTTCAATCCCGAAGATGTGAAGTACGCCAATGGCGTATTGGCGGAGTTACCGTATCCAACAGACTATGTGCGTTTGATGACAAAGGCTGCGGTTAAAGCTGTGGATCGGGTGTGCTGACCGGCTTCAAGTACAGCAAAGCTGAGGTGCTCCTGCTCAACCCATGCCAGAAAGGTGAATACATATATGATGTCTTTTCGATCCATCAAGCAGTATTTACAGAAAAATAATATCGATCCCCTATCCAGACCGGATCATCAATCTGCACGTGGCGGAGAAAACCCAGGTCAGCAGCGATGTGCTCCGCGTGCAACTTCAGTCCGTGCGGCCGATGCTTCTGCGAATTTGTGCCTGGCAAGTATCTCGAGTTGTGGCAGCCTGATTCACCGATCATGTCGCGTGGTATTCGATTGCTAATACGCCTCAAGGCGATAGCAACGTGGAACGACACATCCGGCGCGTCGAGGTTGGTCGCTTAACTATTTAGCTATTTAAGGATATGTATGTGCGTCACAAGGGTGTTGCAATCATGGTGCGGCAGTACTGGGGTACTAAAGTCAGAATTTCAAATTAATCGATAAAGTTTCGAAATGAAATTGGAATGATTCGTCCCTTTGTAAAAAGTGCTCAACCACAAGGAAATCCCCGATTTATTTAGGTTTTGTGGTTTCACGTCTTAGTGAGAAGCAATAACGAGGCAGGTACCGCTTTAAGCCATGTAACGTTACAGTATTGCGTTGGACTTGGGTTATGCCTCTCACTCGATCTTCACGTGTATGTGAGGGTAAGAAGTAGGATGTCGCTCAACCGAGTAGCTATAGGAGATCCGGATTGGCAAAAGACTCTACTGTATGGAGTAGTGTTTTTTGGACGGCTGGTCAGTATTGTAAGTGCTCAGATTGAGCTGGTGAGTTGGGATGTGGCGGTTCGTCGGTATATTTTGTAAATTAGCTGGGAGGCTGCAATTTTTCATGTTAATGAGCTAGCAATTAGTTAAACTTCGACAATCCGATAGCAAATCAAAAAAGGACAATCGATGACTATCCACGTTCTTCCATTGCAAGATCAAGCGGCCCCGGAAGGCATCTGTTTCGGGTGCGGAAGCGCACACCCAAGCGGTCTCCACATAAAAAGCCACTGGGATGCCGACGGAGTTCATGTTGTGTGCAAACACACTCCGGCCCCTGAATTTACTGGCTGGCCAGAGTTGGTTTACGGTGGTTTCATTGCAATGTTAGTAGACTGCCACTCGAACTGGACTGCGATGGCCTATCACTATCGTGCGGAAGGGCGGGAGCCTGGAGCATTACCTCGCATTGATTGCGTGACTGGGCAGTTGAACCTCACCTACCGTAAGCCTACACCGATGGGTGTCGAGCTCACCTTGAAGGCATGGGTTGAAGGAGAGGTAGGGCGCAAGTCACGGATTATTTGCGAGGTTTGGGCAGGTGATGTTTTGACGGTAATCGGCGACTCTGTCTTTGTCAGGGTCAGCACTGAGAAACTAAGGGCCGAAGCACAAGCGGTAATCTGAGTCGCCGTACGAGAAGCCGTAGGTGCGGTGTGAGTAGGTGGCGGATTTGCAATCCGTCACCTACTCGATCAGCTAAATAGCTTTTACAAACAAGGCGACTGCAACCACGCCGGACACAATGGCAAACCCTCTTTGTAAATGAGGCCCCGAGAGCTTGGCGGCGACCAGACGTCCGCTGATCATGCCTACTAATGCGCCAATGGAAAACGGAAAAGCAATTGCCCACTGCAAGTGTCCAGCCGCCGCGCTTGCGGCAACTCCGGAGATTGAAACCAGTGCAATAACGGCTAGAGACGTTGCCAGGACTGACTGTGCTGTCAAATCGGTATATCGCTGGAGCGCCGGCACCATGACAAAGCCGCCGCCGACACCCAGCAAGCCAGAAAGTCCACCCGCGACAATGCCAGAAACTGTGAGCGCCCACGCACAAGGAGCCGTCCAGTTTAGCTTGCCTCGGCTCGCGTCCAATAGGCAGGGCGGAGGCTTGTTCTTGACGTCTGTCTTTGACTCGGCGGAAGCAGGCAATGATCGTTGAAACACTCGAAATGCAACGTACATCAGCACAAAAGCAAAGATGATCGTCAGCGGGCGGTTAGGTGTGCGTTGTGCCAGCCAAAGGCCAAATGGGGAACACACGATCCCCGCTCCAGCGATCAAGAGCGCCGCTTTATAACGTACGGTGCCGTTTTTTAACCCCATCACAGCGCCCAAGGTTGCCGCTAATCCAACAGCAAGCAAACCAATAGGCCCGGCTTCGGCCATGCTCAATCCAACGCCAAAAACGAGTAACGGAACGGCGAGTATTCCTCCGCCAGCGCCAGTGAGAGCCAGAATCACGCCAACAGTAAACCCGAGCAGCAAGACTATGATCATCTCTCCCTCCTTGCTTTCAAGTCTGACTTCATGAGTCCGCCAGCTCTGGTTTTGCCAACCATTCATGGCCCTTCAGCATGCCCTTCCAATACAGCGGCGGAAGGATCCGCTCTTTGAGCAGCCATGCCAGTCGTGATGGACGGGTGCCTTCAATTAGCCAGGATGGAAAGCTTGGCGCTAGCTTGCCGCCATAGGTGAACTCAGCCAGCACGATCTTGCCGCGCTCCACCGTCAGCGGGCAGGAGCCGTAACCGTCGTAATGGGCGCTGCCTTTTGCTTTGCCCATGGCAGCCAGCACATTATGGGCAACGACCGGAGCCTGCTTGCGCGCTGCTGCTGCGGTTTTGGCATTGCTGGAGTTGGCAGCGTCACCTAACGCATGAATATTTGCCCAGGTCTTGTGGCGCAGGGTCGCGGGGTCGACGTCGATCCAGCCAGCCGCATCAGCGAGGGGGCTGACCCGGATAAAATCCGGCGCAATTTGTGGCGGTACCACATGCAACAAATCAAAGTTGCGAGTGACAAGTTGCGTGCTGCCCTCTGCGCTTACACAGCTGAATGTTGCTGTTCGGGCAGGCCCATCGACGCTGGTTAGCGTGTTGCCGAAATTCAGGTCGATACCATAAGCGGTGATGTACTCCATCAGCGCTGGCACGTAGTCGGGAACTCCGAACAGTACTGCGCCAGCGCTGCAAAACTCGATCTTGAATTTTTCCAGCACGCCAGTACGCTTCCAGTGATCGGCTGATAGGTACATCGCCTTTTGTGGCGCGCCTGCACATTTAATCGGCATAGGTGGTTGCGTGAAAATGGCCCGGCCACCCCGTAATTTCTGCACCATCTCCCATGTGTAAGGGGCGAGGTGATACAGATAGTTCGACGTCACACCGTTGCGGCCTAGCGTGTCGGACAGGCCCTCAATTGCATGCCAATTGAGTTTAAGACCAGGACAGACCACGAGTTGTTCGTACTTAACGACTCTGCATCCATCAAGAATCACGGCATTTCGCTCAGGTTCAAACGCGGCTACGGCAGATTTGATCCAATGCACGCCGCGCGGGATGGTCGATCCCATGGTGTGGGCTGTTTTGGCCGCGTCGAAGACACCGCTGCCGACAAGAGTCCAGCCAGGCTGGTAATAATGCACATCTGCTGGGTCGATAATGGCAATGTCGAGTTCAGGATCTCGTGCCAATAGGCTGGATGCGGTCGCGATACCCGCCGCGCCGCCGCCAATAATGACAACTGCATGCGAAGCCTCGGCAACTTCAACAGGAGTGCGCCCCTGGTTCGCGATCCGACGAATGACACCTTTCATATCGAATCCAGCTTTTTTTGCTGTATCGACGATCTGCGGCAGGGGCTGCTGACCCGCTTGTGACAGTGCCCACATCGTTGTCGAACGCATGCCGGAGCGGCAATACGCCAACACTGGTTTCGGAAGGGATTCAAGTAGCTTGCCGAAGGCAACACCTTGCTCGTCAGTGACCTTGCCCGATTCAGCAGGGAGGTAGTGCGCCTCGATACCCATCGCTTGCGCTGCGCGCTGGATCTCGGCAAACAAAGGCTGATCAACGCCCTCGCCATCTGGACGGTTACAAACTATGGCGCGAAAACCGGCGTCTTTCAGTTCTGCCAACTGATTGGGCAAAATCTGCTCCGATACCGACAGTCCTGGCACGAGGTGGCGAATGTACATAGGTGTCTCCGTTAAAAATATTTTTGTTATGGGTATTTTTGCGGGCGACGTCAGGCGACGTTGAGCGGGATTTTCAGATAGCGTGTGCCGTTTGCTTCGGGCTCAGGAAAATGTCCAGCCCGCATGTTTACCTGAACCGATGGCAGGATTAGCGTCGGCATTTCCATTGATGCATCACGCTTGGTGCGCATCGCTACAAACTCCTCCTCACTGATACCCTTACGGACATGAACGTTGTGCGCGCGCTGGTCAGCAACGGTGCTGATGAATTGCACTTCACGACCACCAGGTTGATAGTCGTGACACATGTACAGCAAAGTATTGGCCGGCAGACTCAGCACTTTGTTAATTGACTGGAACAGCGTGCGAGCATCACCACCGGGGAAGTCACAACGTGCGGTACCGTAGTCGGGCATGAACAGGGTATCGCCGACGAAAGCTGCCGTTTCCTCACCATCGCTAACCACATAGGTCATGCAAGCTGGCGTGTGGCCCGGGGTATGCAGCGTTCGGCATTGCAACGTGCCAATGGCGAACGACTCATCATTCGTGAACAGGTGATCGAACTGACTACCGTCACGGGCCATGTCGCTACCTGCATTGAACAAAGCGCCGAAGACCTCCTGCACGGTCGCTATCTGGCTACCGATGCCTATTTTCCCGCCGAGACTTTCCTTCAGGTACGGCGCTGCCGTCAGATGATCCGCATGGACATGGGTTTCAAGTATCCAGTCGACCTTCGCGTTGAGTTCGGCCACTCTCGCAATTAACTTGTCGGCAGACGTCGTGGCGGTGTGGCCTGATTTCGGATCGTAATCAAGTACGCTGTCTACCAAGGCGCAGTGGCGGGTGGCTAGATCTAGCACAAGATAGCTGACGGTACTGGTAGCAGGATCGAAGAAACCTTCAACGTGAAGTTTTGCGGTCATGGTCTGTCTCCTTAGGGGGACTCTTACCGAGTCGCTTGCACCAAGGGTTGGTACAGGCAATAAAGATACCAACTAAAATCTCTGCTTAAAATAAATTTATCTAATTGATTTTGTTAGGTTATTTATTTTTTTGATGGGCTGGTTTCGTATTCAAAAGCAAGAAGGCACTGCCATTGGCAGTGTTTGTTGGCAGAGGTGGCAGTGCCACAGCAGTTGCCCGATCTCACTGGCTCGCTGCTTCGGCAGTCCGTCGCGAACGAGCTCATGGAGTTTGGTACAGCGTGCCGGTAATCCCACGTTTGTCCGAACATTTCCAAGGATGGGCGACCCAGAGTCGTCGTCTTATATGACCTTCATTGGAATGCGTACTCGCTCGCGTCGCCCACCTTCAGTTGGGCTCTGGCCTGCAAAAGCCCAAGGATAAAGTCATATGACAGCTCAGGGTTTTGCTCTGCAATACGGCCTAGGGTGGCCCAGTGCTCAATTTGCTTGGGGGTTGAACGATGTGCGGCTGAAGCATAAAAACGAGCAATTTCAATCAAGGCACTGTCGAGCTTGATGCTAGTACTGGGCATAGTCGGCTCCATTCAAACGTCTTGAGAAAGTCACAGTGGCTGGTAGTCGCAGCGCTTACTTGGCAAGTCTTGAAATATCGGGGCGCAAGCTAATCCTGCATGTCAAATCGATCGCCGGTGGGTTTGACGCGTGGGTTAGTGTAGGAAAGCCGATCGTAGACCCGCCTTTACCAACCTTCGAGTAACGCCTTAGGTTTTATGGACGATCCAAGAAGACTCTGGGTCAGAGGATGCAATGGCACGTCTGGCTTGAAGGTGGATCGTCCATTGAAGGGAGAAGGGCGCAATGCCTTCAGCGGGCAGGCGCGCTGACAAAACGCTGTATTTATCGCTGCGTTGCCAAGCATTGGCCTGTCGAACTGGCGGAGTAACAGGATCTTTCCAGTATCAACGGTAGACGCTAAAAAGCGGCGGAGGTGAGTGATGTCATGCTCGAATATAGAACCAACCTTCTGATTGCATTTTGACAAGCTCAGAAACGGCACCTTGTGCCAACACTCTTAGTGGCGCCGACACGTCGCGATCAAGACTTCTTAGCGTGTTTGGACATATCCAGGTTATCGCGTCCATTTCACCATTTGGATCATCAAGGGCCGCTGCAACAGCCTTTGAATTGACTATGATTCTGACGGTTGCCTGAGGAGCATCTTTCAATAGGTTCACTGCATTGTTGCGGGCACGTGCCAAAGCATCGGGAGTCGGAGCATGCAGCACAACATGAAGGTTATCGATTTCGCTGAGATCCATTATTCAAGGCCTTCAAGGTCGATTAACGTGGTAGATAACGCCTATTTTCATAGGCGTAAACGGCATAGGGCGAGTACTGCATGACATTTGTTCAATAGAAAACGGTATGACGCCATGCGTCCAAAACAGGGGTGAACATCGGCATCTAAATAGCGATCAGGTTGGAAACTACTTTGTTCCCTGACCCATCAAGACGCCATCTACTTTCTAGCCGTAGAGATTAACCCCGTCATTGGCGTGAAGCTCCACCCTCGTTTGCTCTGGCTGGCTTGGCCTTCACCGAGCGCAAGGAAAACGTTGTTCTGCTGGGCCCTTCTGGTGTTTATTTGATGTGAAGGACGACTCAGGAGAGGTAAAGGGCTGAGTCAGAACGAGTGACTCTGAGTCGGAATACACTCCACTGACACAGGTTTCCCTGCACAACTTTGAGGCTGAGCTTTGCTCATATGATGGCAAGATAGGCCATGAGCAAGACTCCCAGGACTGCGGTGAGCACATTCACTACAGGGCCAGAGTTGATGCTGTATCCCTCTGGGATTTCAACTGGTTTCAGAGCTTTAACCACGCGTTTGTACTGCCAAGATGACCAGTATGCAACCCATGAGCCCAGCATCAGAAAAGCCAGTCCTATCCAGAAGGAAAAATGTTTTTCTGGGCTGCCCGACGCCCCTGGTTTTAGCATCTGTAACAGTAACCCGGATCGTTCAATCACAAAGCCAAATGCCATAAGCGAAAGACTGGTTCGGTTCCATGCTAGCAAGGTTCTCTCAGCGGCAAAGAACACTCGTGGATCGTTCAGGTCGGACATTAAATACTCCTTGGCCCAACAATGCGTGAAATTAATCTGGTCAGATGGCGCATAAATTGGACAGTGTTTCAGTCATTCGCTTCCATGGCTATCTTCTGGTTAACACAGGCGGCGGCTTTCTAGTGCAGAGAACAAATACTTACCGGCCAACATATCCTCGCTCAATTGCTGCTCCATGAAGCCAACTGCCAGTGCTATTACCCTCTGAGTTTCACCACTGCGGCCAGTGGCCGCGAGTGGCGCACTCCACCGCTGTGTGGAGGCCTGACCGAAACGGTCAGCGGGCATACCCGCTTCCTCCACGACGGTCGTGCGCGCAGTATTTTGGTGGCCATTCTCCGGCACGGTGGCGAGGCTGAAGGTGCGCGTAAGGCTGTTAAGGGTAGCGCGCTGTGCAGTCCTTTATCAATTCCTGGTAGCGCAGAAACAGTCCAGCGGTTGTCTAAGGCTATTTGCTCAATTTCGTTTTCGTCCGAGCCCAAAGATCGAACCGAGTAAGCGACCTCCGGTGAGTTGGTGAGCGAGCGCGAAGACTGTATGGCCACACCAGTATATCCACAGCATCTCGCCGAAAGATTTATGCTGCAATGTATAGCGGGTGAAAGCCATTGGGTCTGAGGGAGGGCCTACGTGGCCTGGAGGGATCATGGCAAACATGATCATACCAGTGCAGGCACAACCCGCTCAGTGCCAGTAGGCCGAGACCATGGACAAACCCCGAGAGACCAATGCCTCGTCCTGTACGCGGTAACCGTCCGCGAAACAGCGCGAAGCTTTCGCGCAGTACCTCGCGTCGCGCGTCTCTCCCCCAAGGGAAGAGCATCTTCAGATCATAGATCGCATAGCTGTACAGCCAGAACAGCAGCAGGACGATTGCTGCCACGGCTCCAACAATGCGGTGATATGGGACAGGAACTGGGTGCCGGGGTTGGACATGTACATGCTGCTGAGCTGCTGGAAGGTCGCCGTGAGGGCGATTGCCCAGTGCAGCAGGCGCAGTTTTATGTCCCAGCCTTTCCTTATCAATGGAGTGCTCCCATTATGTCTGCGGGCGACGTGGTATCGACGGAATGGGCGACGGACTTTCCCGCAGGTTAGTCCGTCGTCTCAAGGCCTAGTCGCTCAGTCGAGCTGTTCCGATTCGGAATCCCTGATTATGAGGCGTGCTCTGCACGCTTGTATCGGGTGCCTCAACTTCATCTTGCCCCGCTCCCAGCGGAATAGACTGCCCGTCCGCATCAAGCTTGTCGATATAGCCGCAGGCGACACATTCGCGATGCGGAACACCGTCTTCGTACCACATCTGAATCTTGTCTATTTCATTGCATGCCGGGCATGTTGCCCCGCAAATGAATTGTTTCCTTGGTTCGCTCATAGATATGTTCACCGGGGAAGAAGGAAGATCTGCGGGTACTGCTAGCCAGTTGTAATGGCAGAAGTGCCGCAGGGTCGTGAAATCGCTGAGTGTTCTGTACGTTTCATACAGGAAGTCGGTCGTTTGTAAAAAGGCCTGAGCTAAGACTTTTCGATGTGGTGGTACGCTCCGCCTAGTCAGCCGGAAAGAAATCAAAGAACTTTTCCCGGATCGTTCTGGTGCTGGCTACAGGCATGTTGCGTACCATCTTGACGCTAGGCCCAACGCGCGTAATGTCGCCGGAGTGATCAGCCAGTTGTTTCAGCACCTGATAGCGCCCGAGTTGCTGGCAGAGCACGACCTCATGAGTGTTTTCCATGATTGCTCTTTGAGCATTGCGGCTCCGCTTGACCTGCAAAAATACCTACGACGGTTGCTCTGTATTTAATGTCTACAAGCAGCAGTAACTCTTCAACTATGCCTTTGCCACAATATCATTTAATCCTGCCCTATCAAGTTTTGCGGCGCCCAGCGGCCTGCGACGTTCTGGCGCAGGCGAATCCACGGATGAACGTTGCAAGGGTACTGAAATTATAGTGCGGCGGACTGTCGCAGCTGCATCGAGTTTGCCTCATGGATCAACAATGTTCAGATAAGCAAGCGGGACGATTTACCCTTTTATAAAGCGTGCGCAAGAAGCAGAAAATCCCTAATCTATCTAGGCTTTGTGGTTTTCACCGTAGTGTGAAGCAATAGGGACGCAGGTACGCCTTTAAGCCACACCTGCGCTGCCCCCGCAACTGTGAACGGTTAGGGAAGGTCTGAAGTAAGCAGCCGTTTTTAACGGGCTCGCTGTCTGAGGTTCAAAAAACACCGACTTAATCGAAAATCAGACCTTTCCTCCTGTCAGTTCACTATTTTTTGCGGAAGAGCACCTTTTCAGGGCTCATTGTCCACATCACAGGCGCACCTCGCCTGCATTCAATAGTCGTTTTCGCATCATCCAAAGGTTCGATAAGGCAAACAGTGTGGTCTGCTGCGCGGTGTTTTTCACCAAGCCTCGGAAGCGGACTTTCGTATAACCAAACTGGCGCTTGATCACCCGGAAGGGATGCTCAACCTTGGCCCGGACTTGAGCTTTCGCGTATTCGATTTTGCGGCGCATGCGACCGATCAGGCTCTTTTTTGCATGCTTCTTATAGCTGCTGGGTCGCGCTGCGATCGACCAGATCATCTGGCGATGTTGATGCTCCGCACGCTTCTCCACGCCGGTGTAACCGGCATCGCCAGAGACGTAAGTTTCCTCGCCATGCAGCAACTGATCGACCTGAGTCACGTCGGCCACATTCGCCGCCGTACCCACTACGCTATGCACCAGACCGGATTCAGCATCGACACCGATGTGCGATTTCATCCCGAAATAGTACTGATTTCCTTTCTTTGTCTGGTGCATTTCGGGGTCGCGTTTACCGTCCTTGTTCTTGGTCGAACTGGGCGCATGAATGATCGTCGCATCGACCACAGTTCCTTGACGTAGCAGCAAACCTCGGTCGCCCAAATAGCCGTTGATGACCTGCAAAATCCCACCGGCCAGCTCATGTTTTTCCAACAGCCGACGGAAGTTGAGGATCGTGGTTTCATCCGGAATCCGATCCAAATGCAGCCCGGCAAACTGGCGCAGAATCGTGGTTTCGTAGAGGGACTCTTCCATCGCCGGGTCGCTGTAGCCGAACCAGTTTTGCATCAGATGAACCCGCAGCATGGCCATCAACGGATACGCCGGACGACCGCCTTCACCCTTCGGATAATGCGGCTCGATCAACGTAATCAGGCCTTTCCAGTGCACGACCTGATCCATCTCAATCAGGAAACGCTCACGGCGGGTCTGCTTACGTTTGCCTGCGTACTCGGCATCAGCGAAAGACATTTGCTTCATCGGGGCTCAACCGTTCAGTTCGTGGGACAGGCGTATTTCACCAGATTTGGAAGTCTTTTTCAGAGTTTCCTTAGCTCTCCCGTATATACAACTGGTCTGTCAGTGACTGGGAAGACGCGGGAACGCATTGATCTGTAAGCCAGGAGACCTGCCACGAATGTTGCCGAAATCTGGCATTTCCTTAGTTCGCATCCCTCTGAGGGAGAAAGATGCATATCGAACCCGGCGTGCTCAATTCCGCCAAAGTGCTTTACGCCAACGTCACCGCTACCTTGGCAGCCTTTTCACCCACGCTGATCACTCGCCCGGACAACGTAATAAAAACCTTGCTGGCGGCTGCTTTCTTTTCGGTATTTATGGAGGTCTTCCATTTGCCAGTGGGGGCGTCTGAATTGCATTTTGTTGGCGCATCGACGGTCTACTTTGTCTTCGGCTTTATCCCTACGCTGTTTGGCTTTGCAATGGGTCTCCTGCTTCAGGGGCCGTTTTCCGAACCTCATGATTTAGTGCATCTAGGCGTTAACTCGCTGTCGTTGATGCTGCCTTTGATCGCGGCGCGTGGTTTGCTGGGTCGCCGTTTTTTCTCAAAAGGCGAACGCAGCATTCGTTGGGCTGAAGTCGTCACGTTCGACGCAGTGTATTACACCGGTGTAGTGGCCATGGTCGGTTTCTGGCTGTCCTTGGGTGAAGGGCCGACGCCGTTGAACAACTGGGCGTTGTTCTCGGTTTCGTATTTACCTTTGGTTCTATGTGAACCTCTGTTCACCTGCTTGATCGTACGTACGCTGAAGCGTTATACCGACAACCTTCTGGTGGGTCGTTTCACTTGCGTGAAAACACGCAACCTCGCCTGATCGTCAAAACAGACGATATGAGGATCAAGAAAGATATTTTGGCGGTGATGGGATCCTCCCCATCACCGCATTTATTGAGCGCTCTAATTCAATGGCAACCGCTACGATGAGCAAGGCTTGCCACCAGAATATCTGGGTCGCTGCGTTTCTGGCGATAATCCTGAAAGTGCTGGCGCTGCCGATGACCAGCGCGCTCGGCACGGTCAATTTGGAGCAATTGCTGTTAGGCAGTTTTTGTTCGTCTGGCGGTGTGCAGCAAGTTTCTCTTTTACTCAAAAAGAATCAGCCTTCAAGTACTTCGAAAGTCGACCAATCGCACTGTTGCTGTTCCCAATCTGTTGGTGCAGTCCCCATCCCACCGGCCAGCTTCGTACTACCGGCCTTCCTGCTTCAAGTCGACTCACTTCTATCCCAAGTCATTTTCTCGAACTCACCTCGCTGGCGTTGGCCTTCTCTGAACCCTCGTGCCTCCCCCGTAATCAAGCCTGACCGATTGTTTGTATCGCTTTCAGAGCGCCCGAAGCTATCACCCTCAGCTTTCAGGCTTCTCTGATCTGTGTTTTTACGGTTACTTGTGACACAAAAGGAGCATGAGATGTCTCGCGCAATCTGTTACCCGCTTCCGTCTGGACACACCAGATTGGTTAGCAAGACTGCTCGAATGGGCCGTCGCGACGATTTTCTTCTCCCATTCCCCGACTACCCCTGCAATGCGCGAAGCTTCGTTCATTTGGACGCTAGACTTCTTCCGTACTGGCACACTCTGTTTGATGTTTGTCCCGGATTGCTAAAGCTTGATCCGCCTGATGGCTTGAACCTTTTTCGAAGTTTCATGACGTGGGCCTACCGCCATAATCCAGCACTCAACTGGACGTACTACCTGAGTGTGTGTCGCTGGCTATTCAGCTCGAAATACCAGGCAAAGGCCAATGAGGAACACATTGAGTCCTTCATGGTAGCTGCGGCAGCGCGCTGGATAAATACGGACGATAGCCAAGCACGAGGGCTCGTACTGGCTTGGCAAGGTGCTCCCTTACTTGTTTTTGAATGGAAAGAGCGGCTGCGTGCCTCAGCAGCTCTGGTCACTGAGCATGAGGAACTCCCGCCGACGCCTTGGGACTTTGCCTGGAGTCCGCTTACCGGTAAGGGGGGGACGGGCTTTCGTCGATGGCTACCGATACCCTTATGAACTAGGGATTTTAAAATTATGACCAGAGGTAAATACTCCGGTGTCGCTCCTGGTTCATAAACACGTATCGAGAGGAGGGTGGATGCTGCGACAAAACACCACACATAAGCACAAATTGATGATCAAAGGATGGGCTTGATGCTCAGCAGGTTTTTATGCGTCAGATTGTCGCAGTTGATGCGATACCGCTGTCCTCATAAAGTGTGCAGGCTTTGAGCGGAGGCAGACTCTTCCAAGGTAAGCTCAAGGCGGCGTCCTTAGACCAGATAATAGTTTTGGTTGTATAGCCCTCTTCCCCGGAGGGCTTTTTTTCGTGCGCCAGGCATGGCGCGTTGCGCGTATCCGACAGGCATAAGCAGGAAGGTCGTGCGAATTCCCAAGGGATATCTGCACGTTTGCCAGTGTGCTACCGAGCGTCGCGAGGTGACGGGATGAGCGTGAAGAAGTCAACCGAGGCTGTAGTAAGTCACGAATAACCTCGTCATGCGTCTTTCTGCTGACAGGGATAGCGTGGCCTGATTCGCGATCTCGGCGGCGATGCCGCCTTCGATCGGGTGGTCTCATTCCTTGCCCAGCTGCTATCACCGTTCTACTGCTCTGTCTTCAGGTCAAAGAAGTGGTGTGCTTGTCCTGTGCTTCAGCATTGGCCTGGCGCCAATGGTAACCGTCGGTGCGGCGGCAGCCATTGGCGCCAAGCAGTCCTCCAACCGCTGGCCTTGGATGGGCACCGTTGCTTGTCGCGCACCTTATCTGTCCAGCGCGCTGATCATCGGAGTCGGTCTCTACGTAGGTATCCATGGCTGGATAGGCCTGAACAACATAAGGCGACTCTTAAGTGTTTGAACTCACCAGCTATGTTGGTCTGTTCCTGGCGGCATTAGGTGCCGCCGCGTTGCTGCCAATGCAGTCTGAATCGGTATTGGACGGGATGTTAGTTCAGGCCAATACGTTGCCTCGACGATACTGGTGGCCGCGATCCTCAATGCACAGGTGTTAATCCACTTAGCTTGATGGCTGTCCTAGCTGCCTTTGAACTCAAGTATCTCAACAGCGTCGTAGCTTCCTCTTGTTGTACATTTCCAGTTGAGATAGCAGCTGAATACATTGTCATTTTTTGCACCTGATCTGGAATCAGTCCAATCACATCGATGCCTTCCACATGTATGAGTTCACTTAATTGTTGGAAGCCTATTTCCGCTTCGCCACGGGCGACTGCTTCTCCGACGGGCTCGGCGGAAATCGTTCGGGTCTTGATCCTCAACCTTTCTGAGATGTGCATTTGAGGAAAGAGAATACGTGACAGATATGTTCCGCTGGACGTATCCGATAGAGCCAGGGACTTTGCGTTGAGTAACGTTTTTTTGAATTTCTTCATGTTGCTTATATCGGGTTTTTTAGCACCTTTGCGGACGGCCATGGCAATGAATGACTTACCAAGATCGATTCGACTCGTTTTTTGCAAATGACCTTGATCTATCAGTTTTCGCAGCTCCCAATCCTCCATGATTACGACATCCGCATTTTCACCGCGCGCCAGCCGATTGGTGATTGCCATTGGGGTATTGCCGGTAGGTGGGGACTCTTTGATGATCAGGCTGAATCCCGTCGCTTTTTCATAAATGGGGGCTATGGATTGAATCGCCGCGATGAAGCCTCTGGTCGTAAATATGGTAAGCGTTTTGGTGGGAGTGGCATCCTGTGCCTCAATACCATCTGCAAATAAAAACAAGCAAGCCAATGCGAGCCTCGATAAGGTCTTCGTCATGACGAGGCATCCTGAATTCGGCGTAGAAGTGGGGTTTAGCAGCGGAGGCGCGAAAAAATAGCTGCGTTTTCCATAACGACAAAATTAAAGCGAATTAAGAAAAATTTAGTTTACCGTCCGATGCGCGCTACCTAGGCTGCATCAATCTTGAAAATATACGACACTTGGAGCTTGCCTGAGTTTTAGGCTTGTAATCGTTGTACGGAGTAAAAATGAATCGCGCGCTAGTGATAGAGGATGATGAGGTCACAGCCAAGGCCATTGTTAACGCGCTAACCTCCCATGGGTTTGATGCCCGATGGGCAGCTAACGGTCGCGATGGATTGTCAGCGGCCATTTCTGGCGGCCATGATGTGATAACGCTTGACCGGATGCTGCCTGATTTCGATGGTTTGACGATAATTAGTACGTTGCGAAGCCTCGGTATTCAGACGCCTGTCTTGATGATCAGCGCATTGTCTGATGTAGATGAACGAGTCAAAGGGCTTCGTTCGGGAGGCGATGACTATCTGACCAAACCTTTCTCTACGGTCGAAATGATTGCCCGCTTGGAAGTGCTGCTGAGGCGTCCTACTGCTGGCGTGAGTGAACGTCGCTTAAGCTTCGGGAACCTCCACATGGATCTCATTGATCAATCACTCAGTCGCGCTGACGTGCAGATACCGCTTCTCCCGACCGAATTCAAATTGCTCACTTATTTCATGCGCAACGCGGGTCAGTTGGTCACAAGAACCATGCTCTTTCAGGCAGTTTGGGGATATCACTTCGATCCAGGTACGAACATTATTGATGTCCATATCGGTCGGCTTCGAAAAAAAATCGAGGGTGGCGGCTCACCTGTCATTCACACAATACGCGGTTCTGGCTATGTTCTTACCACCCAAGAATGAGCGCTGGCGTTCTTCCAATAGCCGCCTTATTGGGATCTATGCCGTGTTTTTTATCGCCTGGGGAGCCGTTTTTACGGGTGTGCTTTATTGGAAAATCTCTACCTATCTCGGGGCTGTTGCTGAGCGGACATTGATGCAACGGGCCCACTATTACCAAAAGATTGATGATGCAAGCCTAGAAGGTGAACTCGCTGCCAGCGAGGTGTATTCGACTTCAGGGATCGACGCATACGGCTTGTTTGAAGCCGACGGCACCCATATCGCCGGTGACCTGCTCCGCTTGCGAGCAAGTCTGCCAGATGACGGCCAGGTACATTATCTGGAGCGAGGCTTGAGCATCGCCTTACCAAGAGAGCAAACCCGAAGTAGCCATGCATTGATGCAGCATCGCGGCGATGGTCGAATTTTGATCCTGTCGCGTGATGGGGGGTCTATTTCCGCAGTCGGCGGCATCATTGCGCAGGCATTATTTTGGGGGTTTTCCCTTACCCTTATCCCTGGGCTGATAGGTTGGTGGCTCTTGAGGCGAAGGCCCTTACGCAGAGTACAACGACTTCAAAGCTGCACTGAGAGTATCGTCTCGGGCAACCTCGGTGAACGCCTGCCGCTATCTTCACGCCTCGATGAACTCGATATGCTGGCCAATGCCGTCAATGTGATGCTTGAGCATATCGAACAGCTTATGCACGAGGTTAAGGGGGCGTGTGATGGCATCGCGCATGATCTACGCACTCCCTTGACACGCCTGCGTACTCACCTTTACCAGTTGCAGCAGTTGCCCCTTGTTAGCTCTCATGCAGCGACCCTGGACATGGCGTTGGAAGAGAGTGAATCCATCATGTTGCGTTTTCAGGGGTTGCTGCGAATATCTGAACTTGAAGATACAAGGAGAAGGTCAGGTTTCGAATCGTTTCAACCAGCATCGCTACTGACACAGGCGCACGAGTTTTTCGAGCCCTTGGCGCAGGAGCAGGGGCTGACACTGCTCCTGGAGTTGTCTGACGATATTCCAGCGTTATCTGGTGATGTTTCTCTTCTGTTCGAGGCGCTGGTTAACCTTTTGGATAACGCTATCAAATTTACGCCCAAGGGAGGGGTTATTCACTTGACTGGCGCTCTGACGGACAGTTCTATCAATATTGAGGTCTCGGACAATGGCCCTGGTATACCGGAAGCTGAGCGTGAAAATGTGATCCGCAGGCTGTATCGCGGGGACTCTACTCGTCAGAAACCTGGCCATGGATTGGGGCTTTCTCTGGTTTCGGCGATTGTTAGGTTGCATGGGTTCGTACTACGCATCCAGGAATCGCCGCGCGGTGGCGGAGCCACAGTCTCGATTATCTGTCCATTGCCCGAGATGATCGTCGCCAACGTCTAATTAAATTTATTTTAATCTGGGTTAATTTGAGCCTTCCCAAATCCTCATCTAGTTTGGCGCGTCTTTCTGCTAATCCGAGGCTGGCGCTTGTGAAACACCCTAAATTGCGGCTTACACTCATTCTTGTGTGTTATTTTTTGACACCAGCTTGGGCGGCTCCAATATCCACCCCAAGTCCTGTTTCACCGACTGCCCGAGCGATGATCCCAGCACCACCGCAATTGGGCGCGAAATCCTGGGTGCTGATGGATGCAACCACAGGCACGATTATAGGTAGTCAAAACGCTGATATGCGTTTACCTCCGGCCAGCTTGACCAAGTTGATGACGGTGTATGTCGCTACCAATGAAATTCAGGCTGGACGTCTTAAGGCCGACGATACGGTTACTGTCAGTGAAAATGCATGGAAAACCGGTGGTTCTAGGATGTTTCTGGATCCGGGCGCAGTTGTTCCAGTGCATGACCTACTGCGTGGTGTGGTGATCGATTCTGGCAATGACGCCAGTGTGGCGCTGTCTGAGCATATAGCGGGTAGCGAAGATGCATTTGCCGGGTTGATGAACGCCACAGCAAATAAACTTGGGTTGACTGACACTCACTTCATGAACCCTACAGGCTTGCCGGCACCTGGGCACTATTCTTCGGCTCATGATATGGCCCGGCTTGCGCGGGCGATTATCAATGATGAATCAGCTTACTACTCGTTGTACGCGCACAAATATTTCACCTGGAACAGCATTCGCCAACCCAATCGCAATCTTCTCCTCTGGAGCGACTCAAGTGTTGACGGGCTCAAAACGGGCCATACTGAGGAGGCAGGATATTGCATGGTGACCTCTGCTCTTCGTGATGGGCGGCGTCTTATTAGTGCGGTTTTTGGCTCGACCACGTTGAACAATCGTGCAGAAGATACTCAAAAAATACTGAACTACGGCTTCCGCTTTTTTGAGACGAAGACCTATCAGCAAGGCGGGCAAGTTTTAGCTCAACCACGACTGTGGAAAGGCGAGAAAAACATAATTTCTGTTGGGTTGCTCGATGATGTGACATTGACTCTACCCAAGAATAGTAATCGCAAGGTGGAAAGCCGTCTGCACATTAATAACGCTCTAGAGGCACCTATTGCTGTCGGCGACGTAGTCGGAAGTTTCGAACTGTATGACGGTAAAAATAAACTCACGACCCAGTCACTCATCGCACTAGAAGCGGGAGAGGCTGGTGGTTGGTGGACGCGTGCCTGGGATGCATTCCATCTTTTTTTTGCAGGACTATTTGATTTGAAGGATGACTCCGGAGATGTCAAGGCCTGAATCTGAACGGGTGATTTCGAGTCGCAATACACCTCACTGACAACCTCTGCAGTATGTGGGTTGGCAGCAGCCTTAA
The DNA here is from genome assembly GCF_034353875.1 of Pseudomonas sp. MH9.2. NCBI lineage: Bacteria > Pseudomonadati > Pseudomonadota > Gammaproteobacteria > Pseudomonadales > Pseudomonadaceae > Pseudomonas > Pseudomonas sp. MH9.2. The sequence goes on from NZ_CP133784.1 coordinate 5,009,027, forward strand.
TCTTGATGTGCCGCACTAACGGTGTGGCCGGTATTTCTTTAGAAAACCTGTTCGACCCGGTTCCGCTGGGCGTAGCGCTGGGCCTGTTGGTGGGCAAACAGGTTGGCATTTTCCTATTGTCTGCTCTGGCCATTCGTATGGGCTTGGCCAGGCTGCCGGAAGGGAGTTCCTGGGTGCAACGCTATGGTCTAGCACTGTTGTGCGGCATTGGTTTCACCATGAGTCTATTTATCGGCAACTTGGCGTTCGCCGGATCAGCTCATTTGATTGATGAAGTCAAAGTCGGGGTATTGATCGGTTCGATCCTGGCTGCGACTGGTGGCGTCGTTGTCCTACGCCGCAGCAGCGTACTAGCAGGCGCCGCCGTAGCTAGACAATCCCGCGTGAGCTGATCACAGTATTTTTCAGTGCAAAGAAATTCTGTGGTTTAGAGACCTCTCTCAGCGAAGCAGCAATAGAGGCATCGTGACTGTTCGAAGCATCGTTGTAGTCGTGCTGCCTACGAAGAACTCACGTATGCGTGAGTGCCCGTAGGCTCCCATGACCAGCAAGTCGATACGGTGTTCTGTCTGATAGGCATGGAGCATTGGCTCAACCTCTCCTTGCCTGATTTCTGCGTGAACATCAAAGCCTGCGGCCACCAAAATAGCCTTCGCCTTTTGGAGATGTGCGAGGCTGTCATTTGACTCCGCCCCTGCCATGACCAAATGAATTGGCAGGTTTTGGCACAGAGAACTCTCGGCAAGTATCTGTACGGTTTTATACCCCGTAGCGCTGCCGTCGAATGCGAGCAGCACTCGTTCTGGTTCTTTAAACGTGCTCGCGGCTATCAGAATCGGCCGATGAATCGTCCTGACAGTGGTTTCCAAGTGACTACCTACCTGGTGTCCAGCCTTTGAGCTACTTTCGCCTACGCGGCCGATTACCAAGAGGCGGGTATCATCTTGAAGATCGACTAAGCTATCTACAAAATGACCATGACGTTGCTTTATCTCAAGATGATCAGCCCCAAAACTAATGGCGCGTTTCCTGGCCGTTTCCAACAGGTACTGGCCTTGCTCCAGTGCCAGCTTGGCGCGTTTCGCATCGAAGTCGGTAAGTTCTGCCAATAGGTGTTCGCGGCTCCCCAAACCAATGTTTCCGCTCAAGTCCCCCGTTACAGGGTATTTACCTTGATCAAGCACATGAAGCAGTGTGAGTGGTGCCTTCATCTGCTTAGAGGCCCAGGTCGCGTAATCGCAGACAGACAGGGATGATAGTGAGCCATCGATACAGGCCATTACTTGGGTCATTGCTGTTCTCCTTTTAGTGGCTCATGAGCTTGTCGACTGCATCAGGCTTGTCGTGTACGCCAAAGCGATCCACGATGGTTGCGCTGGCTTCGTTCAAACCTAGCACCACAACCTCTGCACCCTCTCGACGGAACTTGATCACCACCTTATCCAGCGCAGCCACTGAGGTGATGTCCCAAAGGTGAGCTTGCGTAAGGTCGATGGTGACCTTCTGAAGCGCTTCCTTGAAGTCGAAAATCGAGTTGAATTTGTCAGCTGAGGTGAAAAAAATCTGCCCAGTTACCGTGTAGATCCGATGTGAGGTTTTAGCATCGAGTGTTGATTGGATGGCTAGGTAATGGCTGACTTTGTTTGCGAAAAATAGTGAAGCGAGAAGCACGCCGACCAGCACCCCATAGGCGAGGTTATGGGTGGCGACCACTACAACTACCGTCGCGACCATCACGATATTGGTCGAAAGCGGATGCTCTTTGAGATTGCGCAACGAGTCCCAGCTGAATGTACCGATGGACACCATGATCATCACGGCTACAAGGGCAGCCATTGGGATTCTAGAAAGCCAGTCACCCAGGAACACAACCATGAGCAGCAGGAATATGCCTGCACACAGTGTGGAAAGTCGGGTGCGGCCCCCAGATTTTACGTTGATGATCGATTGGCCGATCATGGCGCAGCCGGCCATACCGCCCAGTAACCCGGCAGTGATGTTAGCGATACCCTGACCTTTGCATTCGCGGTTCTTATCGCAGGTGGTGTCGGTCAGGTCATCAACGATGGTCGCAGTCATCATCGACTCCAGCAGACCTACAACGGCGAGTGCGGCGGAGTAAGGAAAGATGATCCGTAGGGTTTCAAAATTGAGCGGAACCTCTGGCCAGAGGAATATAGGTAGCGTGTCCGGTAACTGGCCCATGTCCCCGACGGTATGAATGTCGAGCCCGAGATAGAGGGTCACTGCGGTAAGCACCAGGATGCAGACCAAAGGGGAAGGAAGGAGCTTCCCGATCTTCGGCACGTATGGAAACAGATAAATGATTCCAAGACCCGCTGCTGTCATGACGTAAACATGCCAAGTGACATTTGTAAGCTCAGGCAGCTGGGCCATGAAAATCAAAATGGCTAACGCGTTTACGAATCCAGTTACAACTGATCGGGAGACGAAGCGCATGAGCGAGCCCAGCTTGAGAAACCCAGCCAGAATCTGAAGAACACCGCACAGCAGTGTGGCGGCTAGTAAATATTGCAGACCATGATCTTTGACCAGAGTAACCATAAGCAGTGCCATGGCGCCCGTGGCGGCGGAAATCATCCCAGGGCGTCCTCCCACGAACGCCACTACCGCGCAAATACAGAACGAAGCGTAGAGGCCTACTTTAGGGTCGACACCGGCGATGATGGAAAACGCAATGGCCTCGGGAATCAAGGCAAGCGCCACGACAATCCCTGCCAGCACGTCTCCACGGATGTTGGAGAACCAAGTATTTTTGATCGATTGAAGCATAAGAATATCCAAAGCAATGCACCGCACGGCACGCCGGGCAAGCGGCGAGCAGGTCGACACGAGTTCAAATTGTAAGGGCGGATTCGCTGCGTGCGTCAGGTGTTAGAACCGTGCATACAGCAGAGCGCGGCCGCACGTAAAACGGGCAGCAGCAGGTGCGGCGAGGGGGCGTTGCGCTAAGGCGGCGTAGGCTGCCAGAAAATCGTTTGGAGTACAGTCATGCTGATGTTCCTGTGCTCGAGAAGGTATGTCACTCGCGAATCGTACAGCATTCAGCATCACGATTGCGACCCAAGTCGGCATTAGTGATGCTTTCACAGATACCGTTACCAGCCTTTCGACAAGAGCCCGCGTCATCTCGCTAGCTGCGCAAGGATCTATGTGAGAAGAAATCTACGATTGACTGGTTTCTCTCGGCCTACGGTCTCCGAATGGCGCCATCGTTTTCAGTCGCTCAGATTGGAAGGCCTGCTCGACAAGCCCGGCCGTGGACGTAAATTGCCTCTGCCTGCCAACACAATCCGTCGCGTGCTTGATCAGGTTGCTCAACCTCGTATCGGTGAGCTCCGCTGGAGCTGGCGAAGCATGGCCCGTGCCGCTGGCATATCAGCGCCCTCCGTGCATAAGCGGTGGGCGGCCAATGACTTGAAGCATGCAAAAGTCCAAACTTCTGATACGAGTGATCCTAAGACTATTTGAAAGAACCATTTTATTCCTGAGCGCAACGCCTATGCAGCTTATCTATTGTTGGTCAGAAATGTGAGCCGACATCATCTGGGATGACACAAACCCTATCCATGAGATCGAAATGCTGCTTTTCTCGCTGGCCGATGCTGACATTTATAAAGATGTGTTTAATCGTCTCTCGAAAGCTGAAGTAAAAAATGGTAATTCGATTTGTGGTGATGGTTTGAAAGGTACTGTTATTTTGAAACTGGCTTGAATACACTAAAGATACTAATCTAGAAGAGGTCTCCAATGTCTAAACTCGCAGAATTTCGCCAGCTCGAAAAACACCTAGCCGAACAGCTCCAAGCGCTCGAAGCACTGAAAGGTGACGCTGGCCTCAAGAAGGAAATTGAATTCGAAACCAAGCTGCGTGAGCTGCTTGCTCAGTACGGTTACAGCCTGCAGAACGTGATCAATTTGCTTGACCCACATGCAGGTCGTCGCGCGCCAGCAACCGAGTCAAAATCCGGCACTCGTAAGCCACGCCAAGTGAAGGTCTACAAAAATCCGCATACTGGTGAAGTAGTAGAAACCAAGGGCGGGAATCATAAAACGCTGAAGGAATGGAAAGCCGAACACGGCGCTAACACCGTGGAGTCTTGGCTGACTAAGTGATCTTTGTTTGAGTACAAAAAGGCCCGCTAAGGGCCTTTTTTATAGCTATAGAGGTTCATTTCATCTAGCGTTAGTGAGCGTACGCTCGCAGGTGCGGCACTAGAAAGAAACTTCTCCAGTCAGCCTAAGAATACGACTTCTCCCCAACTGGCTCGCCGTGTATTTCTCCTGAAGAAACGAAATAGCCTTGGTCACTCAAGTTACTGGCATTGAGCTGTAAAGACGTTTTCTTGCCCAGTAAGTGGCCGATCTTCCAGGATGCAAAGGCGTCCTGGGTGGTGTAGTCCGGAAACCCGAAGGAGTTGTTCAGATCTCCCGCCCGCTTGCCTACATAACATGCTCCGGTGGCTAAGGCGCGGCCTGCTCTCAATAGGACTGCAGGCACCTGGTAGGTCAGGTACGCTCTCGATGTGATCCATGGCCGCTTTCTTGGCAGCCTCTGCATTTCTGGTCGAAAGAGCGGCAATGATTTCGTCGTGCTCATCGGTGACCACCTTCAAATGAGCGCTGAAGCCACAACTTTGTACGATGAAAAAATCGGAAAGCTCGAAGTTCGCCAGTTGTCGGGTCGAGACGATGGGAGAGCGTGCCATTGCATGAAGCAGCCGGTGAAACTCGACATTGAGATTGCGGTAGCTATGTGAGATGAGCTGTTTGTTCGTAAAGCGGAAACACCCAGCGCTGATTGTCTGCGCCTGTTAGCGTCAAGTTGGAGGGGCTTAGCGTCGCGACGGAAAGTACGTCTCCAAAAATCCTAGATACCCATCCAGATCGAGTGGATAGGATTCATCTGAGGCAACAATTCATTTTTGTTGAGCGTGATGGCTACCTGGGGTCGGTTGAAGATATTCCTGAACCTCACGAGTTCAGCGCGCGCTTGAGCCTCGGACATGCGGGTTACTCTCATGATTATGATCTGGATTACCAGGAACACGACCACGGACACGCGCATTCCGAACTGGAAGGCTTAGAACTGTCGATTGATGGTTATCAGGATGCGCATGAGCTTGCTCATGCCAACGATATCCGTAAGCGCTTCACCAACCGTGAAGTCAGCACTGGTCAGATCATCATGTTCGGGTTGACCGGGGGCTGATTCCTTGCCCTGCAGCTATCACCGTTTTGCTGCTCTGCCTTCAGGTCAAAGAAGTCGCCTTGGGGGGTGTGCTGGTACTGTGCTTCAGCATTGGTCTGGCCCTTACGTTGGTAACCGTCGGTGTGGCTGCGGCCATTGGCGCGAAACAAGCCTCCAATCGCTGGCCTTGGCTGGGCACAGTTGCGCGTCGTGCACCATACTTTTCCAGCGTACTGATCATTGGTGTTAGCCTCTACGTGGGTGTCCATGGCTGGATCGGCCTGAACGCATAAGGCTCAGTTGGGTGAGCGGGGAATTGAACACATGAGCTGGAAGAATGGACTGAGTCAATCGGGCGTATTGGCCGCTCTCGGTGCAGCCGTGCTGTTCGGCGCGGGAACACCGCTGGCGAAAATGCTGTTGAACAGTGTCAGTCCCTGGTTGCTAGCGGGCCTGCTTTATCTTGGTTCAGGGCTGGGGCTAACGCTATATCGCTTGCTGAGCCGCGCACCCAGCGTAAGTCTGCCACGCAACGAAGCGCTCTGGTTCGCAGGAGCGATTGCAGCGGGTGGCATTGTTGGGCCGGTATTGTTGATGGTGGGACTAGCCGGCATGCCCGCATCCGGCGCGTCACTGTTGCTCAACGCCGAGGGTGTATTTACCGCCCTGCTCGCGTGGTTTGCCTTCAAGGAGAACTTTGACCGGCATATTGCCTTGGGCATGATCGCCATCGTGGCTGGCGCGCTCGTTCTGAGTTGGCCAGGTGAAGCGCATTTTTCCGGCTTATGGCCAGCGCTGGCAATCTTAGGCGCCTGCTTTGCCTGGGGAATTGATAATAACCTGACCCGCAAGGTGTCGCTGACAGACGCAACCTGGATTGCGTCGGTTAAAGGCTTGGTCGCTGGAACGGTCAATCTAGTCTTGGCTTTTGTTGTAGGGACGACGTTGCCGCCACTGCCCAACTTGGTAGGAGCGCTGGCGGTAGGCTTTTTTGCCTATGGCGTGAGCTTGGCGCTGTTCGTCATAGGCCTGCGTCACCTAGGCACCGCCCGCACGGGGGCTTACTTCTCTGTGGCTCCGTTCCTAGGAACATTGCTTGCTGTGGCGATGGGCGATCCCGTCACGCTGCCGCTGCTAATCGCCGGATCGCTAATGGCCGTTGGCATTTGGTTGCACCTGACCGAACGCCATGAACATAAACACCAGCACGAGGCAATGGAGCACGAGCACGAGCATGTACACGACGAGCACCACCAACATGCACATGATGAACCCGTCACGCCGGGCACCAAACACCGACATTGGCATCAGCACCAGCCCATGGCCCATGATCATCCGCACTTCCCCGACGCGCACCACCGACATGACCATTAAGTGCGTAGGTGGTTTGCAGGCTGGGCGGTGGGCCAATAAACGAGCTTTATCAAGCGGGCCGTTGTGGAATGGGGTATCTGACAATATGTCGGTTTGCTCCGTATACCGAAACTCGTCTCAGGCATAACTCAGCGCCCCTCCCGTCGTAAAAGAGGTTCCTGACGCGCGGAGTGCAAAAAAAGGAGAGCCCCTTCTTAGGGGGTTGGACGCGGGTAACCGCGTCTGACTACCCGACAACCAGATCCGGCCATGGGCTCTTGGACGCAAGAACTGGCTCTTTGCAGGATCGCTACGCAGTGGAAAACGGGCGGCGGCGATCATGAGTTTGATCCAGTCGGCGCGGCTGAATGGGCATGATCCGTATGCCTATTTGAAGGACGTTCTCATGCGTCTGCCGACGCAGCGGGCGAGTGAAATCGATCAGTTGCTGCCGCACAAGTGGCAACCAGCTTGATCGCGCCAGGCGGGTTGCCCGGGGGCGCATACTGTCGTCCTCCCCGAGCCCTGCGGTTGTCCTGACTGAACCGTGCAATGCATTCACGCGACGTCGTCCACATCATTCCAAAGTTGATAGCGCTCAGGGGGCAAAGTATCTAAAAGCGCTCGAATACTATTTGGCGATAGCAGCACCAAAAGCGAGCCAGCGATCTTTTGATAGGGTACGAGCCTCCTCAAACAACCAGTCTCGAAAGGCCTTTAATCTAGGTAGGCTTACACATTCCGAGCGATAGACAACGTAATAGGCCAATGGAGAGACAAACTGAATGTCCGGAAACAAGCGGATCAACCTACCAGCAGCCAGATCATCTTTGGCCATGACGCTGCGCGCAAGCGCAATCCCTTGCCCATCTGTTGCCGCTTGAAGCACCGCTGCAGAGTTATTGATCTTCATCCCACGCTGCGCCGATAGGTCTTTCATCCCAACCGTTTGCAACCAGGTAGCCCAAGTCGTGAATCCGGCGTGTCCGTCCATCGACAGGTCATGAATCAGGGTTTCATTTGCCAATTCAGCCAGTGTTTGCAAACAGTCCGGCGTATTTTTCAGTAGAGGTGAGCAAACAGGGTAGATTTCCTCGTCCATAAGTTTTTCTGCAATCAGGCCAGGCCAGTGACCGGTACCATATCGCACTCCGATATCGATTCTTTGAGTCAGGAAGTCTACTGCTTTGAGCTGCGTATCAAGCCGGACGTCAGTATCTGGCCAAGCGGAGTGGAAGCGTTCAATTCGCGGCAATAACCATTTGGCGGCAAATGCGGGACTGACCGTGACCGTCAGAACCCCGCTGGGTGAATTCTCCCTCATCCGCTCCATGCCCAACGTAAGCCGCTCGAATCCAGCCCGAATGTCAGGGAGCGCACGCTCAGCAGCCTCCGTAGCGACCAACCGTGCCTTGCCACTGGAGCCTCGATGGAACAGGGGCGTGCCTAACCACTGCTCAAGGGTGCGTACTAGCTGCCCAACGGCTGCCGGGGTGACGTTCAATTCTTCGGCAGCAACAGAAAAGCTTTGATGACGAGCACTGGCTTCAAAAGCCCGCAGTGCATTGAGATGGACGGGCGCTGCCATAGCGGTAAACCTTTTCTTTATCGATCTGACACTTTATCTCGTTTGTACCGCCATCGATAGAGTTCAATAATTCGCTCGTACCTAAGCAGCACATCGTGGGGTCGGACGATTAAGGGCCACGTTTTAAAGGCTGATGACCGGTTCTCGGTTTCCCGCATAGCCTCACTCACTATCTGGAGTATTTAAATGAGCAATCAATTCACCGGCAAGAAATTATTAGTCGTCGGCGGCACCAGTGGAATGGGCCTGGAAACCGCGCGACTCGTATTACAGCAAGGCGGTAACGTAGTCATCGTGGGCAGCCGTGCAGAGAAAACCGAGCAGGCTCGTCAGGAGCTGGCAGCATTCGGCCAGGTGAGCGCGCTGACTGCAAATCTGACCGACGCACAGGGCCTGGCAGCGCTGCTCCAGGAAATTGATCAGCATCACGCTGACTTCGACCTTCTGGTCAACGCGGCGGGCGTATTTTTCCCTAAGCCTTTTCTGGAGCACCAGGACGCCGACTACGATCAGTACATGCAGCTGAACAAGGCCTTCTTCTTCATCACCCAAAAAGTCGCTGCCAACCTCGTCGCCAAGGGGCGTCCCGGCGCAATCGTCAATATTGGCTCCATGTGGGGCAAGCAGGCTATCGCCGCCACTCCGTCCTCCGCCTATTCGATGGCAAAAGCCGGCTTGCATTCGCTGACTCAGCACTTGGCGATGGAACTCGCATCCAAGCATATCCGCGTCAATGCCGTATCGCCTGCGGTGGTTCAGACCCCTATCTACGAAGGTTTCATTCCCAAGGCTGAGGTTCACTCAGCGCTGCAGGGCTTCAACAGCTTCCACCCAATCGGAAGAGTGGGGACTCCTGAGGAGGTAGCAGAGGTGGTTGCCTTCCTGTTGTCCGAAAAAGCCAGCTGGGTCACAGGTGCAATCTGGGATGTCGATGGCGGTGTAATGGCCGGGCGTAATTAATTTAGATCCAAGCATGCCTTCAGAGGCAGGCATGCGCGATTGCTATCACCTGAATCGCCTGGAGACACTGCAATGATGTAAGACTGTAATGCCTATCGCGACGCTCTTCTTGATCGCGTTGGTGAATACGCGAAACAAAGTCCCGATGTTGTGCGTGGTTTGACGACGATGGACGGCGCAGCTGCCAAGACTGGCCATCTGGATGCCAAGCCGCATGAGTTGATCGCATTGGTTGTGGCGGTGACTACCTGCTGTGATGGCTGTATCAGCATCCACACCAAGAAGGCTGTCGAACATGGCGCAACCCGGGGCGAGATTGCCGAGGCACTAGGTGTTGCCATCGCGCTCAATGCAGGCGCTGCATTGGTGTATTCGGCAAGAGTCCTGGAAGCACACGCTCAACTGCCTGTTGCTTGAGAATCGATACGCGGCGGCGGTGATCACCGTAGCCCAATACTTGCATTTAATTCCCTGGAGAACAGCCGTGCTCATCAATGCTGACTTTACCCAGCGCGCTGCTGTCGCTGCTAATGACTACAACTGGGTGGCATCGCCACAGTCAGGCGTTGAGCGAGTCATGCTTGATCGAGTCGGCGGCGAAAGAGCTCGTGCAACGAGTATTGTTCGCTACTCAGCCGGTTCCAGTTTTGCCCCTCATCAACACCCAGGTGGAGAGGAAGTCCTCGTCCTTTCCGGTACGTTTGTAGACGATGACGACAGCTATCCCGCAGGCTTGTATCTGCGCAACCCTCCGGGTTCCAGTCATGCGCCTTCCAGCCCTGAAGGCACGGTCATTTTCGTGAAGCTTTGGCAGATGTCTGCTGATGAGCAGGTCAAGGTGCGGATCGACACGCGACGGCCAGATGCATGGCAACAAGAAAGCGGCCGCGAGGTCTGCCTGTTACATGCCAGTGAATCCGAGGCTGTTTGTCTGGTGCGCTTACCTGCGGGTGCACTGTTATTCGATACTCCCGTCGAGAACTCCGAGCTTTTGGTCTTGGCTGGAAGTTTGGTCGAAGCCGGACGGCATTACGAGGCTGGCAGCTGGCTGCGTTTTCCATCGGGAGAACACCCGAAGCTGTATACCGCAACAGAGGGGTGCACGATCTATTTTAGGCGTGGACGCCTGATCGGGCTCTCAAGCAAGGCATTACCATGAACCGGATTCGCATCGCGATCATCGGCGGCGGCATCAGCGGGCTATACGCGGCTCATTTACTCGAATCCCAAGGCATCTATGATTATGTCTTATTTGAAGCCCGCGAGAGACTCGGAGGACGGGCTTTATCCGTTGCCCTTGAGGGCACAGTCGCAGGCTTATCAGATCCCTCCGACCGCTTTGACCTAGGGCCGTCTTGGTTTTGGCCCGATTTCCAGCCACAGCTTGACAGCCTGGTAGCCGATCTCGGCCTAGAGCGGTTTGTGCAGAACGTACAAGGCGATAGCGTGATCGAGCGCATTGCCGGAGCGAGGCCCATACGCACGCAGGGCTACTCTACTTCGCCGCCTTCGGTACGCTTACTGGGAGGCATGGCGGCTTTAGTCGATGCGCTTGCTGCCAACGTAAATCCCGAAAAAGTGCGCATGGGATGGGCAGTACGTCGTCTCCATGCCTGCGAGCAGCACTTGGAAATAGAGAGTGAGAGCGGGGATGGCCGCCGAGAATCATGGGTGGTCGAGCATATTCTGTTAGCCGCTCCACCGCGATTGCTGGCCCAAGACATAGACTTTTTACCAGGGCTTCCCCCTTCGGTTGCGCAGCTATGGCGAAGTACCCCAACCTGGATGGCTCCTCACGCCAAATACCTCGCCGTATTCGACTCCGCATTCTGGAACAAAACCGGATTGTCCGGACAAGCACAGAGCGCAATAGGCCCTATGGTGGAGATTCATGATGCCTCGTCGCCTGGTGGACATGCTGCGCTGTTCGGCTTTATAGGCATCCCGGCTCAGATGCGCAACGTAATGCCTAAAGAACAGTTGCAGACAATGTGTCGCGCTCAGTTGGTACGGCTTTTCGGGCCGGAGGCGGGTAAGCCTGTGGCTGAATTCCTCAAAGACTGGGCGCAGGATCCTCTCACCTCTGTTGCTCAAGATTTGCTCGACGGAGGGCAACACTCAATCAGCCTGGAAGCAACAGTCGATTCCTCCCCTTGGGCGGGGCGGTTGATTGGGATTGGCAGTGAATGGTCACCGCAGTTTCCGGGGTACATCGCAGGCGCCATCGAAGCAGCTGCATTAGGCGTGCGCCTGATGCTCCAAAAATAGAGCTGATCGCGCTCGGCGGACTCGGCCATTTCACACGGATACCCAAAGGATCTCTCATATGAACGAAGCGACTCTCGTGCTGTCGGAGCAAACTCAAAGCCGCAACATCTGTATGCGTCCGGGCATCCCGTCTTGCGTAACTAAACGGGTTGCCATTTATGCGGCAGCAACTCGGAAATCTCACTCGCCCGCTGCGTCGGCAGGCGCGTGAGAACGTCCTTCAAATAGGTATACGGATCATGCCCGTTTAGCCGTGCTGATTGGATCAAACTCATGATCGCCGCCGCACGTTTTCCGCTACGCAGGGAGCCTGCAAAGAGCCAGTTTTTTCGACCCAGAGCCCATGGTCGGATTTGGTTTTCGGCCCAATTATTGTCTATGGGTACGGCCCCGTCATCGAGGTAACGCGACAGCGCCGCCCAGCGTTTTAGGCTGTAATCTAAAGCTCTGGCGATAGCCGAACCATCGTGCACGATCTGACGCTGGGCGATCATCCAGGCATGCAGGGCATCCATCACCGGCACGGCTTTTTCTTGCCGTCTCAGGCGGCGAAAATCAGGCTCTAGATCACGGACTTCACGCTCGACTTCATACAGCAGCTGGATGTATCGCAAGGCTTGTTCTGCCAGTTGGCTTTTGTGCGTGGCGTGCAATTCGAAAAACTTGCGCCGCGCATGGGCCATACAGCCGATCTCGGTCACGCCGAGTTCAAAACTGGCCTTGTAGCCGCCAAAATCGTCGCAGACCAACTTGCCTTTCCAGCCTTCCAGGAAGTTGCGGGCGTGTTCGCCTGCGCGGCTGGGGCTGAAGTCGTAAACGACCGCCGCCAAGTCCGAAAACTGGCTGGTAGCGTAGGCCCAGACATAGGAGCGATGGGTTTTCTTTGCGCCGGGCGTGAGCATCTGTACCGGCGTTTCGTCGGCGTGGATCACGCCGTGTGCAAGAACGGCATCACGCAAGGCATCCACCAGCGGCTGCAACTGCACACCACAGTTGCCAACCCATTGCGCCAAGGTTGAGCGAGCGATGACCAGGCCAGCTCGACCAAAAATCGATTCCTGACGATAGAGCGGTAGATGGTCGGCGAACTTCGCAATCATGACATGGGCCAGCAGCCCTGCGGTCGGGATGCCCTTGTCGATAACGTGCGCCGGAACCGGTGCCTGGATCAGCGTTTCGCAGTCATCACAAACCCACTTGCCTCGGATGTGGCGTTCGACAGTGAACACGCCCGGCGTGTAGTCGAGTTTTTCGCTGACATCCTCGCCAATACGCTTGAGGGCGCAGCCACACTGGCAATGGCTATTGTCGGGTTCGTGATGGATCAGGGTGCGCTGGAACTCCGGCGGTAACGCTGTGCGCTTAGGCTTTTGCTTTGTTTCGGTAGGAACGGAAGGTGTTTGCAGTGCCTGAAGCTCAGCTTCAATCGCAGCGATATCGGTATCGATCAGATCGTCCAGCAAGCTGGCTTGTTGCGGATTTAACTGCTCGCTGCGCTTGGCAAACTTGAAACGTTTGAGCTGTGCAATCTCGTGGGTCAGCTTCTCGATCACCGTTTGGTCACGATGAATCTTTTTGCCTATTGCCTCGACTGCCTGATCGAGACTTTCGACACGCTGCATCAACTGCGCCGCCAAAGCACGCAGTTGTTCAGGGTTTAGTTGGTCGAGATTGGGGAGCGAATTCATACCGCCGATTTTGCCAGAACAGGCTAATACCGACGATAGATCCATCGGACAATTGCACGGCCCGACTGGCTATGGCGGGCGTTATAGGATGGAAATTGCGCCACTTGGCCCGACTCTTTGCCAAGGCAAACCCAGCACTAAAGCTTGCAACTGTTCCGCACCCAACTCCACCTGAGTACCGTGTCGAGAACCCGGCCAGACGAACTTGCCCTGGTGCAGACGGCGGGCCGCCAGCCAGATACCCAACCCGTCATGCACCAGCACTTTCATGCGATTGGCGCGGCGATTGGCAAACAAATAAGCACAGTGCGGCTGCGCCGCACCGAACACTGCCACCACTCGTGCCAGAGCAGTTTCGGTGCCGGCACGCATGTCCATGGGTTCGGTGGCGAGCCAGATTGAATCGATGCGGATCATCGCAACAGATCTCGAAGAAAAGTTGCACAGGCCGCTGCGTTTTCGGTTGGCCAGCTCACTTTGACGGTGCCACGCGGGTGTGGGATTTCGAGGCAAATAGTGGCTGGATTGATATCTGAGCGAGAGACGGGCGATTGTAGAGCCAGCGGAATGAAGGCTGGTTGCTTGGCAACACTTGTCTGCGATTGCAGTCGAATCCACTTATGGACGAGGTTTGCGTTGATGCCGTGGCTCAGTGCGACGCTGGCAATCGAGGCTCCGGGCTGGGCGCACTCTTGAATGACTTGGGCTTTGAAGGATTTGGAGTAGGAACGGCATTGTGGCTGCATGAAATACCCGCTTAAAAGGCTAGAGCTGGTGCCCACTTAAATTGATCTGACCCCGAAAAGTTGGACATCACCATCGGGGGGGGGCATGAAAAAATACACAGAGCAGGCGAAGCTAGCGGCAGCACAGGACTATTGCTCCGGTACTGGAGGGTTAAGGGATGTAGCACGCCGCCATGGCGTAAATTTTTCATCCCTTCGCCAATGGGTTTCGGCTTATCAGGCGCTGGGCATCGCGGGCATCAAAGGCAAGAAGAAAGTCCATTACAGCCCTGAGTTCAAGTTGAGTGTTTTGCAACGCATGCGCGAGGAAAAACTGTCGTATCGCCAGGCCGCCGCACTGTTTGATATCCGGAGATTCGACATTATTGGCCAATGGGAACGTCGGTATGATGAAGGCGGTTTGGATGCCTTGTCCCGGCAGCCAGGAAGCGGACTTCACAAAAGTATGAAAAAACCCATCCCGTCCATTCAGCCTGAATCTTCGGACGACGAAGCTCGTACGCGTGATGATTTGCTGGTCGAATTGAACCAGTTGCGGATGGAGATTGCTTATTTAAAAAAGCTCGATGCCTTGGTTCAAGTGAAGGAACGATTAGCGCAGCGGAAAAAGCGCAAATCGTGATTGAACTGAGGCAACAGCATCCTCTGGAAGGCCTTCTTAAAGTGGCCGGCCTGGCCCGCAGCACGTTTTACTATCAACAAAAGGTGCAGCAAGCCGCTGATAAATACGCGGTTCTGAAGAGCAGAATTTGCTCAATTTTCGAGGAGCATAAGGGCCGTTATGGCTATCGCCGTATCACCGCAGCCGTTCGGCGATGTGGTCATCTCGTGAACCACAAAACTGTTCAGCGCCTCATGGCCGAACTTCAGTTGAAAAGCCGTGTGCGCCTCAAGAAATACCGCGCCTACAGAGGCGAAGAGGGCCAGGTAGCGCCGAACCTGCTGAAACGGAAGTTCGATGCCAAACGACCGAACCAGAAATGGGTAACCGATGTGACGGAGTTTCGAGTCGGCGGGCAGAAGCTTTACCTCTCACCGATCCTTGACCTCTACAACGGCGAAATCATCGCCTTCAAGACCGCTAGGCGCCCGCTGTTCGACATGGTCGGTGCGATGCTACGGCAAGCGTTTAAGCGACTGCGGCCGCGCGATAAACCGATCTTGCACTCCGACCAGGGATGGCAATATCGAATGCCCGTCTACCGTCGCATGCTGAACGAGCATGCAGTAAAGCCAAGCATGTCCTGCAAAGGAAATTGCTATGACAATGCGGCTATGGAAAGTTTTTTTGGCACGTTGAAATCCGAGTTCTTTTACCTGAACAAATTTAACAATCTCGATGAGCTTGAAACAGGGCTGGGCGACTACATACACTACTACAATCATTCGCGAATCAGGCTGAAGCTAAGCGGTCTGAGCCCTGTTGAATACAGGACTCAAGCACGGCGGGCATAGAAGGCATCCAACTTTTCGGGGTCAGATCAATTTAGGTGGACACCATCGCCTTTGGCTCTGGGGTCAGGAAGATGTGTTGGCCGGACGCATACGCCAGTACGCGTCATTATTCTCGTTGAGCTGGTTGGAGTGGTTGTCGTTGTCGCTTTTGGAGCTCATGGTTTTTCCCTCGATAGCTGATTTACCCACCTGATGGAATACATGCGGGTGAAACCAGTATTGGCTGGGACACATACGCGCCAATAGGGATCCAGCGAGGAAATTTCGCCCAGCACCTCGTTCATGAGCCGCCAAATCATCACACGTGCCACCGCATGACAGATGCGAACAGAGGGTCACATACGCTTACCCCGTTCGCCATGGGTTACCTTTCGATTTCCTCGACCGGATAAGGGTCAGCCTTATGCACAAGGACGTAATTTAGGAAGTATTCAGGCCGGCGTGTCGTCTACTTCATCATTCGGTTAGATTGTCGAGCCTGAGCCCCCTAAGGAAAGACGTGCAATGAGGCGAATCGAGAGTACGCGAGCCCCTGGTGAGACTCGCCGAATGCTGCGTGAGCGATTGTCACGATTTTTGCCAACAAACCCAGCATCTGCCAACGTCCGACACCAGGCAGCACGGCCTCCAGTATCGGACATGGAGGTGGTAGACCTTTATTTGAATCTTGAGTTTTTCCCCGGCGATGAGCTCTCTCGAGGCCAAAGCTTGTACGAGCAAGCGTCTCAATTACAGGCCATTCCTGCGGCATCAGCACTCTTACTTCAACCGGAGCTTGTAGCGCCTGTTGATGATCCTGAAGAGGAGGAGTTGAGCCCCGCAGTACCTGACTCCCTTGAGGCTGTTGGTGCGAACGAAGTACCGGCCGAGCCGGTGATCTCTGTTCAAATCATTGCTGCATCACCAAGCCTTGACGCCCTTTCTCCATCACCATCGTTCAACGAACTCGTTGAGCACGGTTGGATTCTAGTTTCATGGGGGCGATTCACGGTGCCGAGAGACATCGTGATGGCTGTTCTCCACAATCCGCAAACTGTGGGAACCGCCTTCAGATTACTGATTGAAGAGCGCGATCGAAATGTCTTTCGGCTAAAGAGTGGGTTCAACCCGAGCGGCGTTCTTCGCGATATCGCCGAGGACGTCGTTGCAGAACGGTATCAGCTTGGTGCGATTGCATCCGTCTCGCGAGATTGGATAGCCGCAAGACTCTGGGACGCCAGCTCTGGGGTGAAGAACGGTCTGAGCGTTGATCAACGTATAAGCCAGTGGATAGACAGATGGCAGTTCTTGAATTGGCCACAGTTTGCGATGAGCAGCCATCTTGAACCTGCGTCATTTGAGGAGTTTGTAGACGCAGCGATGGAAGTGCTAACGGTGCCCTCGACGATACCTGGATGGGATGAGTTCAGACGCGCGGCTGGAGCGCCAACAGCTCTTCTCTTCCAGCATCAAGGACGGGTTCTGGACAACATTGTTCCTGCCATTCCGGCAACGACGATCAACCGTATTCAGTGGATGGAGCGAGGAGCTCCAGAAAAAACGTTTCATGAATATCTGGGCACCAGGGGTGCAAGTCTGCTCACCGTGCTTCTCAATGAACTTCAGGGCGCAATGTTTGACCCATTAGGGCTGTCGTTGCGCCTGATGGATTTTGTCGTCGACCGTCCGGTCTTGCTCCGACAACTAGCGATGACGGCTCAGCGAGCACCGGCCTTGCTTGCCGACATGCTAATGGCTCCGTCAACGTGCACGCTAGCTTGCAGCCTCATTGCAAGCTGGGAATTTAATGATGGTGGTTGGAACAGGGATTTCCAGGTGCACGCCAATCGCACAACCGAGCTACTGGCTTTCGAAGATGCGCTGGCGCTTCTGGGTGGTCATCTTGACGCAGGTTGTTTGCGCTCAAATGAGGTGGCGGCGCTATACCTGTACGTCTATGAACTGGCATTTGCCCCTCGACAATCGACCCATCGAGACACGATGTTGTCATTGCTTCGAGAAGAAATAACTGCAGCAGATAACGGCGTTCAAGACGCAGTTGTGGCCGACTTAATTATTTTTTCTACAGCAGGCCTAGATCCAATGACCGCATTCTGTGCTGCGCTCGACTTGGCTTCTGACGGCGGCTGTGCAGATCGAATTTCCCCCTCCGAAGTGGTATCACTTTATCTAGACGTAGTGATGCCAAAGGGTGAGCGCCTGGGCCTGCGAAAATTGGAACCTAAGAGTGCACGGTCGTTGGTCGCTCTCGCCTTTAGGTGCGACGAAACCCTTCGCAGTCGGTTCCTAGGCGCTATCGATTTGCCCACATGGCTCCAGATGGCTCCTACGTCTGAACAGGAACAGTATGCATACCACGACCTGCTGATAGGTCGTATCAGGTTGCATATTAGAGTCATATCCCGGGCGATAGCAGAGTGGCCGAACGAAATACCAAATGAACTCGTGGGGGCTCTGGGTAATGCCATACACGCAGGGGCAATGGATCGGCCGGAGCGAAACAGAGTCGATGCATTTGTTCTTCGGCAAGAGTATGGATATACGTGGGGTGCCGATGATAGTCCCATTGCTCTAGACCTGGCGGCCGCACTCGGAAAGCTTCAGGGAGGAGCCTTACAACGCGTCGTCACCCAGCTCTGCCAAGTAGAGGAACCAGCCGTTCTAGCTGGCATTATTGCTAACACTCCAGCAGCACTGAATGAGCAAATCAGGGCGCACCTTCAAACTCTGACACCTACCACTTCGTCCGATGTTTGGAGCTTGCGAGAGTTACAAGGCCGAGTAGAAGCACTGCTGAATGCAGGACTGCCTGACATTGCTGAAACATTTATAGTTGTCGAGCGTAGCGCTGTGACCTGGGGGCCAGTACCGGGCCGACAAATATCGTCAATGAGGACAGATCTTCGGCTCATGTTTTTGCGAGAGCGCTGGCTCGAAATAGCTTCGTACAATTTTCCTGAAGGGATGTCTGACAGTCTGAGGCAAGAGGCAAACGACGTGTTGCTGTTTTACCAAGGTCTGGCAGGGCTTAAGAATCCAGAAGGTAATTTGCAAACGTCTGAGGCGATATTTTTAGGGCTAACGCAACGTAACCGGGGCGTCCCCGCGTACCACACAAACCTCTTTGCCTGCAGGGTTAACCGCCTCCTGAACAGCGATGCCTTTCAGTTACTGTCTGGAGAAGCGCTCAGCGAAGCCCGGCTGTATCTTTCTGAATCAGTGCGAGTGACGCGACCTCTCATTCAGCACTCAGCGTCTGATCTGAAGGCGCTAGAGATGAACCGAGTAATGATGCTCTTGGCAGTCAATCGACCCGGGGAGTGTCTTCAAGTTCTGCTGGAGTTGAGAGAAACAAACTTCGACGAGAACATTGAAGGCTTCAGGGCACTCGCGCTGGCTCGACTGGGTAGCAAGAGAGAGGCCCTTTCTGTCATCACCCAAGCTGAAAACACCTTTGGTCGCACCGTGTTCCTGTGCGCAGTTAGAGAGAACATAGACACTCATCGACCCTACGCAACCGCTCCAAACCTTGCGTTGGATGATGACCCAGTACCGGGAATTCGCCAAGCGTTTGAGGCATTCACTCGGCTAGGTCACGTTGAGCAAGCCGAAGTTCTTCAATCTCGTGGCCAACTTGACCTTTACTTACTTGATGAGATTCGCGGAGCGTGTGCAAGCCTCGTTGCCTTAGCTCCCATGATGAGGGGGCTCGGTCTAGTGCGTTTTGAGGACGATATTTCAGCCGTCTTGAAGCAAATTTTACGTTCTCGCTTGCTACTTCAAAAGTGGGTGGTGGAAGACCAGCCTCGTGGCGGGTACTCTGGTTCGGGCGGCGTGGGTGAGCGAGACATCGTAGTGAGCAACGGTACTGCGACGTTGGCGGTAATCGAAACAGTCGTCACCGATTTCGTCAATAAGGGTAACCTGACCTCCCATTTCAACAAACTGTTGGGGTACGACACATGCCGATTCTTCTTTCACATCACGTATGCACGTCGATCAAATTGCGCGGCCATCCTCGCCCATTTGAGGGCGGCGTGTACTACTCCTTCGAGCGGTATTAACTACATTAATTCGTCTAACCTAGGCGACTTCGATTCGATGCCAGTGGGATTTAAAGCCCACTACGAAATTGACTCACGCCATATTGTCGTAGTCTTCTTGGCGCTGGAGATAGGTCAGCACATCCAGCGGGCTACTGCGGCATCTCAATGACGGCGGTGTGTTGGCGCCGATGCCGAACGTGATCCACGTGCCAACGCCAGACCGCCCCCACCTCCAATCGCTACAACTCCAGCACAGGCAATGGTTCGCAAGGAGTCAGATTGGGTCAGTGACATCTCGGCTAGTGGGTCAATTCGGCATCGGCGCCAACAGCTTGGCGTGATACGTCGAGTGAAAGCTTCGCTCAGCGTGGCTGTAGTCATCGAACCAGGCGTAATGCGCGATACTGATGGGGAAGAGCAGTTTGGCTTCAAAAAGGCGAGTGCGGTTTTTCATGTTTACGGTTTTGCCGATCTTGAACCCGTGGTCTGAGCGGATCACGTAAACAAAACCAGGCGTCGCAACGGTGGAGGGTGTCGCCATGGGTGCCGGAGGTGCAGGGAACTTTTCGACGAGAATTCAGAATTTCGTGCGCTTTATCGGTACGTGAATCGTGAGTCACATGCTGACGCGGTTATTCTTACGAATTTCGGGGAAATTGATCCGACTCAGTGCGTCGCACGATCCAGAGATGTGTTCGTGAAAACTGAATTCGAGGAGTATTTCGGCAAAATGAAGGGCTAAGACCTATTTACTACCGCAATAGCTATGAAACTTATGGATCCAAAGACCTTCTTGCGCCGACAATCTCCCTGCCAACAACGGGCTTCGATAAGCATCTTGAACATTGGATTGCGTATTGCCCGCTTTTTAGCGCGTTTACTTGTCTTCGATTGGCCTGCTAGTAATTGCGCCAGATCCTCCAAGGACTATTCATCGCATGGATTCATCGCCTCCACTGAAAGCCCTTATCTTTGATCTGGAGGCAGTTCCCCCGACAGACAATCAGGCTGCCCGAATTATCAAGCTAGGTGCCTTGAGGCCTGACACCGGAGAGACGTTGGAACTCAACACCTCTCGCAACCTAGTCGATGCTTTGGCCCAGCTGGATCAGCTCTCAGAAGGCGCCACTTGGGTGCTGGGGCATAACGTTATCGATCATGACCTCCCTTTGCTAAAGACGAATGCACCAGGGCTCGCATTGCACGACTTGGGTGTGATCGACACTCTGCGATTATCTCCGCTCGCCTTCCCGCGCAATCCGTACCATCGGTTGATCAAGGACTATAAACTCATCAGGGAGAGTCTGAATTCACCTTTGGCGGACTGTCACTCCACCTTGACTTTGTTTCAGGATCAGAAAGCCGCCTTTGCTCAATTGTGGACGGCAGATCCTAAGGAACTGCGATGCTATCAGAGCCTGGTCGCGCCTTCAGGCAGTGATCTGGAAGCCGTATTTTTTGATGCAACCCAACTACCGCCGCTTGCGCGAAACGAGCTGTCAATCGCTATCCAGGATCTGCTGCGTGAGTCGGATCCGATGTATGAGCGAGACCTGAAGGTCTGCCGTACCCGCCTGACGAAACTGCTCGATCATGATTTGTCTGACAGCGAGATGCACTGGCCGGTGGCGTATGCATTGGCTTGGCTGCGCGTGTCCGGCGGCAATTCGGTTCTTGCCCCCTGGGTGCGGTATCAATTTCCGGCAGTGACTCAGTTGATTGCTGAGTTGCGCGATGTGCCATGCGGCAATTCGGACTGTCAGTACTGCAATACGACCCATAATCCTCGTAGTGAGTTGAAGCGCTATTTTGGTTTCCCTGATTTCCGGTACGAGAAGGACGGGGAGAGCTTGCAATACGAGGTTGTACTGGCCGGTATGCGCGGTGAAAACGTCCTCGCGATTCTCGCTACAGGCGGGGGGAAATCACTTTGTTACCAGTTGCCGGCGCTTAATCGTTACCACCGAAATGGTAGCCTGACAGTGATTGTCTCGCCGTTGCAGTCACTGATGAAAGACCAAGTGGACGGTTTGCTGGAGCGAAACGTCCAGTGCGCTGCTAGCCTCAACGGGATGCTCACTATGCCCGAGCGAGCAAATGTCCTTGAGAAAATTCAGATGGGGGACGTCGGGATACTTTTGGTCTCCCCTGAGCAGTTCCGGAACAAGGCGTTTCGCAGCGCAATCAAGCAGCGGCAGATCGGTGCGTGGATTTTCGATGAGGCGCACTGCCTGTCAAAATGGGGTAACGACTTCCGCCCGGACTACCTCTATGCCTCACGATTCATTAGGGAATATCACAGTGGTCAGCCGTACGCTCCCATTGGTTGTTTCACTGCCACAGCGAAGCCGGATGTTCTGGCTGACATACGAGCCCACTTCAAGGACGGACTAGGCATTACGTTTCAGGAGTTCCTTGGCTCCCACGAGCGTAATAACCTGAGTTTTTCGGTATTGCCATGCACTCGCGCGGAAAAGTGGCCCAGGGTGCATCATCTTCTTGATGACAACCTAGGCAGTCGGGAAGGCGGCGCGGTCATCTTTGTCTCAAGCCGTAAGAGCGCCGAGGAACTCTCGGAGTTCCTCGTAGGGCAGAGTTGGCCTTGTAAACATTTCCATGCGGGTCTTGCGCCAAATGAGAAAGCGGATATCCAAGACGACGTCAAGAGCGGCAAGCTCAGGGTCATTGTGGCTACGAATGCCTTCGGTATGGGCGTGGACAAGTCCGACATTCGATTGGTCGTGCACGCAGACATACCTGGGTCTTTGGAAAATTACCTCCAAGAGGCTGGTCGGGCGGGTCGAGATCAGGACGATGCCCAGTGCGTGTTGCTCTACGATCCGCAGGACATCGAAACCCAGTTTGGATTGAGCGAGCGCTCGAAGCTGAGTCTGCGAGATATCCAGCAAATCCTGCGCAAACTGCGGTTCGAGAGTAGTAAACGCAAGGGTGGCGAGCTTGTCATCACTGCTGGCGAAATCCTGATGGACGCTTCGGTGGAGACGAGCTTTGCCGCTGAAGACCGGGACGCCGAAACCAAGGTGACAACGGCTGTCGCCTGGCTGGAGCGAAGTGAATATCTCAAGCGTGAAGAAAACCAGACCCGCATTTTTCCTGCGCGGCCAGGTCTTACTGCGCAGGAAGCCGAGCAACGTCTAGTGAAGGCCAATTTGCCTGATCGTCGCCTGGCCGAGTTTAAAGCCATCCTCACCTTCATTTATGAGGCTGGCGCTGATGAGCGTATCAACACCGACCAACTGATCGCACTGACCGCTCAGTCTCATGAGGAAGTCGCGGGCATCCTGAAACAGATGGAGCAGATGGGTCTTCTTATCAACGACTCACAGCTGACTCTCTACGTAAGACACGGTATCGCTGGGTCTTCCATGCAGCGCCTTGGTCAAACGTTAAGCCTCGAGAAGGCCCTGTTCGAACTATTGCCGGAGCTGGCACCCGACGCGGAGCAAGGAGGCTGGCAAGACCTCAATCTCACGCCACTGACCACGGGTCTGCGAATTGCAACAGGGCAGAAGGACTTACTGCCGTTGCATGTGCTCAAGCTCCTGCGCAGCCTCGCCCAAGATCGTGATGGCGAAAGCCAGCAGCGAAGCAGTTTTGAGCTTCAACCGATAAATCGTGACTACCTGAAGATTCACATCAGCGGCGGCTATACGTGGGCAAAAATAGAGGCTTTCGGTAAGAAACGCCGTGTTATCGCTAGCAAAATCATGGATTTTCTAATCGACAGACTTGCGCCTGGGGCTCGGAGCAAGGATCTGCTGATTGAGACAACTTTCGGCCAGCTTGTCGGGGTAATTGAAGGGGATCTCGAGCTTTCTCAATTGATACCAACGCCACAGCGCCGCAAGGCTGTGGAGCATGTACTGCTCTATTTGCATCAGCAGGAAGTGATCATTCTGAACCACGGGATGACTGTGATGCGGCGTGCAATGACGATTGAGGTCAATGCGGAGAAGAAAGGTAGTTACCTCAAGGATGATTATTTACGGCTCGACGAACACTATCGCGAAAAATGTATTCAGGTTCACGTCATGCGTGAGTACGCCGAGCATGGCCTCAAGGAAATGGCACATGCCTTGCGCCTAGTGTTCGACTATTTTAGCCAATCCAAGAGGGACTTCATCCAGACCCACTTCCCGGGGCGCGAAGATGTCCTGAAACTCGCAACGAGCGAAGACTCCTGGAAGTCTATCGTGCATGCGCTAAGCGCCAGCCAAAGGCTAGTGGTGGCCGACAATGACGATCAAAACCGCCTGGTGCTCGCGGGGCCTGGTTCTGGCAAGACGCGGGTCATCGTTCACAGGATCGCCTACCTGTTGCGTGTAAGGCGCGTACCGGCCAGTAGCATCATCGCTCTGGCCTTCAATCGCCACGCAGCCACCGAAATCCGACGACGCCTGCTCACTTTGGTTGGCGCGGATGCCTATGGCGTCAGTGTCATGACCTATCACGGGATGTCCATGCGGCTGACTGGGACTCGATTCGAACGCGGAGAAGTCGTCGATGAGGAAAAGCTCAAGCTAGTAATCGAGAGTGCCGTGAGGTTGTTGGAAGAGGGCGGGAAGGGTGATGGTGATGATGACCTGTGCGAACAACTGCTGCGAGGTTACCGCTACATCATGGTCGACGAGTACCAGGACATCGACGAGATGCAGTATCGCCTTGTCAGTGCGTTGTCTGGTCGCAATGCAGAGGAAGACGGGCAGCTCTGCATTCTCGCAGTCGGAGATGACGACCAGAATATCTACGATTTTCGCGACACCAATGATCGCTATATCGAAAAATTTTGTGAGGAATATGGCGCTCGAATTAGCTATCTGGTCGAGAACTATCGTTCCAGCTTGAACATCATCAATGCCTCAAACAGCGTGATAGGCGTTAACCCCGACCGACTTAAACTCGAGCACCCCATCCGAATCGACAAGGCACGAGTCGAGTTACCAACTGGCGGTCATTGGGAGGTTCGAGACCCTCAGCGTCAGGGACGAGTGCTTCGGATACAATTTCCAAGCAGTGATCGGAAGATGGGTAATCTCCAGGCCCAAGCGGTCGCGCAAGAGATGCGGCGCCTGATTAATCTGGAAGATGAGCCTGGATGGAATAACTGTGCGGTGCTCGCAAGAAACCATGCCTACCTCAAGCCTCTGCGAGCGTGGTGCGAGCTAAACGACGTCCCTTATTTTCTGGCCGCTGACAAGGAGACGGGATTGCAAGTTATGCGTCAGCGAGGGTTCGTCAGGGTTGTGAATGCCCTGCGTATCTGTGAATTACCGCTAACCCCCAGCAGTGCTCTGCACATGCTAACGCCTCATTTGATGGATGAGCATTGGGCTATTTTCTTTGATACAGCGTTCATGCACCTCACCGTGGAGGTTGGGGATTGTCAGCTATCTGGACGTGCCGTCGTTGACTGGCTCTACGAGTATGCCCGGGAGCTTCGTCATCAACCCCGAAAAGGGCTTTATCTCGGCACCGTCCATTCGGCTAAGGGCCTGGAGTTCCGCCATGTGGGTCTCCTCGACAGCGGTTGGTTGGACAGCCCGCAAAAAATTAACGATGAACGTCGGCTGTATTACGTCGGAATGACCCGGGCTGAAGAAACATTGACCCTCTGCGAATTTTCCTCTGGCAACCCCTTCAGCCGTCAGGTTTCGGGGGCCGTCTTGAAAAGCAATTTTGTAGGTGAACACGATGCTCGACTTGATAAGGGTTACAAGCAGCTCTCGCTCAAAGAGATAGACCTGAGTTATGCCGGCCGCGAACATCCTGATTCCGGTATCCATGCCGCGATTGCCGATTTGAGGCCAAACGATCCTCTGTTCCTGAAACCCGATCATGAACGTTTCCTGATCCTGGACGGACAGGGCAGGGAGGTGGGCCGTACCTCCAAGGCGTTCACGCCAGGTATCGACATTGAGCAATGCCAGGTGGCCGGGATTCTCGTGCGATACACGGAAGATAATGGAGAAGAATACCGGGCAGGCATGAAAGTCGATACTTGGGAGGTCGTGGTGCCAAGGATAAGCGGTAGATCGCTCTGATCTCCAGATGCTGGGCATGGCCTAATGGTTTGGTGATTATTTGAAGAACACCCCGTTCGAAATGTCCGCAGGACATTTCCGACTGACGACGTTCGTTTGATGACAAAGGCAGCGGTGGAAGCGGTAGACCGAGTTTTCAGGCCCGGTTTCAAATACAGTAAGGCCGAGGTGCTCCTGCTTAACCTTTGCCAAAAAGGCGAATACACGGATGACCTTTTTTCGATCTCCCAGCCCGAAGCGACCGAGAAAGTGATGGGCGTGTTGGACGCAATAAATGGGAGGTGGGGTAGGGGGACGATGCGCTTGGCGAGCGTGCCTGTGGATCCGGACTGGGGTATGCGGCGGGAGATGATGAGTCAGAGTTTTACGACGCGGGTTGATCAGCTTTGGACGGTTTACTGCAAGTGAGGCGACCTTCGCCATCGGCAGAGCGCCGCCGACGATGAAGAGGGATAGTCTGAATTATTCCAAATTAAGGCCCAGCGATAATTATTGCTGAGCCATGATTTTTTGGCCCGCATGGATGGTGTTAGAGGAGAACTCAAAATTACATCCTGACGAGCGCTGCCGCAGACGGCCAACAACAGGTCAGGCCTAGGCGCTTTACCCAACACACTGCGAGCAGTCAAAACGGGTTTACACCAGCGTGCGAGACAGAAGGGTATTTGCCGTTGCACTTGTAGGGTAACCGTCGATGCCTACTGCACTTGCGTTGTAGGTAACGTCAGCGCGGACGAACTGCCTGAGACGTCTCCAGTCCTGATGGTTCAGGCAGTCGATATAGCCCTGGTAGATTTCGACCAGCTCCTTTCTTGTCATAGGTTTCTCTCCATACGTGGGTTTGAAGTAGCCTATCGGAATTCATCATCAGCGGTTATTGCGCAAGATGGAAAAATTCAATGCCGCAGCTAAACAAAGCCACGCAAGGTAAGGAAATAGAATCAAGCCAGTGATCACGTCAAGCTGCATTGCCATCACCACCATTGCAGCGGCCACAAGCCAGAGTAATGTCAGGATCAACATGCTGGCGAAGATTTGGTGCGCGCCGAAGAACACCGGTGTCCACAGCGTATTAAGCGCAATCTGCGCCGCCCATAAAGCCAGCACCACCTGACTTCCAGGTATCAAAGTTAACCGGTATCCGGCCCAAGCGAGCAACAGATAGATAATCGACCAGGCGACGGGAAACAGCCATTTGGGTGGCGTGAAGCTCGGTTTAGCGAGAGATTCATACCACTGGCCAGGTTTGAAAAGAATGCCTGTGCTCGCCGCAGCACCACATGCTAGTAGAAATATAAGAAAGGTCATCACTTGTCCTTGGCTGAGGTCAGCTATCTGAGGATGCAAATCCTTGTCGGCAGTATCAAAGAGAAGATGCCTGATGAAGCGGAAAGTTTAAATGGATGGATGACATTTTCGGGTCACCGAAAGTGAGCCCGTCGATGAAGCGAAAAATTTACATAGACTGTCTTGCTGATACCGAGCAGTCGATCCTTACCACCAGAGTTGTGTTGCCTCGGTGTCAGTCCCAGCGAGGCGGCAAAATGTCGGCCATTGGCAAACTGACGGGCATCACCGAGAGCGACGATGAGCGCGGTGGTGTTGGCGCCGACGCAGATTGCTCCAGTTGCCGAGATGTCACTGGCCCAGTCTGTTCTTCGCGAACCATTGCCGTTGCTGAATGTGTGTAGATTTGGAGGTGGGTTAGTCTTGCTTCAGCACTTGGGTCAATTCGGCGTCGACGTCAACAACATTATCACTCTCCTAGGCCCGTCGAGACTCATATTATTTATCAGTCTCTGCGTACGCTATGTGGCGCGGCCGGGCCTGTAATACTTATAAAACGAGATCCAGCCTTTCGCACTAACTGGCGCCACTCGCCATCGCTGATAAGCCCCTCTATTTCCATCTTGTCTGCAACCTTTAACAGCTCGTGGTACTGCTGCTCAGCGTTCATCCAAGTTGCTGGGTGCTCAAGGATCCTACCCCACGAGGCCAGCGCCCGCGTTCTTAGCTCACCCATACAACATCAACCCCTTGAAGCGTGATATCAGATAGCCACTACACATAAAAAGTCCAGACATCTCTTCACTCTTCGCTACGTAACCGTCCGCCCAACACACGTTCCCGACCCCAACACTTAGGGCAATGATTCCAAATCAATCCAAAGCGGACACCTGAAATGCCCATACCGGCACAGTCGCATTAGTTTTGGCTAGGGTCAGTTATCCCACCATGCGTCTCGAAGCGTGTTTGCCTGCGATAAAAGGCGTGAATTGCCCACACCACCCCTACAAATAGCAACCCTGTCCCAAGCGCCTCCATAGGAGAGGGCCAGCGTTGGTTGATGAGCAGGCCCATCGTAGTTGCATAAATGGTTTCGCTGGCGATCAATTGCCCGCTTAGAGCCAGAGGTAGGCGCCGAGTCGCGATTGACCATGCCCAGGCACCTGCAAGGGTGGCCCCTAACCCCTGAATTAACCCACAGATTATTAGCGCCTGAGTGCCTGCTAACCCGCTTGGATGGCTAGCGAAGTGGGACAGTTTCAAGTACAGCCCAACTGGGATGAAGGCCAGCATTTCGACGCTGCACATGAAGATCAGCATGGCTGACCACAACATGGGAGATATGCTTGGGCGTTGAGCCAAAGCACTTTCATTTAACAATCCAAAACCAGTCCAAAATCCAATTGCCATTAACGATGCGAGCAGCCCAAGCAGTATCGAACCGGTCGGGAGCACCACCGTTGCGCTGCTAAAATCAAACACGCTCAGGTTGACCAAACTTATGCCCAATGCCGCCATCAGCAGTGGCCCGGCAATGGCGCGCCAGGGCACGCTGGAGCTTCGCATGTTGCCGGTAATCGCGAGCACGATCGGTACTGACCCCATCATCACCGGAGGGATCACCGGCCCAGCAGCCAAGACCGCAGTGGTAATCAGAAAGAAGTAACCGATGTATCCCAAGAAGCCCAGCAGTGCGGCGCAGGCCCAGTCACTCAGTCGCAATTTCCGCACTTCGCTACGGTAAACAAACAGCACTAGCAGGCTACCTAAACCGGCAAAGGCATAGCTCACCACAGCCAGATCAAAAAGGCTGTAATCGCCGACCAGCCCAGGAAAGATGTAGAGCAGCGACCAGGAAAAAGTGGCGGCAATGGCCGCTAATAAGCCTAGGGTCATACGCTCTGCTCCTGCTGGCCCTGCTTCCGGATCCAGCAATGAGCTACGTGCCGGGCAGTGTCGAATACCCGCACGTCCTGGCCCATGGCGCCGCTGACAAAACTGCCCTCCAGCAAGATAAACAGCCCCTCAGCAACTACGTCAGGGTCGCTTATACCGGCGCTCATGGCCAATGCAGTAAGATTTTCGCGTATCCCTTGCTTATGCCTGCTCACTGCCAAATGCACAGGGTGGCTAAACTGGGGAAATTCAGCCGCGCTGTTGACGAATAAGCACCCGCGCCCGCTATCTTGCAAAAGAAAGCGTTGATACAAATCGAAAAACGCGAGCATGCCACTGACCGGGTCAGGATGCCCTGCCAAAGTGCGCGCTACCTCTTCACGCCAGCGTCGGTCACGCTCCTCAAGGCAAGCGACTATCAGCGCATCCTTGGAGGGGAAATGGCTGTATAGCGTCATTTTGGTAACACCCGCCATCGCGGCGATGGCCATCACACCAGTAATGTATATACCTTGTGACAGAAACAGCTTCAGCGCTGAGTCAATCAAGCGCTCACGGGTATTGTCCAATTTAAGGCACTCCGGCATAAGGGACGGAGTTGACTATACTGACCGGTAAGATTTGGGTGCGTCCAATTACGACCTGAATCATGGCCGCTACGACACAGACCGCAGCAGGCCAACGCAGCAGTAAATCTTAGGATTTGGCCAATCAGGAAGTTCGCTACGCTAGCTAGGCGCCCCCTGCATCAGCTTGGATAAACGGACGCCCATTTATGCGGCAGCAGCTCGGTAATTTCATTCGCCCGCTGCGTCGGCAGTCGCGTGAGAACATTCTTCAGGTAGGCATATGGATCATGTCCATTAAGTCGCGCCGACTGGATCAAACTCATGATCGCAGCCGCCCGTTTTCTGATGCGTAGCGATCCGGCAAACAACAAATTCGAACGCCCAAGGGCCCACGGCCGGATCTGGTTGTCGGGTAGTCAGACGCGGTCACCCGCATCCAACCCCCTAAGAACCGTGCATGCGAGTTTCCCTGCACACGGCTCAAGCCTCTGCGAAGGCGCTGTTAATAGAGGGCCTTACGCGGCCTCAAGGTAAGCCTCCAGCCCAGCCACCTTTACGCGGTGGCTGTTCTCAAAGGCAGCAGCTCATCCAGCCGGCTATTCGGCCAGGTCGGCAACTTCTCCAACGTATCTTTCAACCACGCACTCGGCTCGATACCGTTCAATTTGGCTGTCGCCAGCAAACTCTGGATCGCCGCCGCCCGCCGACCCGCGCGCTCTGACCCGGTAAACAACCAATTCTTCTTACCGACAGCGATCGGCCGAATGACGTTCTCGACGGGATTATTATCAATGGGCAAGTCACCGCTCAGCGCGTAGCGCGACAGCGCTGGCCAGCGCTTGAGGCTGTAATCCATGGCTTTGGCCAGGCTGCCACCATTGGCCACGCCTTGACGAGTCGATTGCAACCAGTCGTGCAGCGATTGCAACTTGGGGTCTGCTTCTTGAGCGCGCAGTTGTTGCCGCTGTTCTGTGTCGAGTTTGCTGCCGCGCCCTTCGATCTCGTAAAGCTCGGCGATCCTTCGCAGTGCCTCAGCGGCCACTGGGCTCTGATTGGCCGCATGCAGTTCGAAGAACTTGCGCCGTGCGTGGGCCATGCAGCCGACTTCGGTAACCCCCAAGCCAAACAACGCCTTGTAACCGGCATAGTCGTCGACCACCAGATGACCTTTCCAGCCATCCAGAAACGCGCGCGCATGCGCACCGCTGCGCCCGGTTTGATAGTCGAACACGGCGAGGCCCGGCCCTTCATCCAGGTCGTTGCTGCGGTAGGCCCACAGATAGGCCCGTTTGGTTTTCCCCTTGCCCGGATCAAGCTGCTGCACCGGTGTTTCGTCGGCATGCAGAATCAAACGCTGGCGCAACAGTTCGGCCAGTCGATCCGCCAGCGGTTGCAGGGCAAAACCATAGCGGCCAATCCACTCCGATAAGGTCGAACGCGCCAGAATGACGCCGTCACGACTGGCAATCTGTTCAAGCCGATACAGCGGCAAATGATCGAGATACTTGCTGATCAAGATCCAGGCAATCAAACCGGGGGCTGCCATACCACCGTCGATGACAGCCGGTGCAACGTCGGCGGAGACAATCCTTTCGCAAGGACGGCAGGCGTACTTGCTGCGAATATGGCGGTGGACGAAGAACTTCGCGGGTTCGACATCGAGCTGCTCGGTGATGTCCTCACCGATTTTCACCAAGGCACCACCACACTGGCCGCACACGCAGACTTCGGGTTCGTGATGATGTTCGATGCGCGGCAGATGTTCCGGCAGCGCCTGACGCCCGGCTCGCGGACGCTGAACCCGCAGTTCAGGCACTTGCACCTCGACTTCAGCCTCGATGGCGGCGCAGTCGGCGTCCATGGTTTCGTGAAACAGATCGCGCTGCTCGGGCGACAGGGCTTCGTTCTTGACGCCGAAACGGATGCGCTTGTATTGAGCGAGTTCGAAGGTCAGCGCCTGGATTTTCAGAGCGTCAAGCTCAACTTTGGCGCGCAACCTCTTCGCTTCTGCCTGGAGCGGCAAAAGCTCGGCGACGAGCTGTTCCCGCAGTGCGGGATCGAGGTTCAGGGCGGTGAGTTTGTCAGAAAAAGGCATGGGCGGATTTTACTGGAAACACCCCCGTCATGCCTGAGATCGAGCGGTTCTAACGCGTTTTTTTTTACACCTGCCACTGGTGGATCGGACGCGCTTCCAGGCGCTGCCAGTCCACTCCTGTGATCAGCCATTGCCACTGGGCCTGGGTCAGCGTGAAGGTTTTGTCACCCTTGCTCGGCCAAACGAAAGACCCTTGATGCAAGCGCCGCTGGCTCAGCCAGACGCCAGTGCCATCCCATTGTAAAAGCTTGAGCCGAGTGCCTCGGCGGTTGCGAAACGCATAGGCCGTGCCGTCACATGGCGAGCGCCCCAGCGTTTGTTGAAGGCGTGATGAAAGGCCATCTATACCCAGACGCATGTCCATGGGATCGAGCACCAGCCAGACTTGATCAGGCAACACCATCACACCATCTCTCGCAGCAATCGCGCCAGCCAAGCGGGTTCGACCGAAGGCGACAAAACCAACTGCCAACCGTTGGCATGGCGCAGCAGTACTTCAGTCGTGCCAATGGGTTTACTGACTTTGACGGGAACTAAGGTCAGGGTATCGCTGGCTCGCTCGTGGATTCTTACGCGATAGCCAAACGCTTTGGTTTTAAGGCTATGTAGCTGGCAGTAAGCGACTTGAGTGAGGCCGCTGACCTGCCACTGTTCAATGTGTTTTGCCCAGAAAACACGGCGTGACTGAAGTGATTTCATCAGAGTGTCCCTTGAAAACCACAACATCTCAGAACGCAGGATCAGATTACAGGTGGCTGGGCTGGAGGCTTACGCCTCAAGTATCAATGCAGGAGGAAATATCACAGGCGCTGAAACTGTGTTCTCGCTCCAAGGCAGCCGTTGTCGAGATGTTCAGTGATTTACGCATGGGGCGTGCAATTGAGCTGGAGGGCATCGGCGGACTGGTTGAGGACATATCCAATTCGTTACTGCGTAATTCCCATGCGCTGATCAGTGTGGCGCGCTTGAAGCAGTCCGACGTATAACCGATACCAACGCGAAGGTTTCGAGGTCGTCACCACGGTCGATGGGGGCGTATACGTCGTTGCTCACTGGCTTTTTGAAAATGTTGCTTTAGACAGGTTCGACAGGGTTCATTGATGTCGTCCAGGGGCGTTTGTGTATCAAAAAATCGAAGGTAAAGGGAAGTAGAAATGGCTATCCCGAGAAGCATTCTGGATGCCCAAAATATTGATTTTGGCGTCAACGTCACTGGGTACCTGTGCTGCACCGAATTCCAACCGCCGTGTTTGATAGGCATTGTTTTTACAGACGCACGGGGCCGCTTTGCGGATGGAAGAAGGATCCGTACGTCCAAGATCGAAAAAGTCTTTCAGCTCCAGGGCTATCTGCTCTGCGAGACGTTTAGCGGCAGGCATGGGACTCCCCTCGATGCGTCAAGCAAGTTCCGTTCCTCCCAATCGCGCCTGGAATAAAAAAGGCTCCTTCCGGAGCCTTCTCTTTCAAAAAATAGCTATAGCGAGTCAGTAAAAAATACCGAACAGATCACCATGGTCTACGAATTGACGCGAGTCGCATAGAACCTGCTCCAAAAGGAGGGGTCGCGCGCTGCTTTCTTGGCGTACCAAGGATCGGAGCAGTATGCATCTCTTAAACGTAGTGATCCCCGCGCTCGCCTTTCCGCCTCCTGCAAGGTAATGACTCCAGCTTCCAAAAACTGGTTCCAATAGCTGTCTTCCTTCAGAATCGCAGAAGGTTTTTGCGTGGAAGTCATAGTAGGCATGGGTTATCTCCGGCACAACGCTTACAAGGGATGCTATTACAGTCTCTATCATGTGCTGGATGTTGTCCAGCGTCTGCCCTCTCACCCATCTGAGTGGAGGTACTCCTAAGCGTTCACAACCAGTGATCTGGTCAGGATGGGGAGCGAGATGATCTGTACTCCCGTACTTGATTGCAGAGCATAACATGTTGTCAAGGCGTCGACGAAGCGCCAAGTCAGACAGCCCGTCGGGATCTCCGACGAACGTGAGACCATTATTGTTGGCAAAGGTCGCAACAGCTGCATAGATTGAAGATCCACCGAGACCGGGATTGCTCTCTGAGACGTCTAGCCAGGTTTCGATGGAATTTACGTAAACATTAAAGAAAATATCTCTTTGAGCTGTTTTGAAAGCGAAATCGTAGCGAAACGTCTCAGGTCGATCTTCCACTGCATGGATGCTGTCCAGGGTTGAACCCGGCATGAAGCGCTCCACGACTTGCATGAGGTTTTTTTCTCCGGATCGCGGGTTGAAAAAAAGATCCTCCTCTCTTGACAGCACCAAAAGCCACTCGACTGCAAAAGCCCCATTTTCTCTAGTAGCCATTCTCAACCTGCTCATGCGATCGGAGCAAAAGCCCAGTAATTTCATGCCGTGATACGGCGGAGGCTATGCTTCGCGCTCTAGGCTGATTTTTCTTCAGGTACGTTCATTCCATACGGCTCACGCTGGCTATCGCCTGTACAACTCCGTAGCCTCGGAAGCCTATATTATTCGATAGGTTCGGGCGATGCCGTACGAAATTGGAGCCGATAATTTTAAGACGAAGGGGATGATTACGGAACGGTGCCGTTGAGCCTGGCAGGAGCAAATTGCGTAGAGTCTTGAGCGATGCTCTTGGGGAATTTGCTGAGTTACATTCCCGAGCTTCGATAAATTCAAAAAACCGGTGATCAATGCGCAGTAGAAATGACGGAATTTCAATCGGGCTGGTAATTATTTTTGCTGCTGCGGCCTTTATTACTTATGAAGTCTGGCAGTTTTCAGAGGCATTGCATGTGTCCTTTGACGCCGGGTCAGCAATTTTCGGTTGGACGGTTGCTGCTGCCGTATTTTTATTAGTGATCCATTTCAGCGCTGGTTTTGGAGTTATACCTCTGGAGCTTACTTGGCCAATTGCGCTTGGAATGATCTTTCGAGGTTTCTGGCCAGCGATCAAGGAGTGGGGTGAGAAGATTCCTGTTCTCCATGGCAGTGAATTTGCTGGACTCGCATGGTGGGCAGAGTGGTACACGTTGTGGCCGATATTGATTGCTCTTGTTGTGGGCGGGTACGGGTTCAGCTCATCTTTCGATCGACGTTACTGATTCAGCATCATTCTTGGAGCAATGACGTTCATGCCATTAGTGAATGTCATCGTCTCCCCAAACGGCACGCTTACAAGCCGAGTTCGCCTCCCAGTTTGCTTTCCCATAGATACTCAGGAAGCCAGTCTGGAGGGCAGCGTCGCAGGGCCGCCAAGGTCAAAAGGTGCCAGACCTGTTGTTCGATGTATTGCGCGCCCTCACCAGAAAAACCGGGCATGAGTCGTAGCGGTCTCAATACCTGCCTGAGTACCTTCACCACTCCGCGAGGATAGCGACCTCGTCCGCTGCTATCGCTCAGCGGTACAAATAAAAATCCGTCGAATCGAGCAAGGCTCCCGCTCACGATGCTTTTCGCCCAGGCCCTAATCTCCTTTTTGCTCATTCGCGAGGCGAGCGTCCACCATATCAGCTCTACATCTTCGACCTCAAAATCGCCTGGCTGCGAGCATTGAGAGTCTTCATCCCCGGGTTCCTGTCCATGCGATCGGGGCCAGGGGCGAGAGGGTTGGCGGGGTGGATGCTCGTTCATATAGCCTTTTGGAGGTGAGTAGGTGAGGCATTCGTGAGAAGGGTGGCATGTTGAGCTCGACGTCATGAAAGACCTAGCAATCCGCGTTGTTGGAGGTCAATTGCTTATTGGTCAATCGACCGGCGCCACAGACTTTGATAAGTATTCCAGAAATTTTCGACCCTCATCAATCTTCTGTAGCGTTTCAATTTCTGTGACAAGTCCGTAGGAGCTATATAAACCCGTGATCGTGTATTTTTCAGTGGGTGTGGTGACAACCTTAGTTATGTCTTTAAAGTCTCCACGCAACTTGGTGTAGACCTGAAGGGTGATAGCCAGATATTCCCGGAGCTTGGCAATATTTTCATGCGCCCCAGCATCGGCCAGCGCATTGGAACCTGTCCCTGTCTTGGTGCCACTAAGCCTGTCTTTTAGGAGATTGAGCTGAGCATTGAGGCTGGCTATTTTGAGCATGGCGCTCTCGGAAACGGCCTCAGGCTGTTCAAGAGTCCCTCGGCTGTGCTCAAACATTGCGCTGACAAGACGCCTATAGCCCTCATTACGAAGCAGTGTGACATAGCTGAAAGGGCGCACGACCTTGTTGTAAAACGGTGTGGAGGGGTCTCCTGCTTTCGCAGCACGAATCTCGGAAATGATGGCCGCCAGTGCCTTACAGTAATCTGTAAGATTACTGTAATTCTTAGCATCGACTACACGTAACGTGTGCTCGATGATCTTTTCGATATGCGCAGATCGTTCGGCAACGTATCGATCAAACGTCGAAGGTTTCCTGGGGCGGGGCACATTGGATTTATTTTTCATTTATCTGCCAACCAGCCTCAGGCGACCATCTGGATCAGTTTGGGAGCATCGTTAGCGACTGTCGCCAGCCGCTTGATCGCTTCGTGTTCTCCAGTGCTTGCTGCATAGAGCTCGAATACATCGATAGCTCCAGATTTCACCATGCTGGAAATCTGCAGGGCGACTTTCGATGCCAAGGGTAATGAGTTGTCTTCACCAATGCCCAGCAGGGCTGAAAGATTTCCTTCTCTCATGAGTAACGCGTGGCGCAGGTGGGAAAGGCGAATGTTTAAATCTTCGCTACTGGTGTCGGGAAAGTTCTGGACATCAATCAGCCGCTTAAGCAATCGCTCTTCACCGGGCAAATCCAGCTTGTTGTAGTGCACGACAATTTCCTCCTTGTTTTTCACCATCAGCTCTTGATCCAGCCCGCTTTCGTACATCTGGACGAGCTGATGCTCAATTGCTTCCAGGAGACATGCTTCTCTGGCGAAACGATCATTTTCCTGCTCCAGTTGTTCAAGCTCGGTTCGTGTCCGGGCTTCAGGTTTGCGGGTCAAGTATCTTTCAATGACTTTCAAGCTGCCCACCATTAGCTCTTTGTACTTGTCTTTTCTGGCTGAAACGGCGGGGAGGTGAGCGACACCCCTTATGGCGTACGGACAAGCTGAGCAACAGTTGACCTCACCGAAAAGATCGATCACTTCCTTTGGACACGTGTTGTTGAACGGGCAAATGTGCGTGTGATTGAAAGCGAGCTCGCTAACTTCCTGAGCGATGATGCGATCCAGCCCTGTGTCCATCTCCCGCTTGGCGTTCGACAGACTCATCAAACGGTGCTTGGTGATTGCCGCTACCGGGTTTTGCGCAATGTCGTCGTGCAGCGTTCGATTGATCTTCGCAATCGCTTGCGCCAGTTCAGGAAAATCGCCTGCAGTGAGCTTGTCTTGGTTGCTCATAAGGGCACTGCAGAGCATCTGCTGGTGTGTCATACCTAAGTCATTTTCGTCGAACACCGAATAGTAAGAGACCAATGGCTCAGACTGCCCGGTCAACCACTGGCCGACGATGCTAGGCGGAAGAAATTTGATGGCTTCCGAGACAAACCCTGCGCGCAGACCATGAGGGGTATAATCACTCGTCAGCGTACTTGCAGTGACTGAAGTGAGTCCGGCAATCGAGTTGTCAGTGATGTAAACGGGTTCGTCCGGCTCGCCTGGCAGCGATTTTGTCCAGACAAGATCGGGCACATTTTGGTCACCCAGTTCAGACTTGATGAAGTACTGTAGGCACAGCAAGAGCAGACGATATGCGTCGTAGTTGGCCCAACTGCTTGGAGTGAGTGGGAGTCTGAAGAGTGGCCTATATTGGCCAAATTTTGATCCTTTATTTAAATTGTACCAAATCTTTTGTTTATAATCGGATGAAGTGCAGCGGCGATACCACGCATACTGCCTGTCTAAAAGAGCTATTACCCTACTTGATACGATAGCAGTCCATTCGCCATGAGCCTTATCGCTACTAATCAATAGAGGCGCAAGTGGTCTGCGTACCGGGCGCTCCACGTAGTTACCGTAGCGATCTACGTCCAGCCAAAGAAGGTGCTGCTGTCGAATGCCGGTTTCGCACATAAGCTGAGTCACGCGAACGTCATTCATGATGATACGCGGCTCTACCTTGCCGTTAATCTCAATGTCCGAGATTCGGTAGAATCGCGGGATATATTTGAATGGCCGTGGTTTTCCCTCGTAGTAGAAAATGGGAGAATAATTCAACGCCGAAAAATCCAGGCAAGCGCAGTTCATACCTTCAATGCCCCACAGGCCAGCCCAGTCAGAGCTGTGACTGAGCTCACTTATATTGGGACACTTCAAGACTCCCGCAACAACTCCATTCGTGGTGCCGTCTGCCATATCGTTCAAGTGCATCGTCAGGTACTCCAGAGAATCCAGCATACTCACGAAGGTAGAAAAGTAGGGTCGTGGTATCGGTTTTTTAATGGTGCCCCAGCGTTTCTGTAGTTTCGGATAAGAATCCGGAGAAAAGCTGTTGCGTACCCGATCGCAGTTGGGGATTAGCTCTGACTGAGAGATGATATAGTCGAAAAACCCCTCAATAGGATAGATTCGTTGGTAATGCGTATCAGATGTCCATTGATTTAAGTCCACCAAAGTCTCAATCAGATGAAGTAACGTTTCGGGAGGCTCTTTTTCAAATACAGCTAGATCCTTTAATAAATCATGATCTGCGGTGATATACAGTGCGCAAGTGAAATCATTGAACGTGGTGGGGTATTGTTCAAGATGTCCATCTCGATTCATGAAGAACTTATAAAGATATGGGCCGCAGTAGGCGATCAGAAAATAAAGAGATGATTTGTGGTTTTTGACGTTTTCAAGGCGCCTTGATCTCAGAAATGCTTGATAGGTAGAGGAAATCATTTTACAAAAGTTAATGACCTTGTCCGGCAAAAGCGTTAATCCGCCTGGTAGTGCATCATCGCCATCGATCTTGAATGCTTTGTTCATGTCACGTGCATCATTAAATATGTTCGCAAAGCTTGCGATGCTGTGAATGTCTCCCTCTAAGTATTCAAGAGTTTTGTAAGTCATCTTGTCGCGAGCCGTTGAGGATGTTTTACTCTTGAAAACTGGGTCGTTGAGTTTGCGGGCTTGCAAGAGCTGCGCACGGCTATCTTCAAGGATATTATGGACAGTATCCCGCATTAATGGATCGTTTGAAGTTTCTGCCACAAACAGTGAGAAGTCATCAGTATAGTATCGTGCTAGTTCAGACTTATAGCCAAAGCTTCTAAGCTTCAGGTCGCGCACCGTTTCTGCATTAAAGTTTTGAGTGTTATATAGATTTGATGCTAGGAGTATCCTGAGCCAGTAGGTGGCCCTTAGGTCACGATTTTTCTCAGTCATAGCGCCGGTATATCCAAGCGACGATACCGGGTTAATAGCACGGACTTGTACAAGGAGAGGGCATGTTTCGACCTGTTCCCGAATCATTTCATCTACAATCAAATCACAGTTGATCGGACTCGACCAACCAAGTGGCAGAATTATCTGTTTTTCTATCCAGAGACGCAGGAAAGCGATTTTCATTATGGAGCAGAGCTGGGGGATTCTTGCCTTCGGGAAGCTTGGAATAATCTCTTTTACAATAGCTTCCCTCTGATCATTTGCTGAAAAGCAACACGTCAGTAGCTTTTCTACTTGGAGTCTGTGCACTCCAAGGAAGGGCCGAGAGCCCAGGTCGTTGAGTGCAAGAAGGGCTTCCCGGTGCCGACCACCGCTAACGCTGTTATGAAGCCTCCAGAACCGGTGCCTGACATCGATCATAGCCAAGTCAAACGCAGGGCCGACTTTCTTCTTTGGAATGAGCCACATGGGGTCGGTGTGAGATGGATTGATCATGCGGCCTCCAAGGCGAGTTGCTGAAGTTGTTTGATTTCTTGTTGATGAAACGCGATGCGCGCTTCAAGAACGGATTTCGGCCCGCCTGTAAGGCGTGCAAGGTTTGCGGCTGCTAATGTTGCTTGGAGCAAGTGAGCGTCTTGGCGGGCGTAACGTTTAGTGGTTTTACTGAGCTTGTGTCCCATCAGTTTCTGGACGGTGTTCAGGTCGAGTCCGTATCGTCGGTTACTATGGGGATTAGGATTGGGGCAATGGTTAGTCAGGTAATAACCGTACATATGCCGCAGACTATGGAACCCATAGGCTTTTCCTGTCACCCGCAATGCAGCTTTGCGAAAACGCTCATAGAGAGCCTGGTAGCTATTATGCATGGGGTCGCCATTTTTCAAATTTCTGACGAGAAAGTCATGCGTAACGGGGGCAAGATAGTGCTGTTTGCGCAGCCCAGTTTTGTATTCCTCCAGTGCGATCCAAAACATGGACGCGAAGGGCTCTATCAAGAAAGTCTCAGGGTGGGCGCGGCCTTTATGCGGGAGTGAGTTGATTTCGCTCTCGGACAAGTATTTGATCAGCACGTTGCGTCGAGTGGTCGGATCAACGATCAGAACCCGGTTAAATTCTGACTCCACCTCAGGTTTGATATCCTTCCAAAGCATGGTGAGCGCTTCTGAAACACGCGCTCCGCAAGCAGCCAACAAGCTCCACAGCATTCTGTCCCGGCGGCACGTCGTGCTCTGGATAAGCTCCATGCACTTGTCGATTGGGAACGCAAACTCATCGCCCCCGTACATGTCCGTATTGGCGAGCGACGAAGGCTTGGATATCGAAGAGAGCCCCTTGCGTTTCACCCGGCGCGCACCACCCGCCAGACACCCTGCCAGCCAACTGTTCGCTTTGATCGCAGCGCGGACATTTTTTGGTGATTCGATACTGACGGTCTGGGCTAAGGAAAACCCTGATAACGACTTGGACGCGATGTACCCTTGAATTTCCAGCTCAATCAAACCCAGGCGCAAGCGTTCGCTGGCATCAATAAAATGATTGAGTGCTGCAAGTGCAACACCGACTGAACTTCCCGAAAGGTGTCGATCTCCCAGTACGTAGGCTGCTTTTTGAATCATTGGAATATCACTGTCGGTTCCGAACACCAGAAAGCTTTCGTAGCTATCAATGGTCTGCGCAAGAAGGATAGGAGTGAGCCCTTTCTCCTGATAGGTAATT
This sequence comes from Pseudomonas sp. MH9.2, assembly GCF_034353875.1. Taxonomy (NCBI): domain Bacteria; kingdom Pseudomonadati; phylum Pseudomonadota; class Gammaproteobacteria; order Pseudomonadales; family Pseudomonadaceae; genus Pseudomonas; species Pseudomonas sp. MH9.2. The sequence goes on from NZ_CP133784.1 coordinate 5,049,295, forward strand.
TGTTGGAGAAGCTCTAGAAATACCTTGTTGTATTCAGAATAGATTTTCGTGGTTCGTTTAGATCTTTTTTTACTCAGCTGATGAGACCAGCTGTCAAAGAAATCGTCCTGTAACTGATCACTCGAAATAAGCCTGTAACTCTGCCGACCATTCCTCTCGGTGGGAATGAGTGTAATTGGCGGGGGCAGGCTCAGCGCCTTTTCAGGTGGATGAAGTTTCATATCTGGCTCCAGTACTGCAGGGATAGCCAAATAGTTACATGAGAGATTACAAACATGCAACTGCCCGCTGCTGCATGCTTTACTATGTATACTTGGTATACAAGTGTGTCAGGTATATATTCTTATCATTGATATATAACACTATATATCAATGATAATATTCTTTCCAAGTGGTACCTTTTGGAAAAGGGGCGTGTTTTGGGGCAAAGGATGCCCATCTTGGAGGCTTGTCCCTCTGCGTTAGCGATGGGCTGAGCCGAGAGCCGCATTGGGAAGTGCTGTTCTGTTAGCCGGAGATCGATGTAAGGTCGGCGTGTCAAGGGGGTGTAAAATAAATAAATATTTGTGTTTGGAGGGACTGGGAATACACCTTTCGAAGGTGGTTGGCTGCATGCTTAGGAAGAGGTAGCCCGAGGAAATGTGGTTTTAAGGTGTAGTGGCCAACTCGTTCTGTAATGACACTGGGGAATCAGGGGGACTTGAATCATCCATGCCTCTGATGATTGATGCTGAAACCCTACTGTCTCTGCTGTCTGACGTCGACACTGCCAAGATCGACGTCGTCACGTCGTTGCGCTTATCGCGCCAACGAACAGCCCCGCGACGCGCAAACTGAGCAGTTCTTGAAGGACTATCAAGCGGCATATCGCTTTTAACATCAGGCTGACGCGATACGTTCCAGCAGTTCTCTCAGTAACGCTGACTCTCCGAGGCTCAGTACATGCACCTCGCCGAGGCTTGCTTTAAGCCCGGATGCGAATGCAGGTGCTTTTCGAGCTTGACCCAATTCAGATATCTCAGGAAGCTCAGGTTGCAGGAGGGGGCTCACTGCCTTTAGAGCGAGCCAGCTGGTGTCAGTCGAGCGACTAGTTTTATGAAGGCAGGTGAAAATCATGCCGACACAGAAGGGATGAATAAACTCGATGGCTTGTTTTTCACCCACGCGCAAGCGGCCAGACTTGGCAACCTGCTGTACCCGTTCTCTCAGATAATCAATCTGGAGTTTCCAAAGGCCGGATACTTCACCGTTGCGGGGCATGCTGGTACGCAGATAGAGCTCTGGATGTCTTATTCCAAAAGCTATTAGAGCTTCAATCGCATCATAGAGGCCGTGGACGGGGTTAGCGGTTTTACCTTGTGCCGTTCGAAACGCGGCCCAGAGGTGAGTCGCCACTGAGTCCAGTAGCTCATCCATGTTCCCCACATGGTGATAGATCTGAGGGGCTTGAACACCGGCGCTTTTTGCAACGGCACGTACAGTGGCTGCACCAATACCTTCTTCCGAAATGATTTTCGCCGTGGTAGCGATGATGTGAGCGCCGAGGGCTGAATGTGGAGGGGTAGTCATGATCGTAGGAATTCAGGGCTTTCTGGCATGCTGGGGCTACGTGTTCGGGCTGCTTGAGAGGGCGAGGATGATACGTGCCGAGCGCTGGGTCGGCAATTGGCGCTTCTGCGTCGATGTCCGCGACGTAAGCAGAGGTTGGCTGAGTGGGATCTATTCAGTCTTTTATCGCTGTACCCAATCAGGTGTGGTGCGGCGACATCACTTACATGTGGGCTCAGGGGAAGTGACACTATCTGGCGGTCGTGCTGGATCTTTGCGCGCGCCGGGTGGTTGGCTGGGCGCTATCGGAAAAGCCGGACGCCGATCTGGTTATCAAGGCGCTGGATATGGCTTACGAGCAACGAGGAATGCCTCAGGGCCTGCTGTTTCACTCGGATCAAGGGTCGCCCAGTATGCGAGTCACTTATTTCGCCAGCGGCTGTGGCGTTATCGCATGCGCCAGAGCATGAGTCGCCGGGAAAATTGCTGGGACGCGCCGATGGAGCGCGTATTCCGCAGTTTGAAAACCGAATGGATACCGACTCTGGGTTACAGAACTGCCCAAGAAGCCCAGCGCGATATCAGCCACTTCTTGATACATCGGTACAACTGGGTTCGACCCCATCAATTCAACGGTGGGCTGGCGCCAGCTCGGGCCGAAGAAAAACTTAACGTCGTGTCCGGGATTAGTTGACCACTACAGTCAGCCACCGCATGTTCTCATTCATCATTGCTCTGGCTAGCCTCCGCCTGATTGGCTTGGATGGCTTTGGTCGCGGCCACTCCTCCTCGCTTGGTAAGGTCTATACCGATGACCTTGATGTCTTCAACGTTAGGAAACCTCGAAGCGATGGTCAACCAGTGTTCTTGCAATGCGGTTACTAGATCATTAAACCCGACCCGACCTTTGCTGGGCGACTCCCACGTGGCCTGACCTCCATGGTTCACCAGCAAAAAGATGCCACAGCTTGAGCTTACGTCGCGTAAGTAATCCCCGCAGAGCTGGTTCTCAAGCCGTTCGAAATGCCCGGAGCCGCTCCAGTTCTGCGAAAGCTTTAGTTCGACAGGTACGGGCGCGTAGGACAGGCTGTTCTGGAATCGATAATCAGGGCGCTTGTCATCGGCGAGCTGCTCTTCCTGTGGAACAACGTAGTGTCCTGCAGCGTGATCTCTCAACCACTTACCGATGAACTTCCGAATGGAGGTTTCCTGATTGGTCTGGAGCAGAATCTCTGCATAGCTCGAATCGCCATCTTCTAAATCGTGCTTTAAGTCCAGAAGACGATCAATCGCCAGGTTCCAGAGTTCACGATGGGTGGACGGCGTGCTTTCCAGCGACTCATGAAACTCGACGACCTTCGATGGTTTCCAAGGCGGCGTCTGCGAGTCGGCTGTAGCTTTCTGCTGAGCGTAGAATGCGTTCCAGGGACGTAATCGCTCGGCAGGGTGGGCCTGTGCGATTTCCTGCAATGCTAGGAATGATTCTTTCCCAGGCGTCTCCCGGATAAAAGCTAAAAGCCCATCACGAGCATTTTGGGCATCGTCCCTAAGTCCGGGGGAATAGACCCCTTTTCCTGCGCGGTCAATGTCTTCTGCAATTCGTATGTAGGTGTGCATCAGCAGATACAGCGCTTTTGCATGCTCAACCGTTTTGTAATTCTGCCGACAGCGTCTGGCAGTGCGGCTTCCAACAATGGCAATCAGGCAAAGCATGGCAAATTTGGCTTTTTCCTCATCTGAGGATAACGAGTCGATGCGAGCTGCTAGTGCCGGGATAGCAAGCACCGGCTCCACTCCAACCCACACGGCGTACCAGGTCGGCGCAATCTCCGGATTTACCTCTTCTAAGGCACGCTTGCTGGCGAGCTCAGCCAGAACCTCATCATAGACAGACGAGTTCTGCACGATGCTCAGCACGAGCTGGAGCGACTCAAGGTCGCTGATGTGCTGTGCCAGCCGGGCCATGAGCGGAGCAGCTAGCTCCCCGTACATCCAGTCCCCGCCCCAGCGCAGTCTTTGTAGCACACGATTGCCGCCTGATTCCAAACGTGGCGAATCCAGCTCGTATTCGATTTCACGCGTTACGATTTCTTGGATAAGACGCGGGTACAGCCCGAAAAGTTTGGGAAGCCACTCCGGAAAGCCGTTCAGCTCAAGCAGCCCATAGCGAGCTGCGTACTCAGCGTTATCAGCGGACATCTGCGAGAAGCGGGATGGCTCCTCTTTTGCCTCAATAGCGAGCCCCGTCAACCCAAAAATCACATGATATGGGGTCGAATTGGCAGCAGCCCCCTCCGATGGCAGCGTTGGGCAATAGCCCCGCCAGAAATTAATAGCGCCGGCACGAAACGCTTGAGCAACAGGCATGCCGAACTCACTTATGAGCGACTGCCAATTACCGCTGCTCCAAGTATTTGAAGAGGATGAGCCCTCACGCATCTGTTCCATTAGATAAGCTTGGCTTTGAGTCATCACGCCTGGCTCGGGGTTGTTTATAAGTGCCACTTCATAGGCGAGCCCCTCCTGCCAAGAGCGACGACGCTCTGTCTCTTCAGCTTTTCGTTGGGCTGCTTCCCCTTTCCACTGAGCCTGCTTGATCTCCCACTCCTCGACTTCTCGCTTCGGTGGATTTAAAAGAATTTCGAGGTTCGCGCGAAGCTCGGCGTGGGACTCGGTGGCTTGCCTGAGCTGAATCTCCCAAGAAGGAGATTTGTCATGATTCGTGTAGATGTTGAAAGCCATGCTGAGCGCCATCAGGCGATCATGCGGATCCATGAGACTCACGATTTGGTCGCAGGCGAGGCTAAAATTTTCTTTATTCAACGACCAGAATGGTTGGAAACCCAGCAACTGCCAGACTTGAGTTACGGGTTCCCCGCGATGCACCCGGCCGTTACGGGCCAATGCGACGTCATACCAGAACAGTTGGTAATCGAGTTCCGGCCAAGTAGGCACGATCTCCCGGAGTTTTTCTCCGAGTTCACGAGTATCTCGCTCATCATAAATGCGCGCCTGGGCCAGCTTGCTCAGAATCGCGAGGGCCGACTCCTCGAGCGCAAACGGGTGTCGTGCCTGGAGCAAACGAAGCACTGCTATGCCAGCTATCTCAGCAAGCCAGCTATACCTCTTGGAGATAGCGCTGAAACCATGCTCTTCAGTTGGAGGCTTGTCTAAAAGCACACCGAGCCCGCAAATGAGGGCTGGTAGGTTTTCTAGCGGACAATCCATTGCCAGGGAGGAAAGCTTCATCGCCAAGGTGTCCCTACCGCTATAGCGCTCCTTCTTCGCAGTTCTCTCGATCGCCTGTAGTAGCCAAGGTAGCCATTGGCTATCGAGCGCAAGTCCGTCAAGCAGCTCAGCTAACCATTCCCGGTTAACCTTGGAGTCTCCTGCCAGCAAAGCTAGGCGCACATCGGCTAAGTCTTGGGCCGTCCCCAGGTCGATAACTGCTCGGATTGCTGCCAAACGAGTATGTTTATGCTGAGCAGTGAGGGCAAATTGCTTAGTCTCTGCAAGTGCACCCACCACCTCGCCCTGCCATACCATTCTTAAAAGGAACCAGGCGATGTCATCGTTGGTACGGTAAAGCGTCAGAAGTTCTTTGATATCTTCAGTGAGATCGTGGTGCGCGAATCGTTGTACGGCTGAATAGTCAGTCATCGTCCAGCTGTGAGCCGGCTGTGCCAAGTGCTCGCACGCTTTGCGTAGCACGCTTCGGCGTGTACTCAGGGGGAGCTGCCCAGGATCGCCGCCTTCAAAAAATACCTCCGGAGCAACCTCCTCCAGCCGTGTACAAATGCGATCATCCAACAGCGCCAGCCAGGGTAGAACTGGACGCATCGAAGGATTGATAACCTCCAGCCCATATTGTGTACGGAAGAACAAGTTCTCAATTTTAACCCGCGAACCCGCACCACGGATCAGTTCGTGGAGCCATTCTGCTGTTAGGTATTCTCGGACAGTGCGATGGTGGAAACGAACCGTTCCATAGATGCCCGGCTCGAAAATTGGTCGATTCAGCAAGGCTGCTGATTCTGTGTCATTCCAATCCGTCAGCACGTCGCGAATGGGAATCCCACTTTTATTGGTCTCACCATCAGGGACGCGGATCGCAGACGTTTGCCCTAATGTTGTTGCTGCTGCAATTAAGCGCACGCCTTCTCTGAGCCTATCTGGAGCAATGGGCCTAGATTCGGCGCGATCTTGGTCACGCTCTTCAAGGCGGCGATTAATGCTGCTTTTCATCAGCTCTAAGCGCGAGCCTATTCGATGGTGCTCGAGCCAAAAGTCGACGAGTTCCAGGAAGTCCAGAGGGCGCGTGGTTAGCGACCATGCTTCCTTGCGCTCAACTGCGGCGCGAAACGCTTTGATGTCTTGGACGCCAGTGGCATTTAAGAAGCGATCAATCTGCTCGTCATGGATGTCGTCCAATGTCACCAAGAGGAACGACGTATCTGGCTCCGTTTTGTATGGAACCGTTTGCACAACGTCTTCAAAACCATCAGTTGCTGTGGAAGGTGCTTGCCGAGCTACGGGCCCAAACGCAAAAGCCTTCTCACAGATCGCAAGATCCGTCTTTGCGCGCCATGCTGTGCTTCGTCCAGTGATGAGTATGTGCGCCTGGGCCACAATGTTTTGGGTCAAGCGGCCAAGTTTTCGGATTGCGCGCTCGAAATCTTTCGGATCATTTAACCGAGCCTCGTCGACTGAATCCATGAGCAGCCAGCCCTCGGTGCCTGAAGCGAGCCAGCTCTCGAACTCATCAAGCGTCCCCACCTCTAAGGCGTCCTCCAAGTCTGAAGTGACGTTTTCAATACGAAGAAAGAATGAAGTTTTGCCTTGGCTCCGGAGCTGGCAAGCGACGTTTCGGATCTCAGCAGTTTTACCTGAACCCGCCTCGGACAGCAGTATTACCCGATGATGAGTGAGCAAGTCAGGCCAGCGGAGCTCTCCGTGCCGGCTATGCCTACCGCTCAGGTCTACATCGTCAGACGCGTCAGCATCGAGAGGGATTTTGGAGAAGGTGCGATCAAGGTCAATGAAGGCGTCCGAGTGCTTGGTCATAGCGAGTCTCAAAGCAGGTCAGGAGCAGTCCCGACGCGGGCTGCAGAAGCTCTGCCATCCTACTCGAAATGCCACCCCCACCGGTGCCCCCTGGCCTCTGCACCGTAGACATCTCCAGCTCATTCGCCAAAGCAGCCGTTGCGGCTTGAATTTCATCCAGAGCGAAGTCAGGGTCACCGCCGGTGTTGCATAGCTCGGTCATCGCTGCGGATAGCTCGACATAGACGCCATCTGGGGGAAGGGCGAGTAGCTCAGATGGCTCACCAGCTTGTAATGATAAGTGTTCACACGGGCTGGCCAGCTTACCGAAACTCGGGGCAGTGTCGGACTGCCGACATTCCGGGTCTAATCATCACATTCAGGTAGGTAATCACATGATTTTACAGATGTCGCTGAGCGTGCATTCAGCTGCGCACTTGGGGGCGTTTGGGGTGCTTGCATGGAGGGCCCGGTTTTGCTAATGTCTGGCGGATTAGACGCGTACGGAATAGTGGTCTAGAACTCCTATTAATAGGGGGTACCTTAGATAAGAGTTCGAATCCCATCGCCTCCGCCATATTTGTACCTAAAGGCCCCGTATTCCGGGGCCTTTTTGCATTCTGCGTTTTGTGTTTTTCCCGCGCGCTGCGTGAGTGCTAGCTCATCCGTGGTCTCTGATCCGTAGTGCAGTCTCCGATGAGATCGCTCGGAGCGCGCTCAACGTGCGTGAGATTTCCGAGCAGGCGTCTGCGGTCAGTGAGGTGCCCCGTCCTCTTTGTCGATGTATTAACTCGTGAATTAGCTTGCCCTCAAGCAGGCTGCAGACTGCCTGCCCAAACCTGCCCAGGTCCGGTAAGACATTACAAGGATTCGCGTTATGGAGTTGTCACTGGAAACGGTCGCCCTTTTCTCCCTCAAGCTGGCTTACGAGAAGGAAGGGGATAGTCCGATTTTGCGTCAAGACACGATAATGAGTGGGTATCAGAGGGACGAGTTCGGCTTGCTTGTGTGCAAAGGTGATATCGAAGCTATCCGGCTTAAAATCGATGAGTGTCTGGGGTTGGCATTGAAAGCTTTAGGCGGCACCGCCACGCCGCTAGGGCGCGAGCTTCAAAAGCTGACAGCTTGCTTTAGTTGCGCCGAGACGATGGGCGCGCTTGATGCCCCGTTGGCTGCGCTCAAGGACTACTTGAAAGACGTTCAGTAACGGGGCGTCCTCTAGTCATTCGTGTGGTGCGAGGAGCGGGGAGGACGCTCAGGCCTGTCATCTGTAGCGAGAGTCACTGGTACTCTTTATATGTACACGTTCTGGAGGCCGCCCCCGGTAATCGTTGAAAGGCCTTGTCATGCAGTTCTGCCGCATCGTCCGCCAGTTCAATCACCGCAGGATGTTGTCTGCGGCATGCAGACTGCCTTGATGCAGGTATGCGCTTCGTAATGATGCTTGTCAGGGAGGTACTGCTGGGTGTGCTTGATAGCGTGGGGAAGGGCTTCTGATAGCGTCATCCTAATATGTTGTATCTGTGTAGAAAAAAATGGGAAAGGTGGTTGACCGCTGATTTTAATCCTGTAGAATTCGCCTCCCGCTAACGAGAGACGTGAAGTTGATCGAAGCGCAAGTGGTTGAAGTTGCAAAGGAAACTTTGAAACTTGTTAAAATAACCGCTTGACAGCAACAAGGGCTGCTGTAGAATGCGCGCCTCGGCTGAGACGAAAGATCTCAACCACCCGCTCTTTAACAACTGAATCAAGCAATTCGTGTGGGTGCTTGTGTTGTAAGACTGAAGTCAACTGATTATCAGCATCACAAGTTACTCCGCGAGAAATCAAAGATGTAACCAACGATTGCTGAGCTAAGTTTAGGGTTTTGTCAAAACCCAAAGATGTTTGAACTGAAGAGTTTGATCATGGCTCAGATTGAACGCTGGCGGCAGGCCTAACACATGCAAGTCGAGCGGCAGCACGGGTACTTGTACCTGGTGGCGAGCGGCGGACGGGTGAGTAATACCTAGGAATCTGCCTGGTAGTGGGGGATAACGTTCGGAAACGGACGCTAATACCGCATACGTCCTACGGGAGAAAGCAGGGGACCTTCGGGCCTTGCGCTATCAGATGAGCCTAGGTCGGATTAGCTAGTTGGTGAGGTAATGGCTCACCAAGGCTACGATCCGTAACTGGTCTGAGAGGATGATCAGTCACACTGGAACTGAGACACGGTCCAGACTCCTACGGGAGGCAGCAGTGGGGAATATTGGACAATGGGCGAAAGCCTGATCCAGCCATGCCGCGTGTGTGAAGAAGGTCTTCGGATTGTAAAGCACTTTAAGTTGGGAGGAAGGGCATTAACCTAATACGTTAGTGTTTTGACGTTACCGACAGAATAAGCACCGGCTAACTCTGTGCCAGCAGCCGCGGTAATACAGAGGGTGCAAGCGTTAATCGGAATTACTGGGCGTAAAGCGCGCGTAGGTGGTTCGTTAAGTTGGATGTGAAATCCCCGGGCTCAACCTGGGAACTGCATTCAAAACTGTCGAGCTAGAGTATGGTAGAGGGTGGTGGAATTTCCTGTGTAGCGGTGAAATGCGTAGATATAGGAAGGAACACCAGTGGCGAAGGCGACCACCTGGACTGATACTGACACTGAGGTGCGAAAGCGTGGGGAGCAAACAGGATTAGATACCCTGGTAGTCCACGCCGTAAACGATGTCAACTAGCCGTTGGGAGCCTTGAGCTCTTAGTGGCGCAGCTAACGCATTAAGTTGACCGCCTGGGGAGTACGGCCGCAAGGTTAAAACTCAAATGAATTGACGGGGGCCCGCACAAGCGGTGGAGCATGTGGTTTAATTCGAAGCAACGCGAAGAACCTTACCAGGCCTTGACATCCAATGAATCTGCTAGAGATAGCGGAGTGCCTTCGGGAGCATTGAGACAGGTGCTGCATGGCTGTCGTCAGCTCGTGTCGTGAGATGTTGGGTTAAGTCCCGTAACGAGCGCAACCCTTGTCCTTAGTTACCAGCGCGTAATGGCGGGCACTCTAAGGAGACTGCCGGTGACAAACCGGAGGAAGGTGGGGATGACGTCAAGTCATCATGGCCCTTACGGCCTGGGCTACACACGTGCTACAATGGTCGGTACAGAGGGTCGCCAAGCCGCGAGGTGGAGCTAATCCCAGAAAACCGATCGTAGTCCGGATCGCAGTCTGCAACTCGACTGCGTGAAGTCGGAATCGCTAGTAATCGCGAATCAGAATGTCGCGGTGAATACGTTCCCGGGCCTTGTACACACCGCCCGTCACACCATGGGAGTGGGTTGCACCAGAAGTAGCTAGTCTAACCTTCGGGAGGACGGTTACCACGGTGTGATTCATGACTGGGGTGAAGTCGTAACAAGGTAGCCGTAGGGGAACCTGCGGCTGGATCACCTCCTTAATCGAAGACATCAGCTTCTTCATAAGTTCCCACACGAATTGCTTGATTCATTGAAAAAGACGATTTAGAAGCAGCCCGAAATTGGGTCTGTAGCTCAGTTGGTTAGAGCGCACCCCTGATAAGGGTGAGGTCGGCAGTTCGAATCTGCCCAGACCCACCAATTTTGTGTGGGAAACGCCTGTAGAGATACGGGGCCATAGCTCAGCTGGGAGAGCGCCTGCCTTGCACGCAGGAGGTCAACGGTTCGATCCCGTTTGGCTCCACCACTTACTGCTTCTGTATTGTAGAGTTTAGAAATGAGCATTCCATCGGTTCGATGGTGAATGTTGATTTCTAGTCTTTGATTAGATCGTTCTTTAAAAATTTGGGTATGTGATAGAAAGTTAGACCGGACAGCACTTTCACTGGTGGTGTCACGGGCTAAGGTAAAATTTGTGAGTTAAATTGCGAATTTTCGGCGAATGTCGTCTTCATAGTATAACCAGATTGCTTGGGGTTATATGGTCAAGTGAAGAAGCGCATACGGTGGATGCCTTGGCAGTCAGAGGCGATGAAAGACGTGGTAGCCTGCGAAAAGCTTCGGGGAGTCGGCAAACAGACTTTGATCCGGAGATGTCTGAATGGGGGAACCCAGCGGTCATAAGACCGTTACCTTACACTGAATACATAGGTGTATGGAGCGAACCAGGGGAACTGAAACATCTAAGTACCCTGAGGAAAAGAAATCAACCGAGATTCCCTTAGTAGTGGCGAGCGAACGGGGACCAGCCCTTAAGCTGTATTGAGATTAGCGGAACGTTCTGGAAAGGACGGCCATAGTGGGTGATAGCCCTGTACGCGAAAATCTCTTTGCAGTGAAATCGAGTAGGACGGAGCACGAGAAACTTTGTCTGAATATGGGGGGACCATCCTCCAAGGCTAAATACTACTGACTGACCGATAGTGAACTAGTACCGTGAGGGAAAGGCGAAAAGAACCCCGGAGAGGGGAGTGAAATAGATCCTGAAACCGTATGCGTACAAGCAGTGGGAGCCCACTTTGTTGGGTGACTGCGTACCTTTTGTATAATGGGTCAGCGACTTATTTTCAGTGGCGAGCTTAACCGAATAGGGGAGGCGTAGCGAAAGCGAGTCTTAATAGGGCGTCTAGTCGCTGGGAATAGACCCGAAACCGGGCGATCTATCCATGGGCAGGTTGAAGGTTGGGTAACACTAACTGGAGGACCGAACCGACTACCGTTGAAAAGTTAGCGGATGACCTGTGGATCGGAGTGAAAGGCTAATCAAGCTCGGAGATAGCTGGTTCTCCTCGAAAGCTATTTAGGTAGCGCCTCATGTATCACTGTAGGGGGTAGAGCACTGTTTCGGCTAGGGGATCATCCCGATTTACCAACCCGATGCAAACTCCGAATACCTACAAGTGCCGAGCATGGGAGACACACGGCGGGTGCTAACGTCCGTCGTGAAAAGGGAAACAACCCAGACCGTCAGCTAAGGTCCCAAAGTTATGGTTAAGTGGGAAACGATGTGGGAAGGCTTAGACAGCTAGGAGGTTGGCTTAGAAGCAGCCACCCTTTAAAGAAAGCGTAATAGCTCACTAGTCGAGTCGGCCTGCGCGGAAGATGTAACGGGGCTCAAACCATACACCGAAGCTACGGGTATCACTTAGGTGATGCGGTAGAGGAGCGTTCTGTAAGCCTGTGAAGGTGAGTTGAGAAGCTTGCTGGAGGTATCAGAAGTGCGAATGCTGACATGAGTAACGATAATGGGTGTGAAAAACACCCACGCCGAAAGACCAAGGTTTCCTGCGCAACGTTAATCGACGCAGGGTTAGTCGGTCCCTAAGGCGAGGCTGAAAAGCGTAGTCGATGGAAAACAGGTTAATATTCCTGTACTTCTGGTTATTGCGATGGAGGGACGGAGAAGGCTAGGCCAGCTTGGCGTTGGTTGTCCAAGTTTAAGGTGGTAGGCTGAGATCTTAGGTAAATCCGGGATCTTAAGGCCGAGAGCTGATGACGAGTGTGCTTAGGCACACGAAGTGGTTGATGCCATGCTTCCAAGAAAAGCTTCTAAGCTTCAGGTAACCAGGAACCGTACCCCAAACCGACACAGGTGGTTGGGTAGAGAATACCAAGGCGCTTGAGAGAACTCGGGTGAAGGAACTAGGCAAAATGGCACCGTAACTTCGGGAGAAGGTGCGCCGGTGAGGGTGAAGCATTTACTGCGTAAGCCCATGCCGGTCGAAGATACCAGGCCGCTGCGACTGTTTATTAAAAACACAGCACTCTGCAAACACGAAAGTGGACGTATAGGGTGTGACGCCTGCCCGGTGCCGGAAGGTTAATTGATGGGGTTAGCTAACGCGAAGCTCTTGATCGAAGCCCCGGTAAACGGCGGCCGTAACTATAACGGTCCTAAGGTAGCGAAATTCCTTGTCGGGTAAGTTCCGACCTGCACGAATGGCGTAACGATGGCGGCGCTGTCTCCACCCGAGACTCAGTGAAATTGAAATCGCTGTGAAGATGCAGTGTATCCGCGGCTAGACGGAAAGACCCCGTGAACCTTTACTATAGCTTTGCACTGGACTTTGAATTTGCTTGTGTAGGATAGGTGGGAGGCTTTGAAGCGTGGACGCCAGTCTGCGTGGAGCCAACCTTGAAATACCACCCTGGCAACTTTGAGGTTCTAACTCAGGTCCGTTATCCGGATCGAGGACAGTGTATGGTGGGTAGTTTGACTGGGGCGGTCTCCTCCTAAAGAGTAACGGAGGAGTACGAAGGTGCGCTCAGACCGGTCGGAAATCGGTCGTAGAGTATAAAGGCAAAAGCGCGCTTGACTGCGAGACAGACACGTCGAGCAGGTACGAAAGTAGGTCTTAGTGATCCGGTGGTTCTGTATGGAAGGGCCATCGCTCAACGGATAAAAGGTACTCCGGGGATAACAGGCTGATACCGCCCAAGAGTTCATATCGACGGCGGTGTTTGGCACCTCGATGTCGGCTCATCACATCCTGGGGCTGAAGCCGGTCCCAAGGGTATGGCTGTTCGCCATTTAAAGTGGTACGCGAGCTGGGTTTAGAACGTCGTGAGACAGTTCGGTCCCTATCTGCCGTGGACGTTTGAGATTTGAGAGGGGCTGCTCCTAGTACGAGAGGACCGGAGTGGACGAACCTCTGGTGTTCCGGTTGTCACGCCAGTGGCATTGCCGGGTAGCTACGTTCGGAATAGATAACCGCTGAAAGCATCTAAGCGGGAAACTAGCCTCAAGATGAGATCTCACTGGGACCTTGAGTCCCCTGAAGGGCCGTCGAAGACTACGACGTTGATAGGTTGGGTGTGTAAGCGCTGTGAGGCGTTGAGCTAACCAATACTAATTGCCCGTGAGGCTTGACCATATAACACCCAAGCAATTTGCGTCGAAAGAGCAGATTGCGGTGTGTGAAGACGACACAAACCGAAAATTGGCAACAACCCACAGATCTATCACATCCCCATTAGTTGGCCCGTTGCGCGCAAGCACGACGATCCGGCAGCCGAATTTCTTGACGACCATAGAGCATTGGAACCACCTGATCCCATCCCGAACTCAGCAGTGAAACGATGCATCGCCGATGGTAGTGTGGGGTTTCCCCATGTGAGAGTAGGTCATCGTCAAGATTGAATTCCGAAACCCCTGTTTGCTTACGCAAACAGGGGTTTTGTTTGTGTGCGAGGAAAATAGGGCTCAAGAGTTGCGTGCGACGACTATAGCGCTCTGTTGCCAAGTTGAGCGGAGAGCCGCCTTAGTCCAGATCTCGGCGGATGGCGTCCAGGCGTTCGTCGAGTAATGGGGTGAGCAGGGCGTAGCACTCCGCAGGGGCGATGGACACGATTCGAGTATCAATAAGGCAGTGCTGCAACTGATCGAGAGCGCTATGCAGCGAGCGGGGGGCATGCCTGAGTAAGCGTTCGTGCAGGTATTGCAACTGGATAAGCATTTCCAAAGGGCAGGTTCGATGGGCGGCTGCGCGTACTGACAGACCCCGCAGCCGGCCAAGATCTTCCAGTTCCCAGCAGCGTTCGGCGATACTTGGGGGCTGCAGATTGAGCGCGCAACGGTGTAGCTCAAGGTGCTGGATAGTGGCCAGCAGGTCTTGCAGCAAACGGCAATGGCCATCGAAATCTGCGGGGGCACGGCGTAACGCTTGCCAGTTCTGCCGCTGTTCAGCATAGGGCCATTCCTTCCAGCGGTGGTCGAGCGAGGCGCCCAGCGTTTGGCAACGCTGCCGTGCTTCGCTGGTAGTTTGTCCGCCGAGACCGCGATGCTGCTGCAGGCCTTGCAGCAGGTCAATGCCCTGCAATAATGCCCGCCGCAGTGCTGGGTCGCCCTGCGGCGGCTGGATAGAATCGAATGCCACGGCGGCTTGTGGGTTCATGTTCGGTTTCCGGCGGTGAGCTGGTTGAGATAGCGGGTCAGGTCGTGCAGCGCATGAGTCTGTGTGCTCTGCACCTGCACGGCCCCATTGACCTGTTGCAGCTGTTCGCTGAGAGCATGATTGGCTTGTTGGTGTTCGCTGAGCGCCTGTTGCATGGCGCCGAGTTGTTGCAGATTGGTCTGGCTTCGTTGAGCGAGGTCTTCGAGGTTGGTGGCGAGGTGCTCACTCTGCCGGTTGCCGGCTTCCAACAAATGGCGGTGTTCTTTGACCTCGCCATCTACCTGGCGCACAGCCATGGCGATCGCTGTCGCGACCTTGGTGATTTCGTGGGTCGCTTGGTCGGTAGCCTGGGCCAGACTGCGGACTTCATCGGCTACTACGGCGAAACCACGGCCATGCTCGCCTGCGCGGGCGGCCTCTATGGATGCATTGAGTGCCAGCAACTGGGTCTGTTTGGCCAGCGCCTGGATGCTATTCACCGTTTTTTCGACTGCGGCCGTTCGCTGCAGCAAAGCTTCCACAGCCTGCGCGGTATTGCCCAGGCTGTGCTGGATGGCGAGCATGCTTCCGCCTACGGCGCGAGCCTCCAGACAGCCGGCGTCACTTCGGGCGTGGGCGTCGGCGAAGGCCGCCAATGCATCCTGGGCCAAGGCGTCGATGCTGTGCAGGGTCTGGTCGATCTGCTCGCTGGCAGCGGCGATCATGGCGATCCGTTGGCTCTGCTCCTCACCTTGGTCGCTGGTCTGCTGGGCCATCTGTTCCAAGGCGCGGCTGGCGAACTGTACTTCGCTACGCATGCGTTCGCTGTTGCGTAGCGAAGTGCTTGTGGTCACCAGCAGCGTCGCGAGGTCGGCATTCCGGGAGCTGCGCAGTAGTCGTGCCAGTTCGGTGTTCCAGAATGTCTGTAGATGGCGTTGATCGCGCTCGCGCAATTGCCAGGCACAGCCTAGGTAGAGAACTCCAGGGATGAGGGTCAGTGCGCTGGCAGGCTGTTCGGCTAGTGCGAGACCACAGGCGCCGAGGGCCAATCCGAGCGGTAACCAGAGGTTGATCCCGCTGCGTTCCAGTAGGGCTATGCCCGGTTTGAACAATGCTTTGCCGAATGACGTGCCAGTAGGACGGCACTTGCCTGCGCCCCTGTGCAGCGTTGCGGTGGCATGGCCCATTGGGAGGACTCCTTGAGCAGGCATGAGGATTTCCTTTTGAACCAGTGTGAACGCAAAAACGGCGCACGCTCACTTTCCGCAATGCGGAGGTGAGCGGACGCCGTTGCCCGTAATAGTTGTGAAACCATCGTCGTTGATGGCTCAAGTGTGATCAGATCAAGCAAGTTGCTTGCCAGTCTTTGCCGTCGGCCGCAAGGAAACGTGTCAACCACGCAGTGAGAAGGGTGACTCTGTTCGATTGATATCGATGAACGATTGGCCTAGCACGGAACACGCTTGTTGGAAAACGCTGGTTAAGGATAGGAACTGGCTGACCTGTTTTCTCCTCAGGCTTTATTTCGATGTTTACGGCGAAGGCGGAAGAGGCGATCAACGCACCAGTCGTGGGAATTGCTGAGCCACAATGCTCTGTGATGGTTCGAATGACACATGATCGGGTTTTGGTGAGCTGCTTTCCGGTTTAAACGCAGAGGGGGGTCTTGCCCTCATTGATCTCGCGAATAGACTGTTTCCGACCAACGGCGAAAGTTGGGCGTGGTATTAAAGACTAAGGCATATAGCCATCTATATACTCAAAATCTCGCTTTTTTTGGCCTTGTCGATGAAGCACTTCTACCCATTTCTGCTCGTCCTTCTCTCCATCCTGGTCCCGACCCTGGCACAGGCTGGCGTTCAAACGCTACGTCTGCTTGCTTGGCCCGGCTATGCCGACAGCGACCTGGTCGCGGAGTTTGAGGCGCGTTACAAAGTGAAGGTCGAAGTCACTCTGGTTGGCAGCGACGAAGTGCTGCGTAGCAAGCTGGCGGAAAATCAGGGTGGCAACTACGACTTGATCGCTGCCAACACTGCGGAAGTCGAGTACTACATAAGTCAGCAACTGCTACAGCCATTGCAACCTGCGCGTATAACTAACACCTCGCGCCAACTCTTGCGCTTTCGCGACTACCCCTACACCTATTCGGACATGGGGCTGATCTATGACCGACAGCAGTTCAGTCAGCCGCCGCAGTCGATCACCAGTATGTGGGACCCCAAATTCCAAGGCCGTGTATTGGCGTTCAACACCAGCAGCCATAACTTCTCTCTGGCTAACCTGGCGCGCGGTGGCGACCCGTTCCACATCGCCGCCGCTGACTTCCCTTTGGTCACTGATCAGTTGATCGCTCTGCGCCGCAACGTGCTGACCTTCTATTCTCTACCGGAGGAAGCTGCCGAACTGTTCCGTGAGCACTCGGTGGCTCTACTATTTGCCAACTATGGCCGGCAGCAGCTCAAGCAGTTGCAGGACGCTGGCGCCGATGTCGGTTACGTGATTCCGCGAGAAGGTGCTTTGGCTTGGCTCGACTGTTGGGCGATCAGTCGCAACGCGCGCGATCCAGTGTTGGCCGAAGCCTGGATCAACTTCACCCTCGAGCCCCATGTCAGTCGCGCCTTGAGCGAGCGTCAGGGCTTGTCCAATACCTTGGTGGAGCCGGTTGGTATGGACCCGTCGGCACAACTGATCTGGCTGCGTCCTGTCGAGGATGATGCACATCGTACTGCGCTATGGCAGCGCATCATGTCCGGCGACCGGCCGCCCCTGCAGGAGGCGCGATGAGGTTCAGTATCGCCCTCAAACTCGGGTGCCTGATGGCTCTGTTCGGCATCCTGCCCACCGGTCTGGCCGGATATTATTCCTACATCAGTAGTCGCGACATTCTGCTCAAGGCCGCAGAACGTGACCTGCTCACTTCCGCCCAGGTGCTCGGACGCAACTTGCACGGCAACCTAGACGACATCGGTCTCGATGCGCAACTGCTGGCCAACGGCCCCGAGGTACGCGAGCTTTCGGACGCCGGTAGCCAGAGTACGCGTTTACATGCGCAAGATAACCTTGCCGAGTTGTTCCGCGCGATGTTGCAAGTGCACCCAGACTATATGCAGGTTCGCCTGATCAGCGCTGTCGACCATGGCCTCGAACTGGTGCGGGTGGATCGCGACGGTGAGCGCTTGTTACGCGTCAGCGGTGCCGATCTGCAGGAGAAGGCCCATTACGCTTACGTGTTCGACACCTTGCGCTTGGCGCCCGGTGAAACACGCTTGTCCCCGATAGTGATCAATCATGAGCAGGGCGCTCACTCCGGGTTGGGCAAGCCGACCCTGCACGTGTCCACACCCGTGGCTGACGCCAGCGGTAAAGTATTCGCCCTGATGGTGATCAACGTCGACCTCGACCAGCTCTTTAGCCAATTGCAGGGAGATTTGCCCGCGCAATACCAAGTGTATCTGAGCAATCGCTGGGGCGACCTGCTGGTCCACCCAGACCACCAACGCACTTTCGGATTTGACCAGGGACGTCGTCTGTTCATCCAGGACGAGTTCCCGGAAGTCGCCAGACTGCTGGGTGAGAGGCATAAGGACCACGTAATCAGTCGTAGCGTCGCGCAGGAGCAGCAAGATGGGCTGGTTGCAGCGTTTGTACGAATCTCAAACAATGCGCAGACCTCAGAACCTTTCATCGTCCTCGGCCTCGGCCAGTCACAAAGCCTCGTACTCGCCGAGGCCTCGCGTGTAGGCCAGAAGATCGTCCAGATTGTTCTGCTGTTCAGTCTGCTGGCCCTGCTCACGGCGATCATCACCTCGCGTGCGGTCATCCGGCCGCTGAAAAGCATGACCCGAGCCGTGCAGCTATTTTCCCGTGAACGCAAGATCAGCGAGCTGCCCTCGCGTCAGGACGAATTGGGCCAGTTGGCCCAGAGTTTTCGCGAAATGGAGGAAGAAATCCTCAGCCAACTGGACGACCTCACGCACAGCCGCACGGCCTTCGAACACCTGTCTCGACATGATCCGCTGACCGGTCTGCCGAACCGTCGGGTGTTCTTTGATCGCCTTGAGTGTGCCTTGATCAATTCACAGAGTAGCGGCAAGCACTTGGCGGTGCTGTTTGTCGATCTCGATCACTTCAAGAGCATCAACGACCGGTACGGCCACAGCCTCGGTGACCATGTGCTCAAGGCGGTGGCCAACCTGCTACGTTCTGCCACCTGCGAAAACGATTCGGTGGCACGTTTGGGGGGGGATGAATTCGTCATCTTCTTCGAGGCGGTTGAGGATACCCAGCATATTGTCACCATCCTGGAGAAGCTGCATAACCGCTTCCAGCTTCCCCTGTTCATTGATGGTCATGAAGTGAGAATCAATGCAAGCATGGGTGTCAGCATGTTCCCACGTGATGGCAACGATATCGAAGCCTTGGTCCAGCACGCGGACCATGCGATGTACGCAGCCAAGAAGTCGGGTCGCAACACCTACTCATTCGACCTCTCGGACGCGGGGGAAAACCGCTGCGAGTCGCCCTCCTGATTAAGCATCGCTGATCACTGCGGCAGGAACAATTTTGCCATTATCAATGTCCTTGGGCGATCAAACAAATGCCTCGGCCATTGACCGTGGATACTATTTAATCCAACTCTTTAAGCACTCTCCAGAGGGGCAGGTCAGAGAAAACTTCTCACGGTAAAGAGTGTTCGTTGCGTTTAGTGTATTAAGACAAAAAATTCCTATAAGTCACTCACTGTAATCAGGTGACAAACATGCATAATTTTTTCTGCCCTATTTGTCGTCTGATTACGGTCCTTGTCCACGCATGACTCTGAGTTCTGCTTGACTGTCTTGCACAGAAAGAGCGACATGGCTCTTGGGCAATTTATGGCGTTATGGGTATCGTGTTCATAGTCTTCTTCTTGCCGATTTCTACCAGTATTGATTTCCTGTTTTGGGTCGATAGGAGACTATCTTTCTGCTGTCCGAATTGACCAAAAATCCGGTTGCCGCTGAAGCTCTTATAGCGTTCGCCCGAGCGTCTGGAAACGCTTGGATCAAGGCCATTGCGATGCGGCAAGCAAGAAGGATAGCATTGCTATGTAAAGTCGCTTGATGACCTATTACGCTTAGCTATTATGTGCGCGCCGAAATGGGCAGCGAAGCTCAATCCGTCCTTGCATTGGTATTTGCTTTTGGGCTCCTACTCTTTACTTCCCATGACAGGAATCTCGATGCTGGCGTACAACCAAAAAAAGTTTCTTATCGTCGATGATTTCTCCGATTTTCGCAGTTCGGTCAGGTCCATGTTGCGCGAACTGGGCGTTGTGGAAGTAGACACCGCCGATACGGGTGAGCAGGCGCTACTCATGTGCGCGCAGAAACGCTACGACTTTATCCTGCATGATTTCAATTTCGGTGACGGTAAGAAAAATGGTCAGCAGGTGCTTGAAGACCTGATGACCGATAAGCTGATAAGCCATGAAGGTGTTTTCGTCATGGTCACCGCCGAGAACAGCCAGGCCATGGTGATGAGCGCCCTGGAATGGGAGCCGGATGCTTATCTGACCAAGCCGTTCAACCGAGCGGGCCTGGCCCAGCGCCTTGAAAAGCTTGACCAGCGCAAGACGTTGCTCAAACCGATTCTCCAGGCGCTTGATCGCGGCAAGCCTGCCGATGTGTTGGCCGCCTGCACCAGCCTCACCGAGAAGGACCAGCGCTTTGCCCCCCTCTGCCAGCGCTACAAGGCTGATGCCCTGCGCGATCTGAATCAGCATGATGCGCTGGAAAGCTTTCTCAAGATGATCCTGGCCGACCGCGCTACGCCTTGGGCTTACGCGGCGCTTGGCAAATTATTGTTCAAGCGCGGCAAGGCCAGCGAGGCTCAGGCTATTTACGAGCGGGCAATGATTGCCTTTCCGATGATCCCGACGCTCTACGATGGCCTGGCTGATGTGTTAGTTGCCCGTGGTGACGCGCGACGCGCCCAAAGCGTACTCGAGGATGCGGTACGTTTGTCGCCATTGGCGGTGCGTCGGCAAAGGTTGCTGGGCAAGCTGGCGATGGGTAACGAAGATTTTGAAAGCGCCTCCAAGGCTTATCGTCATGCCGTGTCCCAAGGGCAGTACTCGCGCTTCAAGGATCCAGAGAGCAACCTCGGCCTGGCACAAGCACTGATCAGCAAGAATGGTGATAAGGGCCTGGATGCCCGGGCCCGGGTGGAGATCAACCAGACGCTGGGCGAGGTCGCTAAGGAGTACGGCAACGATCAGGGGCTGCAATTGCGCACTCGTCTGATGAAGGCGACCAGTCTGCAACAGTCGGACCCTGAGACCGCCGCGAAGCTGACCGCGCAGGCGTTGGCAGTTCTTCAGGGCATGGAGAGCTTTCTCGGCGCCGACGCGGCACTGGCGGTTGCCGCCCAGCTTCAGCGCTTGGGTCAAGAGGAAGCTGGAGCAGGGGTATTGAAAAACTGCGCAGAAATCTACGGCGATGACCCCGCAGTCATGCAGGGCATCTCTCGCCTGACCGATGATCCTGCGATCCTTGGTGCGGGCAAGGCCGCCGCTGACCTCAACCTTCAAGGCGTACGCAGTTACAAGGCTGGCAATCTCGCCGAAGCGCAGGATTTTTTCCGCCGCGCGTTGGCGTTGCAATCGAAGAACATCAGTATCGCCCTGAACATGGTGCAATCGTTGTTGCCTGCGAAGGGCGTGACTCCAGATGCTGCACGGCTTGAAGAATGTCGGGTGTGCCTGAACATGATCGGCATGATGCCTGACACGGATCCCCGTTATGAGCGTTATCAGAAGTTGCAGAGTCGGGCGTTTGGCGCATGAATACTAACGATGAGGGCCTCGACTTCTCGATGGTGATCGCCTCCATCGTGCATGACATGAAGAACTCCCTGGCGACATTGATGCACGCTCATAGCCAGTGGCTGATGCGGCTGCCCGACGTGCAGCAAGGCACCCCCGAGCATGGGGCCATCGAATACGAATTCGCCCATCTCAACGGGATGTTGGTGCAGTTGCTCGGTTTGTATAAGTTGGGCGTCAACCAGTTGCCGCTGCGGCCTGACTATCATGAGCTCGATGATTTCATCGAAGCACAACTGGCGTGCCATCAGGATGTCTTGAACAGTCACGGGATCGTCGCGAGTTACGAACTCCAGGGCATTAATGTGCTCGGCTTTTTTGACCGTGAACTGATAGGTTCGGTGGTGGCGAACATTATTATCAATGCCATCCGTTATGCGCGCCATGCTGTGTTGATCAGCGCCCATGAGGAGGGAGACCAACTTGTGTTGACGATCAATGACGACGGACCCGGGTATCCAGCGCAGATGATCGAGCGTCAGTCAGACTATGTGCAGGGCATCAATCAAAGCAGCGGCAGTACCGGTCTAGGCCTCTATTTCGCAGCGCACATCGCCAAACGGCACGAGCGCAATGGCGTGCATGGACATATCGAACTGGCCAACGGCGGCAAGTTGGGGGGCGGTCAATTCATTATTTATCTTCCTTGAGTGCCGTCGCGATAAAAATGCCCCGACCCTTGTGGCGTTATTCAGTCGCCTTCCCGTCGTCGCTCGGCGCTTGCTCATCACTTTTGTTGTCCTGGAGAGGTTGCTCACCGGGCGGAGGAAGGTCTTGAGGTATCGGTTCTAATTCGACCGACGGGGTAAAGGTTTTGATGAGGCTTCCCTCGATGTGTCCTGACAAGTGATAGACCCCTGCCATTACCCCGGCGGTGGGATTGTCCATCAGGTTACGCCGCTCATCGTCCAGGGCGGCGCTCAGGATTACCCGAAGCTGCTCCACCATTTCTGACCGTTCTTTCTCGTGCGCAATGGCGCCGAAACCCGACACAGCAAGGGAAATCATCGTGCCTGCTACTCGGCCAACCGCCGCGGCGACAGCGCCTGCGACACCTCGGGTGGGGAGCGTGGCCTCCAGTTTTTCGCTGGTCCGTTGTGCCACTGACGATATGCTTGCGTCCGATGGACCGGCGCCCGCACCACTTGGCGTATTGCGGATCTGATTGACCAGAGCCACATACGCCGGCAGCTTGACGACAGGATCGATGTGGATGATCTGGTAGAGCGAAGCGTTACGATTGGGTGGTGGCGCCAGCTCGATTGCTGGAATGTCTTTGAATCGTCGGTCTAATTGGTCTAGAGGCACACCGTAGCGTGGCGCAATGCCCTGAAGTTGCGTGCCGAGAAGCTGGATGTACAGTTTCGTCGTCTGCTCCATGACCGCGCCGGGATCAATCTGCTTGGCAACAGGGTCCAGCACGCGATTGTGGTATTGCTCCTGCAGATAGTTAGCCATTCGTTTGGCCGGATCGGTCTCTTTCCCTGTGCTCACCTTGTACCAGGCCACCTTGAGCGTCAGCCATTGCTGAGTCCAGTAGCCGGTAAACCACGGAATGAAGTCTGCCTCGGTGCGCTGGTAGGCGAGGTCCCTCCAGTTTGCCATGGAGCTGCGCGCATAGTCCTTGGCCGATCCTTTCGCGGTCAGCGACGCGGTGACAATATCCCAGTCGACCTGTCGCCAGGTATCCTCCGAAACCAGAACCGGCGGAGTCTGATCGGGGGCGTGATTTTTGGAGGCGCACCCTACCAACGCCATCATCAAGGCGACGATAAGGGCGAGGATCAGGGAACGCAGATTCAAGATCGCAGTCCTCTAAATAGACTCGACCGCGTTAACCCATCCGGCATTGGATGAGCTTCAAACAAACACTCCACGCCTTTTTTGATTCGCAAGCCTCAGTGCGCGGCTATCCTTCTGATACCCGGCATGGAGTGCTTTTGCCGCTTTGCGCCTTCCCCATTGGAAGGGGCGTTCAGCGTCTCGGGTCATGGCCTTTTGAGTATAGGTGGTGAAAGGGGGGGCAAGAAAACCCAGCGATCTTATGAGTTAGCGCCGTTCCATGCGTGGCCGGGTAAGATGACGAAACTGCTCATTGGCCTTTAGCTGCCGCTTTCTCTGCTGTGGTGAAGGCGCTCGACCCCGGAGGATCTCACCGCAACGTTTGCTTTTCAGCCCGGTCGCCGGAGAAAATACCCGTCACGCGCGACTGCATTTGGCACTCACCCTCCTGATGCAACTGACCCTACCGGGCTCGGTGGCATCGATCTCAGGAACCTAGAATGGCCCCAAGACATGTAATTAACGCTTCGGTAAGCCCAAGGGGCAGCCTGGAGACTCTGTCCCAACGTGAAGTTCAGCAACTGAGCGAAGCCGGGGCTGGCAGCATCTACAAGCTGTTCCGCCAATGCGCCTTGGCAATCCTCAACACAGGCGCCCACATAGATAACGCCAAGACTATTCTTGAGGCCTACGAGAGCTTCGAGGTTCGCATCCACCAGCAGGATCGTGGCGTGCGCCTCGAACTGCTCAACGCGCCTGCGGACGCCTTCGTCGACGGTGAGATGATCGCCAGTACCCGCGAGATGCTGTTCAGCGCGCTACGTGACATCGTCTATACCGAGAGTGAGCTGGACAGCCAGCGCATCGACCTGAGCAGCTCGCAGGGGATCACTGACTACGTCTTCCACCTGCTGCGCAATGCCCGCACCCTGCGTCCCGGTCTGGAGCCGAAGATGGTGGTGTGTTGGGGCGGCCATTCGATCAACACCGAGGAATACAAGTACACCAAAAAGGTCGGCCACGAACTGGGCCTGCGCAGCCTGGACATCTGCACCGGTTGTGGGCCTGGCGTAATGAAAGGGCCGATGAAGGGTGCCACCATTGCTCACGCCAAGCAGCGAATCATCGGCGGCCGCTACTTGGGCCTGACCGAACCGGGAATCATCGCTGCCGAGGCGCCTAACCCGATCGTCAATGAGCTGGTGATCCTTCCTGACATAGAAAAACGCCTCGAGGCCTTCGTGCGCGTCGGCCACGGTGTAATCATTTTTCCAGGCGGCGCGGGCACAGCCGAGGAGTTCCTCTACCTGCTCGGGATCCTGATGCACCCTGACAACAAGGACCTGCCGCTCCCTGTCATCCTGACCGGGCCAAAGAGTGCCGCGCCCTACTTGCATCAGTTGCACGCGTTCGTCGGCGCTACGCTGGGGGAGGCCGCACAGACTCGTTACGAAATTATCATCGATGATCCTGTTCAAGTAGCAAGGCAAATGACCGTGGGACTAAAAGCGGTCAAGCAGTTCCGTCGAGACCGAAATGACGCTTTCCATTTCAACTGGATGCTAAGGATCGAGGAAGGCTTTCAGCGCCCGTTCGACCCCACCCACGCCAACATGGCCAGTCTCCAACTGAGCCTGGACCTGCCTCCTCACGAATTGGCGGCCAATCTGCGGCGTGCCTTTTCCGGCATCGTTGCCGGTAATGTGAAAGACAAGGGCATTCGCCTGATCGAGCAGCATGGCCCTTACCAGATCCGTGGCGACGCGGCGGTGATGCAGCCTCTGGACCGCTTATTGAAATCGTTCGTCGAGCAGCACCGCATGAAGCTGCCAGGCGGCGCGGCCTATGTGCCTTGTTATCAGGTGGTCACGTAAAAACCGGATGTGACCTGTCCGTAGTGATTGTCTGGGCGTCAAAAACAGCCTGAAAGGCTCGGGCGGTCATCGTTCCGGGCCTGGCCCCAACGCTCAGGTATCAACGTGTCGTTGGGGCGATACTGTATCGCGAGGGTGTTACTTCGCCTTCGCCGCACTGGCTTTCTTCGCCGCCGCAAGCCAGGCGGGATCCAGTCGATGCTGGTCGGTATCAATGCCGAGAGCTTCCATGCGCGCCTTGTGCAGGTCGGCCTCTCGCACTGTCTGGCTTGCTGCGCCGGAGTTGCCATCCAACTGGTGCATCTGCGTGAGCCCCAAGTGATAAAAGCGCAGCAGTTTCATGGCCGTCGGGTCACTGGCCTGCACGCCCTCGGTGACGTAATGCATGACGTTGGTAATGCTCATTAGGCTGCGTTTCAGCTGCCAGCCGTAGACGGCCGGTGCCATCCATGCCTGCGACCAGAACTGGAACCGCACCACGGTCACGGTCACTGCCAACGCGGCAATGACGCCCGCCGCATTCAAGCGGAAATTATCGCCACCGGGTTCGCCAAACAGCTTCACGGCAACGCTGGACAGCACCATGGCCAGCAGCGCGAAGATCACGATAATGATCAGCGTACTGCGTCGCGTTTGCCGTCGATAGGTTTCAGGATTGAATTGCTTGATCTCAAACATCACTGCTGCAGCGCCCCTTTGTTGAGTGGATAACACTATTGCGGGGCATTATCGCCTGTAAGAGGTGGGCACAGGCACGCTTAATGAGTCGGCTCACGTGTGTAGGTGCTTTTCGGTCGAAATCCAGCCCTGAGCAGGTGCCTTTCTCACCGGGCGTGAGGACCCGTTCGGCCCTGATCTTTTGCCGTATTAAAAACCACAACCGTTTGAACTCGGCCTTGGCTCCAGTCGACGTCGAGTACCAATTCATGGCGACCGGCAGCAGGGGAGAGCCATACTTCGCGCCCCCGTCCTACAACCTTGTCGTCGAGCATCCAGGTGAGTCGCTCCGCTGACAGTGGATACCCTGCGGAGTCAGTTGCATTGCCTGACGCCTGTATCGGTTGATCGGCTCGCAGCGTCTGCCCGTTCTGCGGGTAAAGAATCGCCACCTCAGGCGCACGTTCGGGCAAGTCGACGACCAACGCTGGCGATTCGGCGGTGAAAAATCCGTCATGTCCGAGTAAGCGCAACTGGACCTGTCCTGCGGGTAAACCGGTCAGCGGCAACTCCGCTTCGCCACCCCGCAGGCCAACGGCCAAGCCGTGCCATCGCTCGCCTTTATCGACAGTCCATTGCACCCAGACGTCGACATCGCTCTCGGCGTCGACCTGCCACCTCAGCGCCAGTTGTTGTGTCGACGTCACGTCGGCTGTGGCGCTGACGAACTGCGCAGGACGTGCAGGCGCCTGGCGTGTCCAGACTTGCTCTGCCGGACCTGCGATGCGCAGCGATGAGCCGGGCGCTCTGTCAGGCAGGTAGACTTTGAACATGAACGGTGGGCGGTCGGGGTCTTGGTTCGGGTGTCCGTGGCCCTGGCAACAGCCGCATCCACCCTGGAAGTCGGAGCGCACCAGCGATCCACTTGCAATCACGTGGCCCTGCTCGTTCATGAGTTGCGCAACCCAGTGTGTCTGCACGCCCGTGGGCAATGCTGTCACAGGGACACGTGCGACAGATTGAACCTGAATCTCCCCGTTTTCCTCGACATGACCCACGATGGAAATGACCGGATTCATCGTTCGCCCCTGCAGTTCGTCCTGTAGCCATGGTGGATCGGGCCACCAGAGGTGTTCGATGTCAAAAGCCCTTTCCAGAGGGTAATCATCGAAAATCGAACGCTCTCTCAACCACCGGGGCTCAAGTCGCGGGTGCTGAAGCAAGCGGTCGTGTTGATACAGAGACATCCAGCGTGGATTGCAATAGGACATGTAGTCCCGCGCCGTCGTCGGGTCGTACACCGCGCCGTTGCGAATATCGAGCCCGAATTCACCAATGGACGCGGAGGCATAGGGTTCGTAAGTCGGGTAGTTTGGATCGGTCGCCCCTGCGGCACCGCATGGGGTGTGCTGGAAGCCATAGCCATGGCCGATTTCATGCAGGAACGTCAGTTGATTACCCACGGCTCCAGCGCCCAGGCCATCCTGTCCACAGCCTGGCACGTTGAGCGGGATGCCAGCGGGGAGCAAACCGTAATACACAACGTCCGTGCGGTTGCCGTCGTTGTCCCGGAGTAGTGCAAGCCAGTTGAGCAGGGTGCCCCAATTGGTTGAACAGGCTCCTGGTCCAGAGCGTACGTCGTCCAGTGGGGTTGCCCAGTTCAAGGTGCCGCAACTGGCGAACGATCCGGTGGCCTGCACGGGCATGGCAGCGAACGCCATCGATGCATTGGTTTGCAAATCCGCGAGTGTCGGCGCGGGAAGCGTGAGTTGGGTAATGGCCGGTTGACCGGGTGCGGGTGTATTGGCGGAACTGGGACCGTTGTATGCGACGAGAATGGCACGCACGCGCAGGGTCTGAACCAGGTTCGTATTGATGATAATGCTGCTGTCTGAACTTTCAATGCCTTGCAGGCGCGCCGTCAGCCGTAACGTGCCATGACACTCCTGGGCAGGAATCAAAAAGTTCAAGGTACGGTTTATGTTGTTGCGCTCGGTTGCGTAATCAACGGTTTGCTCAGCCGTAACAGTCGCCGCACCTTGAGCGGCGTAAGTCGCGACGGCGTCATAGTTCAAGGCGTGGTTACGGCGCGCGAGGTCCAGCGAACCAGTGACATTGGCAACGGAGCTTAATAACCCGGAACGTACATAAACCCGAACCCAGGCCGCTTTGTACGCCACCAACTGGACCGAGTTATCCGGTCCACGGTCGGCGCTATCGGTTAAGTGTTCGGCAGCTCGGTAATACTGGATCGACTGTGTCACTTCAATGCCGTTAACGCGGGCGCGCCAAAGGCGATAGCGATCAATAAAGGACTCTTGCCACCAGCGCAAGGCCCCTGCGCGGATCTGATCAAGGAGAGTGGGTCGCACAGTCTGCTCCCTTCGTTATTCAATAGATGAAAAACAAGGCATGCATGGTGTTGCTGTTAGACGGCGTGCGCAGTGGAGTATAGGAGGGCCCCTGAAAAATACGGTTCATTCTGTCGGATTAGTGCGGGCACCTTTTTTGTGACGCAGGTGTATTGAATCATCGTGGAGGGCGTTTTCGCGGTCCAATGAGTAACAGTCAGATCTTCCATTTCCTTGCAGTGTTCGCCAGTTGCTGGCGCAGATCGTCGACGGTGGCGGCAAGTTGCAGGGTCAACAGTCGGTAGCCGTCCAGTGCCGAGTAGACCGGGGCACTCAACGCGGCCGTATTGTCTGCCCCGCCGACAGGGCGCTCGATCCGCTCCGAGACACCGGTTTGCAGTGCGCGCGCCATTGCAATCAGCTGTACGCGTATCTGTTTGTGTTCGGCGTTGAGGGACAGCTGCAACACGGCCATGGCCTGTTCGTCGTTGGCGGTGGGCCGGGTGTTGGCGAGGATCTCCAGGGTGCTGATGCACAGCCGCAGATTGCGCTGGATGGCGTCGAGTTTATTGAGTGATATCCGCACCTCCTTGGACACGGAGGGCATCAACGAACGCAGTTGCACCATGGCGCCGGTCAGTCGGTTCATCAGCTTGAGGTACTCGTCGTCGCTGACCGATTGGCCACTGATGATGCGGCTGTGGATCGCGGCACAGTCACGCAGTGCGCTCGCCAGGTTGTAGCGCCAGGAAAAGACCGCGTACAGGGGCAGCGCGAAAGAGAACGCCAGGGCCAGGACGATGCCAATGAGGATATCGACAGTGCGCCAAAGGCCATCGGATATCGGGTTATCGCCATGACCGGCGACGATGAACACGGTGATTGCCGACAGCAGCGCCGTGTAGCCGCCTTTGCCGATCGCGTGATAAGCAAAAAAGCCGCATACCGCAGACATGCCCAGGTACGTGAGCAACGGTATGCCCAAGTACGCTTGCTGGGCGACCAGCAACAGGCCAACGGCGGCGCCTATCAGCGTTCCATACGCCCGCTCGGCCGCTTTTTTGCCGATATTACCATGGTGCTGAAGTCCGCCGATTACCACCAGCATGGTGACCGAGGCCCATTCCCCGTGGGGCAGGTTGATGCCGGTGGTCAACAAGATCGACGCGAGCAACCCCAGCGATACGCGCACGGCGTGGATAAGCCTGGCGTTACGGTAGCGTCGATAGGGATCCAGCAGCGGTCGCAGGAATTTGCGTAGAAGCGGGGGGAGTCGCGATGATCGAAGGTCATACATCGGTTCAATGAGACTCTTGGTCTGTGGGTCGAGGCCGTTCAGTCACGGGCTGTCCGGCAGCTCGAACCCTATGATCAACAGATTCTAGGCAACTGCTCTCCGGTCAGCCAGTCTACTATCCTGCGCCCACCGAAACGGGTCTGCATTTGCACGAAGCCGTGCGAGTCATCCAATACGGTGCCGATGCGCACCGCGTCTTTCCCCTGCGGGTGTTGGCGCATGGCGTGCAGCAACGGTTCAGCGTCGGCCTCGGAACAGATGGCGATCAACTTGCCTTCGTTGGCGATGTACAGCGGGTCGAGGCCGAGCAGTTCGCACGCGGCTTCGACCTGTGGTAGCACCGGGATCATGGCTTCGTCGAGGAGCATGCCAACTCCGGATTGACCGGCAATCTCGTTCAGCGTTGTCGCCAAGCCACCACGTGTCGGGTCGCGGAGCACGCGCAAACCGGGGGCGGTCGCGAGCATATGGGCAACCAGTTCGTGCAGGGCGATGCTGTCGGAGATGATCTCGGTGTCGAATTCCAGCGCCTCACGCTTGGACATGATTGCCACGCCGTGTTCGCCAATGCTCCCGGACAGCAAAATGGCATCGCCAGGGCGAGCACGATGGCCGCTGGTATTCACCCCGGCGGCGACCACGCCAATCCCGGTGGTACTGATGAATACGCCGTCGCCCTTGCCGCGCTCGACCACCTTGGTGTCGCCGGTGACGATGGGGACGCCCGCCTGACGGGAGGCACGGGCCATGGAGTCGACAATGCGTTTCAGGTCTGCGAGTGGGAAACCTTCCTCAATGATGAAGCTGGCGGCGAGGTACAGCGGTCGCGCACCGGTCATGGCGACGTCGTTGACGGTGCCATGCACGGACAGGCTGCCGATGTCGCCGCCGGGGAAGAATAGCGGCGAAACCACATGCGCGTCCGTCGCCATAACCATGCGCTCGCCGGGGGCGAGTTCGGGTGTGAAGACCGCGCCGTCGTTGCCCTCACGCAGCCAGGTGTTATCGAAGGCGGCGACGAACAGTTCTTCGATCAATTGCGCCGAAGCACGGCCGCCAGCGCCGTGACTCATGTCGATGCGTCCTTCTCGCAGGTTCAGGGGGCGGACATAGCCGCGCTTGACGGGGGAACCAGCGTTCATAAAGCCACTACCTCAATGTCTTTGTAGCGCCCGTAGGCGTAATGCGCGGCGCAGGCGCCTTCGTTGGACACCATGCACGAGCCCATTGGATTTTCGGGTGTGCACACGGTGCCGAACAGGCGGCAATCCGTGGGTTTTTTCTGCCCGCGGAGGATGGCGCCACATTCGCAGGCCTTGTGATCCGGCACCGCCTGGTACTCCAAGTCGAAGCGCACTTCGGCGTCGTAGCGGGCGAAGGCCGGACGAATGCGCAGGGCGCTGAGGGGGACTTCACCGAGCCCGCGCCATTCGAAGCTGGGGCGCAACTCGAAGACCTCATCCATCAGCGCCTGGGCGCCCGTATTGCCATAGCGTCCGACAGCGCGGATGAACTCGTTCTCGACTTCAGCCCGACCTTCATTGACCTGGCGCACCAGCATCAAGATCGCCTGCATCACGTCCAGCGGCTCGAAACCGGCGATGACCACTGGCTTGTGGTATTGGCGGGCGAAGGCTTCGTAAGGCGCCGAGCCGATGACGATGCTGACATGCGCCGGGCCGACAAAACCATCCAGTTCCACCGCCGACGCGGCGTCCTTTTCCGGCGCGGCGAGGATGTGCGAAATCGCAGCCGGAGTCAGGACATGGCAGCAGAGCACGCTGAAATTATCCAGGCCACGTGCCGCCGCTTCGCGAATGATCAGTGCCGTGGGCGGTGTGGTGGTTTCGAAACCGATGGCGAAGAACACCACCTGCCGTTCCGGGTTCGCTTCGGCGATTTTCAGTGCATCCAGCGGCGAATAAATCATGCGGATATCGGCGCCGTGGGCCTTGGCGCGGAGCAAGGAAAGCCCTTCAGCCGCGGGCACACGCAAGGTGTCGCCGTAGCTGCAAAGGATTGCTCCGTGTTCCAGGGCCAGCTTCACCGCCAGGTCGATACGTCCAATCGGCAGCACGCAGACCGGGCAGCCGGGGCCGTGGATCATGCGCACGTTGTCGGGCAGTAGCTCGCTGACGCCGTAGCGGGAAATCGCGTGGGTGTGGCCGCCGCAGAACTCCATAAACCGATAGGATCGGTCGGGATGGGCTTCTCCGCGGATGCGTGCGGCGATGCGTTGAGCCAGCTCGCCGTCGCGGTATTCGTCGATGTACTTCATGAGGCTTCCCGTTGCGTGCGGTTCAACTCGTCGAACATGTCCAGCGTGCGCTGGGCTTCTTCTGGATCAATCAGGCCCAGGGCATAGCCGACGTGGATAATCACGTAATCGCCGACCTGTGCCTCGGGCACCAGCGCTATAGAGATTTCTTTGCGGATGCCGCCGAGATCGACCAGTGCGGTGTCGCCACTGCGCAGTTCGACCACACGGGCGGGAATAGCTAGGCACATGACAGAGGTTCCTCCAGCGGCAACGCCGCTTGGCTTTCAAGTTCGGGCCAGTGGGCGGCGATCCAGCCTTGGCCGAGGGCCAGTCCGGCATCGCCGCAGGACACGCTCTGTGCGCTGAAGACCGGCACGCCGTGGGTGCCGAGCAGATGGCTGAGGCGCGTACTGAGCAGACGGTTGGCGAAGCAGCCACCGCCGAGCAGTACCGGCAGTTTTGCAGGCTGTTGCAGCACCCAGTCAGTCAGGGCCGCCGCGAGTGTCAGGTGGAACAGTGCGGCACCTTCGGCGCTACGGCCATGATCGGCCAAGTCGAATAGACGTGTGAGCAGCGGCCGTAGATCAAGCACGCCGTCAGCGCGGATGCGCCATAGGCCTTCGACCGTTGGCTCGGCATTCGCTGCCAGATAGTCGCTGGCCAGACGTTCCAGGGCGATGGCGGCTTCTGCCTCGGCTTGCTGGCGCACACTGATCCCGAGAATACCGGCGGCGGCATCGAACCAGCGTCCCGCGCCACTGCTGGGTGGGCAGTTGAGGTTACGGCGGAGCATGCCTGCAACGGTGCCAGCGCTTTGCTCGCCGACCAGCGCGCCGAGGCGAGTAATGATTTCTTCATTGCGGCCCAGTAGATGCAGCGCGGCTGCGGCCAGACGCCAAGGCTCACGGGCGGCGATGTCGCCGCCCGGCAGTGGCAGTGGCAGCAGATGCCCGAGTCGGCGCCAGGCGTGGGGCGCGACCCATAGCAACTCACCCCCCCAGGCGGCGCCGTCACTGCCGAGGCCGACGCCGTCCAGCGCCAGACCCAGCACCGGGCCGTCGAGCCCATGTTCGGCCATGAGTGCGCCGATATGCGCATGGTGGTGCTGGACCGCCAGCGCGGGCACGTCCAGCCGAGCGGCCAGGCTCACGGCCAGTTGGGAACTGTAGAAGTCCGGGTGCAGGTCATGGACGATTGCCTGCGGGGTAGCGTCGGCATGCGCGAGCAAACGCTCCAGCGAGGCTTCGAGGTCCAGACAACTTTGTGGATCGCCCAAATCGCCATGCACTGGGGACCACAGCACTTGATCGCGTTGCAGCAGACAGGCTGCGTTTTTCAGCCAGGCACCGCAGGCCAATACGGGCGGCCAGACGTTCGCGTTGGGGAGTTTTTGGCTATGCACGTCAGGCCCCCTTGGCCGGCGCTTTCAGCGCTGCCAGTTCGGCTTCGAGTGCGGCGATGCGTGCAGCCTTGCGGTCACTCTCCGGCGCACCCGCCAGTAGCCAGTCGAGCCAGGCGTCCAGGCCGGTGCCGTCACGGGCACTGAGCTGAATGATCTGCAACTGCGGATTGACCTGATGGGCATAGTCCAGGCAGCGCTGCACGTCGAAGTCCAGATGAGGCAGCAGGTCGATCTTGTTGAGGATCATCAGCTTTGCAGCGGCGAACATGTCCGGGTATTTGAGCGGCTTGTCCTCGCCCTCGGTGACTGACAGGATCGCCACTTTACCGGCCTCGCCGAGGTCCCAAAGTGCCGGGCACACCAGGTTGCCGACGTTCTCGATAAACAGAATGCCCGCCGGTTCGCCTGCGCCGTGTGCATGATGATCGTGGGCGGCGTGGTGATGATGGTGGTTGGAGAGCAGCGGGGCCTTTGGGTGGTGATGCTCATGCCCTGCGGCATGCAATGCGTCGTGCAGCGGCAGGCGCGCGTAAGCTTCGGTGATCATCCGTGCGTCCAGGTGGCAACCCTTGCCGGTGTTTATCTGGATCGCCGGCACCCCTGTTGCGCGGATGCGCTCGGCGTCGTTGCGGGTCTGCTGGTCGCCTTCAATCACCGCGATTGGCAACCCGGCTCGGCGCTCGCGCAGGGCGAGGAGGGTGGCACACAGCAGGGTGGTTTTGCCGGAGCCGGGGCTGGACACCAGATTGAGGGCCAGCACGCCGTGGGCGATGAAATTCTCTCGGTTGCGTGCGGCGTGGCGGTCGTTCTCGCCGAGCACATCTTGCTCGATGCGGATCGTCCTTGCCTGGCTCAGGCCGGGCACCGAGACCCGCGCTTCGCCCGCGCCGTAATGCAGATCGCCCGTGGCGTCGACCCGCGCTTCGCTATCGGTGGTTGACTCGTTGCTTGGGTGTTGCTCGTGTGAATGGCCGGTACCGCAGCCGCAAACGACGCACATGGCGTTCCTCCAGATTTCAAATCAGAAATCAACTATCAGTGATCCTCGACCTGCAGGTCGAGGATGCGTAATTCGGTGCCGCCGGTAGGTTGCAGCCAGAAACCGCCGCAGGTCGGGCACGGTGCGCCGCGCTCGACTAATGGCACAGTGGCGGCGCAGTCCAGGCACCAGGCCTGTCCGTGCGGTTCTTCGATGTCGATCTGCGCACCGGCCAGCAAGGTGCCCGGTGCCAGCGCTTCCAAGGCGAAACGCAGCGCGTGTACCTCGACCCCTGCCAACTTTCCGGCTTCCAGGCGCAAACGGCTGACGCGCACGAACGGATCAGCGGCAGCCGCTGCTTCCACGGCGCTGAGAATTCCGCCCGCCAGACTCAGTTCATGCATGGCTTGATTGTCCTTGGTGGTTGTCTTTGTCTGTTTCCAGCGTAAAAGCGATGCAGGGATCGAAGGCTGCCATCAACAGTTCAGCCTGGCGCTGGCTGCGTGGATCGGCGCTCGGCAGCGATGACAGCGCCAGGGCCAGAGCACCCTGCGGATGAAGGTTCCACTCGGTGGGGGCGACGATCTGATAGTCGGCTATCTGCACGGTGCCGCCGCTGCGTTCCAGACATACCCGATGCAGCAACAGACCGCGAGCGGTTTCGCTCCAGGCCAGGGCTTCGTTCTGACCCAACGCTATCACCCCAAGCGCCGGTGGGCGGGCATCGGGCAGTGACAGTCGTGCCAATTCGGCGACCCGCGCCCCCAACCTCAGCCAGGCGCTGGTGTAGCGTTCCGGATGTGTTTCGCCGAACCGGGTCCAACTGCCGGTTTCGCACGGCTGTCCATTCAGCTCAGGGCGCAGGGCAAAGTCGGTGGAACGGCGCAGGTGATCTGCCACGGCGTGCAGCGCCGGGGTATCGGTGATCAGTTGCAGTGCATGCACCGGCAATTGCAGGGCGTCTGCGTCTCTGCGGCAGTTGGCAAGTATGCGGCTCAGCCAGTGTTCGTTGCGCTGGGTCCATTCCAGCAACGCGTGATGAGGGTCGTCTTCCCACTGCTGTAGCCAGACGCGTACCGGGCCGCCAAGCCAGAAAGTCATGGCCGCTTCGGGTGCCTGATCCCACGCGCGCATTTCCCCTGGAGAGGGGCGCGGAGCGCCTGGGTCGAGTAGCGGCGGCCAGTCCAGCAAGACGCGTCGCAAGTGTTCACGGCGAGTTTCGGCCAGCAACGCCTGGCTGGCGGCCACGAGGGTGTTCGTCTGGCCCTGCAGTGCTGCGCGGATGGCCAGTTGTGCAGTCAAACGATGGGCCTGACCGCACAGGCTGTAGAGCAGGGGCAGTCGTTGCGCGGCGGCCTCGGGTGGCTGGCCTCGCAATAGCCGAGCCGCCAGTAATGGCCGACCGCCAATGATCGCCGGTTGCTGACCGGGACGCACTCTCAGCGATCCACCGAGTGGCGACAAACTGCTTGAGGCATTCATTCCGAGGCACCAGGCCGACGCCCGAACAGCAGGGCGCGACGACTGAGCGCCGGGTATTGCGGCTCTTCCTCTTTGGGGGTGTCGCGCAACAGGCTGAGCACCTGTTCGGCGGTAGCGCGGGCCGCCGCTTGATCGGCGAACTCGAACATCGGGGAAAACAACGAACAGCTTTGGTAAACGCCGAACGCCTCGTCGACTGCGCCTATGAATGTCAGACGCTGGCCACCGAAAAAATGCTCTCGGGAGGCACCTTGGGCCAGCGGTGCACTCAAGGCGGGCGCGAGCCACATCAGGTTCATGAACCAGGGCGTGATCAGAATGCCGAGTACGCCAGAGGTCGCATCTTCACCCGCAATCTGCACGGCGAAGCCTACCGCCTCGACGTCCAGCCTTGGGTTGAGAAAGGGCAGGCCGCGCATGCGGGTGTCGGCGATGTCTCTGAAGTGGGCAGCCAGCGCCTCACCCCGCAGGGTCGGGGAGGGTGGCGATTCAGACTGTGTCATTGATCACCATGAACTGCTCGGCGGCACCATCGCAGTTCGGGCAGCACCAATGGTCCGGCAGCGCTGAAAACGGCGTGCCGGGCTCGATTTGCCAGACCGGGTCGCCCTCGCTCGGGTCGTACACCCACCAGCAGATTTTGCACTCCAGACGGGTGGTATCGCTGATGCGCGCGGAGTCGCCCCTGTAGCTGCCTTCGAAGCTGGGTCTGTCGGTCATGTTACTGCCCTTCGAACCATTGGATGACATCCTCGAAGCGTTCCAGCGAATCGCTGAGGTCTTCCGGCGCAGCACAAATCACTTCTGGCAAGTCGGTGATCTCGATGGTGTCGAGGATTTGCGCGTCCTGGGAATTGAAGTAGGTGACGCGCCAGCAATTGTGCACCAGTGTGCTGCTGATCCGGCAATTGCCGTAACCGCGAGCCAGTGCCCGCACCGGGCCGACCGGCAAATAAGCGTCGAGGAAGGCAATGTCTTGTTCGGACAGCGGCAGCAGTGTCAGGTTGATCACGTGCGCGGGGCTACCGGTTTGCCAGTGCCGGGTCTGGTCTTCCACCTCGGTGAGAATCGCCGGAGCGTTCATCACGCCAGGCGGTAGTTGTGACGGCAGGTCAAACGCGGCTGGTCGGGCCGCGGCATGGGCGGTAGTGCGCAGTTGCACAGGTGCGGCGCCGACTTCGACATAGTCGTGGCCCTCACCGTAAATTCGCCAGACCCCGGCGAAGATCGATTCCTGGATGCGCAACGGGGTTTGCACGACAACGCGTACGCTGACTTCGCCCTCACCGAGCAGTTGATCGAGCAGCGTGCGGTCGCCGGCTTCAAGTCCGCTGAGGTCGAGGCTCCGGGTCACTTCACCGCGATTGCAGGTGTGGAGCATTTGCAGCAGGTCCTGCAAGGCTTGGCGGGCGCCTGGCAGCGTGTCCAATTCTTCCGGTTCGGGCAGTATCGGGGCGCTGTGGGTGTACATACCTTGCGGCATGCTGATGTATTCGAGGACCTCGTCTTCCACTTGAGAGCCTGGGCCTAGATCGACCACCGGGATGTACATTTGCGGGGCCATGGGCGTTCCTCTGTTCACTGGCAGCCGCCGGTAGCGCCGCTGGGCGTTTCGGCGAACAAGGGGATGCGGGCGTTGCTCAGGTTCAAGGCCTTGTCGGCCAGGCTGAGGTATTCGTCCCAGTCATGCATGCCGTCGATGGTGGTGACGTAGCCACCGTCGCGCAGCCAGACTAGGGTTGGCCAGCGACGCAGGGCAAAGCGTGCCGCGATGGCTTCTTCCTCGGCGCGATGAACCACGCCCAACCGCAGGGTGCAGCCATGGCGCCTGGCAACTTCCTGGCGCAGTTCGGGCAACACCACCGCCACATCCAGGGATTCAGGGTGGCGCACCGGGTCACCGCACAGCAGTAACAGACAGTCACCGCTTTCAGCGAGCCAGGCGTCGAGGTTGTCGCTGCCAATCCAGGTGGCATCGAATTGCTCTACCAGACGGGTGATCAGTGGCGGGATAGCAGGGGTGGCGGGAATGGGCGCCATGAAGGCGGCGGATTCACTCATATGGGTTCCTTGAGGTTAGGCCGCGTACGCGCAGCAACGGGTGGCATCTGGCCCAGCAGGGCGGCGAGCTGTTCGGTGTTCATCGCGGAGGGCAGACTGAAACCGGGCGCGCTGTCGGGTGTTGGCGGGGTGCCGTACAGCGCGGCTTCGAGCATGGCGAGGGTCGAGTCGATCTCCGCTGCCCGTCGTGCATCGAGGTGTTCGCGCGCTGCGTCGAGGAAGATCAGCAACCAGTCACCGACGGTGCAGGTATCGACCAGCGCCGTATCGATGAGCCGTTCCTCGCCGTGGCGGTTACGGCACAGCGCTGAACCAGGGTTTACGGCAACCACTTGCATGGGCAGTCCGATGCACATATCAGGTGCGCCTGGCGAGGATGCGTTCGTCACCGATCCGGCAGGCGGTCTGCGCGGATGGACGCTCGCCTTCGTAGCGTTGCAATTCCAGGTGCGGCAGGGTCACAGCGTCGTCCCCGTTAAGCGGCGAAGCACGTTTGCGCGGCTCGGCACCCCAGGTTTCAAGCACCCGAACGGCTTCGTCCAGCGCGCCTTCCATGGCTGCCTTGACGCTGGGTCGTAAGCTGCCGCCATAGTCCATCATCTGCTCTGGCTGGCAACCAATCAGCAGGACTCGTTGAGGATAGTGAGCAGTCAGTTGGGCCAGCATCAGCACTTCCTGAAAGCCGGTCTGGTGCAGACTGAGCTTTTTGATCCCGAGAAACTTGGGCACTTCGTCATCGGCGATGAATTTCAATTCACCGGGGGCGAGGTTGTAGTCGACGGCGTCGAAAATCAGCAGGTAATCGGCTTCCTGTACATGCTGGATAAGGTACAGACCCTGGGTGCCGCCATCGATCAGCGCGACGTTGTCGGCGAACTCATAGCGTTGCTGCAATGCCTCGACACAGCGCACGCCGAAGCCTTCGTCGGCCCACAGCAGGTTGCCGATTCCCAATACGGTGATGCGCGGACGGGGCGATTCTGAGGTGTTCATGTGCGACTCTGTCGGTGTGTTCATTTTTTGAAGGTCTTGTAGCCGGAGATCATCCCGCCGATCAGGCTGAGGCGACCGTTGATTTCTTCGCGCACAGCGGCGTACACATGCAGGATGATGAACACCACGATGACCCACATGCCCACGTGATGCAGGGTGTGGACTTGTTGGGATTGCCCTAGCAGTGGCAGTACCCAGCCGAACATTCGTTCCTGCCATGAGCCCATTTGCGAGCCTTCGCCGTAGAGGGCGAAACCGGTCAGCACCATGAACAGCGAGCTCAGCAGGAAGACGAAAAACATCGCGAAGCGCGACAGTGGGTTGTGCCCGAATGTGGGCTCCGGCGTAGGGCCAATGAACAGGTAATAGCGCAGCCAACTGAGGAAATCGGTCCAGTAGGCTTTGCTCAACACCGGAACCGAGAACAGCTCGCGGGCGTGATGGTTGCCCACCAGCGCCCAATAGGCGCGGCCCAGGATACCGATGGCAAACACATACCCTGCGCTGAAGTGCGCAAAACGGATGTAGCCCATCAGGAAGTGTGCGCTGGCCTCGCCTGGCTGGGTGGCCAATGGGGAGCCGATCAAGTACCCGGTTACCGCCAGTACCAGAATGCAGGCGGCGTTGATCCAATGCCACAGGCGCACAGGTGCCTCGTAAACGTACTCCGGCAGGCCCATGGGTGTTTCGGTCTGGAGGGTCATATCTTCACCTTTGGAAGGGCAGGTGCCTTTTCGCACCTGCCGGATGCCTTGATTACTCAGCTCACCTTGACGGTGCTCAGCTCTGCGCCGTCCTCGCTCATCACGTGGGTCGCGCAGGCCATGCAAGGGTCGAAGGAGTGCAGGGTGCGCAGGATTTCCACTGGCTGATCGGGAATGGCCACGGGGGTGTTCATCAAGGCGGCTTCGAAAGCCCCGATCTGTCCCTTGGCGTCACGCGGGCTGCCGTTCCAGGTGCTCGGCACGACGCACTGGTAGTTTTCGATGCGACCGTCCTTGATGCGTATCCAGTGGCCCAGCGCGCCACGCGGTGCGGCGACGATGCCGACACCTTTGGCTTCGGACGGCCAGGTGGCAGGGTCCCATTTCTCGACGTTGGCGGTGGAACGGTCGCCGTTGCGGATGTTGGTCATCAGCTCGTTCCAGTCGTCGACCATCATCTCCGCGCAGTATTCGGCCTCCAGCGCGCGGGTCAGGGTGCGGCCGATGGTACTCGGCAACAATATCTTGGCGCTGTAGTCGGTCTCAGGCATGCCGAGGGTCTTGGGCAGGCTGTGGTTGACCGCCTGCAACGCGCCCTCAAGTTGCTCTTTGACTCGCTGACAGTGCGGGTTGCCTTTGAGTGCGTGGGCATACCCAAGGATGTAGCGAGCCAGTGGCCCGACCTCCATGGCATGCCCACGCCAGCGAGGCGATTTGACCCAAGAGTACTTCGCGCTTTCGTCGACTTCTTCGATGGCGGTGCGAGTGCCCTTGGTCTTCGCACCCAACTCGTAATTGGCCTCGGTGATGCCGTCCCACGGGTGCAGGCCTTTATCGTTGTCCGGGTAGTTGTACCAAGAGTGGGTGACGAACTCCTGCACTTGCTCCGGATCGCGAGGATCAACCGGAAGGATCTCGTCCCAGTTGCCATTGAGAATCGCGCCGCCCGGCAACTGGTTGGTACTGTCGTCGTAATTGACCTTGGCGTAAGTGCCATAGTCCATCACGTTGGTCGCGGCCAGACCGCCGCCATGCAGCCAGCCTTTCTGTTTGTAGATGGTGCCGATGGCCAGCACGTCCGGTACATAAACGTTGCGGCAGAAGGTCAGCGCTTCATCGATGCGGGCGCGGACGAAGTTCAGCCGTTCCATGTTCAGCGGGGCACCGGCGGCTAGATCGCCGTCGATATTGATCGCGCAGGGCACGCCGCCCACCAGGTAGTTCGGGTGCGGGTTCTTGCCACCGAAAATGGTGTGGATCTTCACCCATTCTTTTTGCAGGTCGAGGGCTTCGAGGTAATGGGTGACCGCCATCAGGTTGGCTTCCGGCGGCAATTGGTAGGCAGGGTTGCCCCAATAGCCATTCATGAACGGCCCGAGTTGGCCGCTTTCGAAAAACTTCTTCAGCCGATTCTGTACGTCGCGGAAATAGCCGGGCGACGACAACGGGTGAGACGGCGAGACCTGTTGCTGCAATTCCGAAGTACGCTTGGGGTCCGCCTTGAGTGCGGACACCACGTCAACCCAATCCAGCGCATGCAGGTGATAGAAGTGCACTGCGTGGTCGTGGATCTGCAGGGTCTTGGCCATCATTTCGCGTATCAGGTGCGCGTTCGGCGGAATGCGGATGCCCAGTGCATCTTCGACTGAACGTACCGAGGCCAGCGCGTGGCAGCCGGTGCACACGCCGCAGATGCGCTCGACGAACGCCCAGGCGTCACGCGGGTCGCGGCCCTTGAGAATGACTTCGAGGCCGCGCCACATGGTGCCGGTGGAGACCGCGTTGCGAATGATGTTGTTGGCGTCGAGGTTGACCTCTACGCGCATATGGCCTTCGATGCGAGTGACAGGGTCAACGACGATGCGTCGGCCAGTGTTGTTCAGGTCGAAACCCTGGGTCGAATAGTTGCTCATCGATGGTTATTCCTGTCTTGTCGCTGGGGCGTCATGCGGTGCAGTGGGCGTTTTGCCGTTGCTGGCGCGTTTGAGGGCGGTCACTGCGGCATGGGCAGTGACCGCAGCGCCGACCGTGACACCTGCGGCAAGACCGATTTGATCGGCATTGGCCTCCACACCAAAGGCGTTGACGTCAGTCAGGTGTTGGTAGAACGAACCTTTGTCCCAGAACCCTTCCTCGGAACAGCCAATACAGCCGTGCCCGGATTGAATCGGGAAGCTGGTGCCGCCATTCCAGCGCACGGTCGAGCAGGCGTTGTAGGTGGTCGGGCCCTTGCAGCCTACTTTGTAAAGGCAGTAGCCCTTGCGTGCGGCATCATCGTCCCAGGCCTCGACGAACTGGCCGGCGTCGAAGTTCGGACGGCGATAGCACTTGTCGTGGATACGCTGGCTGTAAAACATTTTCGGCCGACCCTGACGGTCCAGTTCAGGCAAACGGTCGAAGGTCAGCATGTAGGTGATCACCCCGGTCATGACTTCGGCGATCGGCGGGCAACCCGGCACTTTGATAATCGGTTTGTCGGTGATGACCTTGTGGATCGGCACCGCTTGGGTCGGGTTGGGTTTGGCCGCTTGCACGCAGCCCCAACTGGCGCAGGAGCCCCAGGAAATGATCGCCTTGGCATCGCGGGAAACGCGCTTCAATTGTTCGATGAACGGCTTGCCACCGATGATGCAGCTCATGCCGTCCTGATTCAGCGGCGGGTTGCCCTCAACGGCGAGGATGTAGTTGCCTTTGTATTTGGTCATGACCTCGTCGAGGATGGCTTCGGCCTGGTGCCCGGCCGCAGCCATCAGGGTGTCGTCGTAATCCAGGGAGATCATCGACAGCACCACGTCCTTGGCCAGCGGGTGCGCGGAGCGGATGAACGACTCGGAACAACAGGTGCATTCCAGGCCATGCAGCCAGAGCACCGGCGTGCGCGGCTTGTTCTCCATCGCCCAGGCGATTTTGGGCATGAACGCCGGGCCGAGCCCCAGTGACGTCGCGGTTAGGGAGCAGAACTTGAGAAAGCTCCGACGTGAGATGCCCTGTCTGCGCATCACTTCATAAAATGTTTCGGTCACCTGTTTTCTCCTCCCCAGGAATATTCTTCGAGTGGGGTTGCACGCCACGTACTGAAAGTAATGCCTGGTAACTACAAGACCTGTGCCATTTCGTCGCGGTCTTGCCGGGTAGCGCTTAATTTCATGTATGCGGTTGTTTTTTAAGGAGTTTTTAATCGTATTCGAGCGTTGCGCTTTAGGGTCGAACGCGCAGTAGTGGATACTTGGTTTCCACTGGTCTTCTTTACTGGTAACGGGCTGATCGGTGAGGGCAGCGCTGTCGCTCAGCCAACGCTGCCCCGAAGGCTCCGACCTGTTTGTCAGGCGGGGACCCGCTTTAAGCCGCAGGGTAGTCGAGGTCCAGCCGGTCGTAGCCTTTAAGACGGTAGAACAGCAGGGAGAGGGTCCACGTGAGGATGAAGAGCCCGATGATCAGGTAGCCGATCAAGCCGAAGTCGTCGTTCAGGGACGCGATAACGTCCCATGCGCCACCTTCCAGACCCAGGCGCGAGGCAATCAGGTGCAGCACTTCCAGGCCACCCACCAGCAGCGCCACCAACACCGAGACCGAGGTGATGGTCAGGTTGTAGTAGAGCTTGCGCGCAGGTTTGATCAGCGCCCAGTGGTAGGCGCCGGTCATCATCACGCTGTCGGCGGTATCGACCAGCGCCATGCCAGCGGTGAACAGCGCGGGGAAGACCAGGATCGACCAGATGGGCAAGTCCTGCGAAGCCTGTGCCGCTGAAATGCCCAGCAAACCTATTTCCGTGGCGGTATCGAAGCCCAGGCCAAACAGAAAGCCTAGTGGGTAAAGGTGCCAGCTGCGGCTGATCAGGCCGAACAGTGGGCGTACCAGTCGCGCAATCAGGCCGCCGCCCGCCAGCATTGCATTCATCTCTTGTTCGCCGACCCGCTCGCCGCGCCGAACCCGGCGAAAAGCCAGGTACACCGAGCGCAGGATGATCAGGTTTATCAGCGCCACCAATAGAAGGAAGACGGCGGAAACCGAGGTGCCAATCAGGCCACCGATACCGTGGAACGCCTCAATGTCCGCCTTGAACGTCGAGGCGGTCAAGGCGATGACCAAGGTCGCGAGGATCACGATGGTGCTGTGTCCCAAGGAAAAGAACAGGCCCACGGTGGCGGTCTGTTGACCCTCTTGAATCAGCTTGCGAGTGACATTATCGATGGCGGCGATATGGTCCGCATCGACGGCATGACGCAGGCCGAAGCTGTAGGCGAGGAACGCGGTGCCGAGCAGCAACGGGTAGTCGCGGAAGGCAATGAAGGCCCAGAGCCAGGCCATAAGATTGACGGCGAGCAGGCCACCGAAAATCATCACCACGTGGCGCTTGAAGATCAAAGGTGCCGCGCTTTTGGCGGTTCCGGCGGCGTTGGATACAGGCATGGGTACTCCGCAAGGAAGGGGGGCTGGCTGGAAATCAAAGAGAATGTCATACAAACCCTGTGCCAGCCCTGTTCGAAAGCGCTGCAGCCGTGTTTGTGTGCCGTGCGCTGGACACTGTTCTTGCACTGTTCGTGGGTAAACGGATACTCGCTTTGCAGTGGCGCTAGGCGCGTCTGCGCTTAGTCAGCGGACTGGCTGGGGATGATCAGGGTGAACTCGGCCCCGCCTTTAGGATGATTGCCTGCGATCAGACGGCCACCGCAGCGTTCGACAATGCTGTAGCTGATCGACAGCCCCAGGCCTGTGCCCTTGCCAACCGGTTTGGTGCTGAAGAAGGGGTCGAACACTTGGGTCAGATGTTCTGCGGCAATGCCGCTGCCGTTGTCGCGCAGGCGCAGGGTGACCCAGCCGGGTTCCTGTTCGACGCTTATCCACACTTCCGGTGTTTCGCGCTCGGCAGCCTGGGCGGCGTCGTAGGCGTTTTGCATCAGGTTCATCAGCACTTGCAGCAACTGCCCGCTGTTGCCGTGCACACAAGGTGCACCTTCGGGGTGCCAGTGCACGCGCAGATCTGGTGCGATGCCGCGGGTGATCCAGTGAATGGCCCGCTCGATTACTTCGTTCAGCGCAACCTCGCCCAGCGTCTCGCGATCCACCGCCGAAAAGCGCTTCAGCGCGCTGACAATGTCGGCGGTCCGTTGCGCGCCTTCCAGCGTACCTTCGATCAGCGACGGCAGGTCGGCCAGCAGTGGGTCAATGCGCAACTGTCGGCGCAGGGCTTCACGTATTTCCCGTGGTTCGTCGGCGTTGACCGCCTCCAGATACTGCTCAAGACGCTCTCGGTAACCCCCCAGAACATGGGCATTGGCGAGTACGAAGCTGATCGGGTTGTTCAGTTCGTGGGCGACCCCGGCGACCAACCGACCGAGGGAGGCCATTTTCTCCGCATGCAGCAGTTGTTGCTGGGTGCGCTTAAGGGCTTCGTGGGCTTCGTGCAACTGG
The DNA here is from genome assembly GCF_034353875.1 of Pseudomonas sp. MH9.2. Classification (NCBI taxonomy): domain Bacteria; kingdom Pseudomonadati; phylum Pseudomonadota; class Gammaproteobacteria; order Pseudomonadales; family Pseudomonadaceae; genus Pseudomonas; species Pseudomonas sp. MH9.2. Next base: position 5,093,825 of record NZ_CP133784.1, read on the forward strand.
CGGTAGGCGTGTTTCAGCTCACCCAGCGGGCGCCCCACCAGCACGTGACCGATGCAGCGTCCGTTGCCAGTACTGCGCACGGTGCAACTGATATCCACTGGCACCGGCGCGCCGAGGCCGTCTTTGAAATTCAGTTCGAGGCTGGCGCTGGCATTGGGTCTGCGCAGGCCGGCCAATGTCTTGCGCAGCTGTTCGTCACTTCGCGCGTCGGCCAGCAAGGCGTAGACCGGGCTGCCGAGGAGTGTCTGTTCGTCGCGTCCTACCAGCGTGCGCAGGGCATTGTTGGATTCTTCGATGCGTCCGTCCGGGTCGCAGGCCAGTAGCACGTCGGACATGGACGACAGCAGCCCGGCGATGAATTGCTGCGACTGCTCCAGCTCGGCATTTTTTTCTTCCAGGGCGATTTCGTCCTGCACCAGCTGTGAATAGACTTCATCCATCTTGCCGATCACTTCCAGCCAGGCGTCCTCGTCGAGGTTGCCGGGCGCTGCTTTGCGCGCCATGACGTTCTCCAGGTTCAATGCACCGTGCAAACCATGCACGGGTCGAAAGAACGAACGATATGCTGCACCGCAACCGGCGTTTTCTCGCCGGGCAGCACGGGTGCGCCCTCCAGGGCTTGCTCCAGTGCACCGGGTCGACCCTGAGCGTCACGCGGGGAAAAATTCCAGGTGGTCGGCGCGATGATCTGGTAGCTGGCGATGCGTCCGTGCTCGACCCGAAGCCAATGGCCGAGGGCGCCGCGCGCCGCTTCAGTGAGGCCCACGGCGCTGCCGTTGTCGGGCAGTTCTGCGGCGCGATAATAGGGTTCGCCGGGGCGCAGGGCCATCAGCCACTGCTCCATCAGCGGCACTACACGGGCCAGTTCCACCAGCCGAGCCAGTACACGGGTGTAGACGGTTGCCCCGCAGCGGGCGACAGCGTCGCGCAGCAACGGTTGACCCGCGATCAGTTGACGGGCCAAGGCGCCGGTTTCGAGCACGGCGCCTGCCAGTCGTGGGGCCTTGTTCCAGGTATAGGCGGCAAGTTTTTCTGCCAGCGGCTCGGTTTGGCCTTGGGCCGGATGCAGCGGGCCGCCGCTGTCATCCAGCCAGGCGTGGGCGGCGTCCTCGCTGATATCCGCCAGCTCCAGGCTTTCTACCCGCTGCTTAGCAGCGTTCCACAGGCCTTGTGGGAACACCATATGTCCGTCGGGCTGCGGATAGGCGCCATAGGACAGGTAGAGCCCCGGTCCCGGACCGAGATGCTCCAGACCGCTGTCCAGCGTGATATCGAGGAACTGGCGCAGATCGCCTTGGCCTGGCGCTTCTGCCTGCCAGGCCCAAAGTTCGTTTTCGCTGCCAAGCCCGACGATGCGCTCCAGTGGGGTGGCGAACAGCTCGGTTTCGAGAAATTGGCGGAACTCGCGCACCCGTGTCAGCAAACGCAGGCGTTCGGCCGCATCAATGGCACGGGTCGAGCCGCCGGGCTGGATGGAGCCAGTGTGCGGCCACTTTCCGCCCAGGGTGCCGATCAGATCCAGCCAGCGTTTGCGGGCGGACACCGCCAGACGTTGCTGGCTGCCCTGGCCCGGCGTAAAGCGCGCCTGAGCCGCCGCGTACCACGGTCGTTCTGCATACGCCGGGCGCACGAAGTCGGGCATGAAAAATAAATAGAAATGAGTCAGGTGGTCAGCGAGGTTCTCTGTCGCCGCCATGAGATTAATCGTCAGCAGACCGTTGTCAGGCGGTTGCACGCCAGCCAGTGAGGCCAGTGCACGGGCGGCGGCAATCGACTGCGATACCGAGCAAATCCCACAGATACGTGGGGCATAGACCAGCGCATCAAGCGGGGCGTGTTGTAGCAGTATTTGCTCGAAGCCGCGAAACATGGTGGCGTTGACCTGCGCCGAACGCACGCGGCCGTCTTCCACCTCAAGCTGCACTTCGAGGTCACCTTCGACACGATTGAAAGGACCCACCACCAGACGTGACATAAGGCTTTCCTAACGCCGTGGGATAAGCACAACGGGCGCGATGAGTTGATGGTCGGACGTGGCGTTCTGCTTGACCCGCTTGGGCGTTGCCGATTTGGACAGCGCTGACAGGGCGACAAACCAGGCTTTGGGCATGTCGGTTGGCAGGCCGATGGGAATGCCTGCCACCTTGGGCGTGAGGTTGAACGCATGCCCCGGTTCTTCGAAACCAGGGGCGGTGCAGTTGATGCAGGCATAGCCGCCACGGGTGCAGGAGCCTTCGCCGTTCCACAAGCGCGTATTGCAATCAGCGTGGGCCTGGGTGCCCTTGCAGCCGAGGTTTTCCATCATGCAGCCGAGGTCCGAAGGTTTCTCGGCGCTGGCCTTGTATTCGTAGAACTCGTTACGCGTGCAGCCGTGGTGAACCAACTGATCGGCGTAGAAGCGCGGCCGCCCCAGGATGTCCAGGTCGGGCTCGGCGAACAGGCCGGCGGCCAGTGACATGAGGGTGTCGGTGACCCAGCCAGGGTGAGTCGGGCATCCGGCAACGTTGATCACCGGCAGGCCGCGACGTGAACGGTAATCGGCACCCAGCAAGCCGCCCAGGCGATGGCCGTCGTATTGCAAGCCGCAGGCGTCCGTCGGGTTATTACCGGCAGCGGTGATGCCGCCATACGCGGCGCAGGTACCGATGCCCAAGGTGTATTCGGCTACTTCGGCCAGGTCCCGAACCCAGTCGATCATTGCCCGACCCGTGCCGGCCAGCATGTGAAAGCGCCCGGTGCCGTTGGGGCCGCGAAGCATGGAGCCTTCGATACACAGCGCGTCGAGACGGGTACGTCCCTGCAAGCAGTCGTTGAGGATACTGACCATTTCGTCGCCGGTTTCCAGCGACAGCGACGGGTGCCAGAGCAGTTCGATTCCGGCACTGCGCCACATGCCTGCGAAGTCCTGAGTGTCGGCGCACAGCAGCGACATCGTGCAGCCCCCACAGCCACCCGATTGCAGCCAAAGCACGTTGAACGCGTTGTCTTTCATCAGGACTCCTCCAAACCGAAGCGGCGCAGTTTCTGCCGCAAGCCTACGCGGGACAGGCCCAACTCACGGGCCGCGTGGGTCTTGTTCCAGCGATGACGCAACAGCGACTCTTTTAACAGGGTTGCCTCGATGGCGTCGAGTTGCTCTTGCAATGTCCCGCTTGGGCTTGAGGTCGGTGTACTGGTGGACAGGGCAAGTCTGGCCTGGCCTTGCAATACGCGCCAGGAGAAGGCCCGCGCGTTGATTTGCGCGCCATCGGACAAGGCGGCGGCGCGGTAAATCTCGTTGCGCAGTTCGCGGATATTACCGGGCCAGGAATAGCCGATCAGGCTGGCCAAGGCATCGTTGGCGAAGTTCAATTCGGGCAGATCGAGTTCCTGGCGGGCGTCATCCAGCAACTTGTTGGCAATCGGTAATACGTCAGCGCTGCGTTCGCGCAGTGGCGGCAGCGCCAGGCTGACGCCCGCCAGCCGGTAATAAAGATCGCTACGGAAACGTCCGGCGCGCACGTCCTCTTCAAGGTCGCGGTGGGTCGCGGCAATGACCCGAACGTCGACTCGCACTGTGCTGGACGCGCCGACCGGACGCAGCTCGCCTTCTTGCAGAACCCGCAATAACTTGACCTGAAACGCCGGTGAGGTATCACCGATCTCGTCGAGCAGCAGGGTGCCGCCGTTTGCCCTCTGGAACAGGCCGATGTGATCCTGGTGGGCGCCGGTGAAGGCGCCACGCTTGTGACCGAAAAGCTCGGACTCAAGCAGGGTGTCGGGCAGCGCCGCGCAGTTCTCCATGACAAACGCGTTGGCCGCTCGCGGGCTGGCATAGTGAATGCCGCGAGCCAGCAGTTCCTTGCCGGTGCCCGACTCACCCAGCAGCAGCACTGGAAGGTCGTAGCGGGCAACGCGCGCGGCCATTTCACAGAGCGCATCCAGCGGTCCGCCAACGGCGCGCACAATGCGTGAAAAGTCGAAGGTTTCACGGACCCTGGAAAGGGTCTCCTGGTTGCGCCGTCGCAACACTGGCGTGCCGGCGCGCAGCTCCAGATCCAGTCGTTGCATATGATTTTGTAGGGCCTGGCTTTCCACCGCGTTGCGTACGGTGCTCAGCAAGTGCTCCGGTAACCAGGGTTTGAGCAGATACTGATAGATCCCGGCGAGGTTGATGCCGTTGATGATGTCTTCCGAATCGGTGTAGCCGGAAAGAACAATACGCACGACTTCCGGCCAGCGCTCGCGAGCTTCCTGGAGGAACTCGATGCCACTCATGCCGGGCATGCGCTGGTCGCAGATAATCACCGAGACCGGGTGCTCTTCGAGCAGCTTGCGGGCCTCGATCGCCGAGTCGGCCAGGAGCACTTCAAACTCTTGATTCAGCACCCGACACAGCGACTCCCGCGAGCGCAACTCGTCATCGACAACAAGAATTGTCGGCAAGTCGGGTTGGGTATCGGACGTCGAGGTCATGGGCAAAAAAAGAAGAGAAGAGAAGATTTCACGACGATGCCAGACGGCTGCGAATGAGGGGCGATAGTAACACGGCCGTGGCTGACGGGCGGTTCGTTTGCAGCGGGTCAGACGCTGACAAGCGTCCGTACCAGGCTCACTAACGCTCCAGACTCAGCCCATTGGCTGGCAATGGCAACGCCGTTTTGTAGCGCACCTGCTTGAGCGCGAAGTTGGAGCGAATGTTGGCCACTCCTGGCACTTTGGTCAGGAAATCCAGCAAAAAACGCTCCAGTGCCTGAATGGTCGGCACCAGCACCCGGATCAAATAATCTGGGTCGCCCGCCATCAAATAGCACTCCATCACTTCGGGACGATTGGCGATGGCCTCTTCGAACTCGTGCAAGGCTTCCTCAACCTGCTTTTCCAGGCTGACATGGATAAACACGTTGACGTGCAGTCCTAATAGTTCCGGGTCCAGCAGGGTGACTTGTTGCCGGATGAGCCCCAGGTCTTCCATCGCCTTGACCCGATTGAAGCAGGGGGTAGGGGAGAGATTGACGGAGCGTGCGAGGTCGGCATTGGTGATTCTGGCATTCTCTTGAAGACTGTTGAGAATCCCTATGTCAGTACGATCAAGCTTTCTCATGAGACAAATACGCCTGTTTATTCTATTTATTCAGAATAAATATCTTTAAATGGCTCCGCACGCAACGAAGTTGAGAAAAATATTCTCCACGCTCAGGCCTATGATTTGTGTAGGACAAGATTTTCCAAAGGGGATATCGGCGTCCAATGATTGAACAAGCTCCAGCGCCCAACAAAAACACATGACAAAAGCGAGCGTAGAGAAAGCCCATGAACGAATACGAACCCCTGCGCCTGCACGTTCCTGAACCTTCTGGCCGTCCAGGCTGTAAAACCGATTTTTCGTACCTGCATCTGAACGATGCCGGTCTCGTCCGCAAGCCCCCGATTGATGTCGAACCGTCCGATACCGCTGACCTCGCCAAAGGCCTGATTCGGGTGCTCGACGATCAAGGTCAGGCACTCGGCCCATGGGCTGAAGGCGTTTCTGTCGAAATCCTGCGTAAAGGCATGCGTGCCATGCTCAAGACGCGGATTTTCGACAACCGCATGGTCGTTGCCCAGCGCCAGAAGAAAATGTCGTTCTACATGCAGAGTCTTGGCGAAGAGGCCATTGGCAGCGCCCAGGCTTTGGCATTGAACGTAACCGACATGTGTTTTCCAACCTATCGTCAGCAAAGCATCCTGATGGCCCGCGAAGTGCCGTTGGTGGATCTGATTTGCCAACTGCTGTCCAACGAACGCGACCCCCTCAAAGGACGGCAGCTGCCGATCATGTACTCAGTACGTGACTTCGGATTTTTCTCCATCTCCGGCAATCTGGCCACCCAATTCGTCCAGGCGGTTGGCTGGGGCATGGCGTCGGCGATCAAGGGCGATACTAAAATCGCGTCGGCCTGGATCGGCGATGGCGCCACCGCCGAATCGGATTTCCACACCGCCCTCACGTTCGCCCACGTCTACCGTGCGCCAGTAATCCTCAACGTGGTCAACAATCAATGGGCCATCTCTACCTTCCAGGCCATTGCCGGCGGCGAAGCAACGACTTTTGCCGGTCGCGGTGTGGGCTGCGGTATTGCCTCGTTGCGGGTGGATGGCAACGATTTCGTGGCGGTCTACGCGGCCTCGGCCTGGGCGGCTGAACGCGCACGACGCAACCTGGGCCCGACTCTGATCGAGTGGGTGACCTACCGTGCCGGCCCGCACTCGACGTCGGATGATCCGTCCAAATACCGTCCGGCCGATGACTGGAGTCACTTCCCGTTGGGCGACCCGATCATGCGCCTCAAGCAACACCTGATCCGCATCGGCCAATGGTCCGAAGAGGAGCACGCGGCCACCAGCGCCGAGCTCGAAGCCGAAATCATCGCTGCGCAGAAAGAAGCCGAACGCTACGGCACCTTGGCGGGCGGGCAAATGCCCAGCGCCGCGACCATCTTCGAAGACGTCTATAAAGAGATGCCGGAGCACCTACGCCTGCAGCGCCAGCAACTGGGGATCTGACATGAACGATCACAACAATAATATTCAGTTGGAAACCGCCATGACCACAACCACCATGACCATGATCCAGGCCTTGCGCTCGGCCATGGACATCATGCTTGAGCGTGACAATAACGTGGTTGTGTTCGGCCAGGACGTGGGCTATTTCGGCGGCGTTTTTCGCTGCACCGAAGGCCTGCAAGGCAAATATGGCACCTCGCGAGTGTTCGATGCGCCGATCTCCGAAAGCGGGATCGTCGGCGTCGCGGTGGGCATGGGGGCTTACGGATTGCGGCCAGTGGTCGAGATTCAGTTCGCCGATTACGTTTACCCGGCGTCGGATCAGATCATTTCTGAAGCCGCACGTTTGCGCTATCGCTCGGCCGGCGAGTTCACCGCCCCATTGACCCTGCGCATGCCCTGCGGTGGCGGCATTTATGGCGGTCAGACTCACAGCCAAAGCATTGAGGCGATGTTCACCCAAGTCTGCGGTTTGCGCACGGTCATGCCGTCCAACCCCTATGACGCCAAGGGCCTGTTGATCGCCTCCATCGAGAATGATGATCCGGTGATTTTTCTTGAACCCAAACGCCTGTATAACGGCCCGTTCGATGGTCACCACGACCGCCCGGTAACGCCGTGGTCGAAACACCCGGCGAGTGCCGTGCCTGACGGTTATTACAAAGTGCCGCTGGACGTGGCGGCGATTGCCCGCCCCGGCAACGACGTCACCGTGCTGACCTATGGCACCACTGTGTATGTGTCTCAAGTGGCGGCCGAGGAAACCGGCATTGACGCTGAAGTCATCGATCTGCGCAGCCTCTGGCCGCTGGACCTGGAAACCATTGTCAATTCGGTGAAGAAAACCGGTCGCTGTGTGGTGGTTCACGAAGCCACGCGCACCTGCGGCTTTGGCGCTGAACTGGTGGCGTTGGTGCAAGAACACTGCTTCCACTATCTGGAAGCACCTATCGAGCGCGTCACCGGATGGGATACCCCTTATCCTCATGCTCAAGAGTGGGCGTATTTCCCCGGTCCATCCCGAGTGGGTGCGGCTTTGAAACGGGTCATGGAGGTCTGAATGGGCACGCACGTTATTAAAATGCCGGACATTGGTGAAGGCATTGCAGAAGTTGAATTGTCTCAGTGGCACGTCAAGGTCGGCGATATGGTCGTTGAAGACCAGGTGCTGGCCGATGTCATGACCGACAAGGCGATGGTCGATATCCCGTCCCCGGTACATGGCAAGGTGATCGCCCTCGGCGGGCAGCCCGGTGAAGTCATGGCCGTAGGCAGTGAGCTGATTCGGATCGAAGTCGAAGGCGCCGGTAACCTCAAGGAGACCGCCTCGGGTGCCGTGGCCGAATCCGCCCGTGAGCCCGTGCTTGTCGCCCCGCCCAAGGTCGATGTCAGCGTCGTGGCTGAAGCCAAACCTCAAGCCGCGCCTGTCCCCGGTGTAAAACGCTCGCTGGAAGCCCGGTCTACTCGGCAGGCCAATGATCGTCCGTTAGCCTCGCCAGCCGTGCGCAAGCGTGCCCTGGATGCCGGTATTGAATTGCGTTTTGTGCAGGGCAGTGGTCCGGCCGGCATTATTCGGCATGAAGATCTGGACGCGTATATCGAGCAGAGCCAGCAGGCCAGTGCAGCCCCCGCAGCCGCTTACGCCGAGCGCAATGACGAACAGCAGATCCCGGTGATCGGCCTGCGGCGAAAAATCGCCCAACGTATGCAAGACGCCACCCGCCGTGCGGCGCACTTCAGTTATGTCGAAGAAGTGGACGTCACCGCGCTCGAAGAACTGCGTGTCCACCTCAACGAAAAATGGGGCGCCAGTCGCGGCAAACTGACGTTGTTGCCATTTCTTGTACGCGCCATGGTGGTGGCCCTGCGCGACTTCCCGCAGATCAACGCTCGCTACGACGATGAAGCGCAAATCATCACTCGTCACGGCGCGGTGCATGTCGGTGTTGCGACCCAAAGCGATAACGGTCTGATGGTGCCGGTAATCCGTCACGCCGAAGCCCGCAGTCTGTGGGCCAACGCTGAGGAGATCTCCCGGCTCGCCAGCGCTGCACGTACAGGCAAAGCCAGTCGCGACGAGATGTCCGGCTCCACGATTACCTTGACCAGCCTCGGCGCATTGGGCGGCATTGTCAGTACGCCGGTACTTAATCTGCCGGAAGTGGCCATCGTCGGGGTCAATCGCATCGTCGAGCGGCCAATGGTGATTAAAGGCCAGATCGTGATTCGAAAAATGATGAACCTCTCCAGCTCCTTCGACCATCGCGTGGTCGATGGCATGGACGCGGCGCAATTCATCCAGGCCATTCGCGGCTTGCTCGAACAACCCGCCACCCTGTTTGTGGAGTAATCATGCAGCAGACTCTGAGCACCACCTTGCTGATCATCGGCGGCGGCCCCGGCGGTTATGTCGCGGCGATCCGTGCCGGGCAGTTGGGCATACCGACTATTTTGATCGAAGGCCAGACACTGGGTGGCACCTGCCTGAACGTCGGCTGCATACCGTCCAAGGCGCTGATCCACGTCGCGGAACAGTTCCATCAGACCACGCGCTTCAGTCAAGGCTCGGCGCTGGGTATCAGTGTCCAGCCGCCCACCCTGGACATTGGCCAAAGCGTGAACTGGAAGAACGGCATCGTTGACCGCTTGACCTCGGGCGTCGCGGCGTTGCTGAAGAAAAACAAGGTTCAGGTCATTCACGGCTGGGCGCGGATCATTGACGGCAAGACCGTCGAGGTTGAAGGCGCTGGCATGCGTATTCAGTGCGAGCACCTGCTGCTGGCCACCGGATCGACCTCGGTCAATCTGCCGATGCTGCCCCTCGGTGGGCCGATCATTTCGTCCACTGAAGCGCTGACACCCAGCGCCATCCCCAAGCGTTTGATCGTGGTCGGTGCCGGTTATATTGGCCTGGAGTTGGGCATTGCCTACAGCAAGCTGGGCGCGGACGTCAGCGTGGTCGAGGCTCGCGACCGGATCTTGCCGGCTTACGATCAGGAACTGACCCAGCCGATTGCCGAGACCCTGAAAACCCTGGGTGTGAAGCTGTACCTGCAACACAGCGTCGAAGGTTTCGACCCCGTCACGCAGACCTTGCAGGTGCGTAATCCAGAGGGCGAGACCCTCGAGCTGGAAGCTGATCAGGTGTTGGTCGCTGTCGGTCGTCGTCCGCACACCCAAGGCTGGAACCTTGAAGCCCTGGCGTTGGACATGAACGGCGCGGCGATCAAGATCGACGAGCGTTGCCAGACCAGCATGCGTAATGTCTGGGCCATTGGCGACTTGGCGGGGGAGCCGATGCTCGCTCACCGCGCCATGGCTCAAGGCGAAATGGTCGCGGAGCTGGTCGCGGGCAAACACCGAGAGTTCAATCCGCTGGCGATTGCCGCCGTGTGCTTTACCGACCCGGAGCTGGTGGTGGTCGGCAAGACGCCTCAGGAGGCCAAGGCCGAAGGACTGGACGTGCTGGTCGCCAACTTCCCGTTCGCTGCCAACGGCCGGGCGATGACCCTGGAATCGAAAAGCGGTTTCGTGCGGGTGGTCGCGCGAAGTGACAATCACCTGATTCTCGGCTGGCAAGCCGTCGGGGTCGGCGTGTCGGAACTGTCTACGGCCTTTGCCCAATCCCTGGAAATGGGCGCTCGCCTGGAAGACATCGCAGGCACCATCCACGCCCACCCGACACTCGGCGAAGCGGTTCAGGAAGCGGCGCTACGTGCGCTGGGGCATGCGTTGCATCTCTGACGATCTGAACCTGTGGGGCACCCCGGCACGCGCAGTGTAGTGCGCGAAGGCATTCGAGCCGGGCGGCCCTCATGTTCCGGACGGGTCAATGCGCTGATCAGTCAGCGATGACAGCGTCGTGCCGTTCGCCTGCAGCGTCTTTCAGAAAACTGAGCAACGCAACCACCGGGAACGCGCTGCCGGCAACGACGATCCATAGCCAGCCGCCGCGGTCGTACAGCACGCTGGCAATCGCCGAACCGAAGGCCCCTCCGATGAAAATACTGGTCATGTACAGCGCATTCAGGCGGCTGCGGCTGGCGGCATCCAGGGCGTAGACCGCACGCTGCCCCAACACCATGTTCATCTGCACGCAGAAGTCCAGGACCACACCGGTCACGGCCAGTCCGATCACGCTGTAAATCGGGTGAATCAGCGCCGGCAAGAAACTCAACGCAGCCAGAACCAATGCCCCGAGGCTGGCAATGCGGGTGTGTCCGGCATCGGCCAGACGCCCACTGATGGGCGCTGCGATCGCGCCGATGGCACCGACCAGCGCGAACAAGGCGATCTGTGTCTGCGACAGGCCATGGTTGCGTGCCAGCTCCAGCGGTACGGCGGTCCAGAACAAGCTGAACGCAGCAAACATCAGCCCTTGGTAGAACGCCCGCTGACGTAAAACTGGTTGCGTACGCAGCAAGGTCCACAGTGAAAACAGCAGTTGCCCGTACGAGGCGCTATGGTCAGGTTGGCGTTTGGGCATGGTGGTGGCGAGCACCACACTGATGATCATCATTAGTACCGATGCCGAGACAAACACCGCGCGCCAGCCGAAGTGGTCGGCGATTACGCTGGACAGTGGCCGCGCCAGCAGAATCCCCAGCAGTAACCCGCCCATGATCCCGCCAACGACCCGCCCCCGAGATTCCTCAGGTGCTAGATGCGCCGCCAGCGGAATCAGGATTTGCACCGACACTGAACTGAACCCCACCAACAACGACGCGAGCAAAAACACATTCGGTTGTTGACTGAACGCTGCGCCCAACAAGCTGATGATGGCCAACAGGGAGGTCATGATCATCAACCGTCGGTTCTCCAGCAGGTCGCCCAACGGCACCAGGAAGAACAGCCCAAGCGCGTAGCCGATCTGAGTCAGCGACACGATCACGCTGGCCATGGTGCTGGACAGGCCGATGTCGGGCGCAATCAGCTCGATGATTGGTTGGGCGTAATAGATATTGCCGACAATAGCGCCACAGCAAAACGCGAACAGCATTACCATGCCTCGCGTCATAGTGGGGGCCTCGGCGTGGCGGGTTTGGGTCGTGGTACTCATAAGAAAAGCGTTCTCGGGCGGACAAGTGAACCAAACACGCCTGCAACATGCGCGCGAAAGGCTGTCTGGTAATAGATTGCGCGCAGGCTAATTGTTCTGCCGCGAGGTGAGAAGGGGGGTGAGGGTGATAGCGACTATTCCTGAAAATAATGATGGGGTGCTTACCCTTTATTTCCGCCTTCCAACTCAATGTCCAACCGCTTCAACCTTGAAGCCAGGGTTGTAGGTTTAAGCCCCAACAGCTCCGCCGCGCCGCCTTTGCCGAACAGTTTTCCGTTGGCGGCGTTGAGGCGCGACGCTCCGTTTCCAGATAGGCGCGCGCTCTTATCCGCGCTTTATCTCTTCATTCTTGTGTTTGTCAGGCTGACCCAGGTCCTTGCTTCCTCGTTGCTTGGGTGGACCGCTTTCGCTGCGGATTTGGGCATGGCTGATCAGGGCGAAAATAAAACTGCCGCCGATAATGTTGCCAGCCAGGGTCGGCCCGGCAAAGGTCAGCCAGAAGTCTTTCCACGGCAGTTGGCCGGCGAACACCAGGTATGAAACCTCGGCCGAACCGACGACGATGTGGGTGAAATCGCCCAGCGCCATCAGGTAGGTGATGAGGAGGATGATCCAGATTTTTGCGCTCTCCATGGACGGGATCATCCAGACCATGGTGGCGATCATCCAGCCGGAAATGATGCCCTTGGAGAACATCTGGCTGACGTTGTTTTCCATGACCTTACGGCCAATATCGAGAAACGCTGCATCGGTTTTTGCATCGAAAATCGGCAAGTGCAGCATGACGTAGGCCACCAACAGGGTGCCGGTCAGGTTGCCGATCAATACCACGCCCCACAAACGCAAGAGCCGGCCGAAGTTGCCCAGCGTTGGTTTGGTCATCACCGGCAGCACGGCGGTCAGGGTGTTTTCGGTGAACAACTGCTGACGTGCCAGAATTACCGCAAGAAACCCCGCCGAATAACCCAGGCTGGCGATTACTTTGCTGGTATCGCCTTCGGGCAGTCGAGCATCGAGCAGGCCCATGGCCATCAGCGATAAGCCCATGGTCAGACCAGCAGCGAGGGCCGACCACCAAAGAGCGGCGATGCTGCGCTCAAGCTCCTGATCACCCTGGAGGCGAATGGTTTCGTGCAGCACGGCGGCACGTGGGGGCTGGTTTTTGTCGACCTCTCTTTCTTCTTCAGCGGACAGACCAGGGGTCTTGCCATCTTTTTCACTGTCCATAAGCGCCTCGGGTCGAATTTAGTAATGTCGCTAAGTCGTGCATCGAATGCTGCACGGCACTGATGGTTGAGACACAATTCGCTGCTGAGCGTTCGCCCTCCGGGGTGAGAGCATTTCGTTAAGTAAAACCGTTCAAATTCAGGAGCGTGACCGTGAGCATCCATATCCGCGAAGCGACCAGGGCCGATGCCAGGGTTATTCTGGGTTTTATCACCGAACTGGCGATCTACGAAAAGGCCGAGCATGAAGTGTTGGCCAGTGTGGCGGACATCGAGCGCAGCCTGTTTGACGAGCCGTCGCCAGCACGGGCGCTGATCTGCCTGCAGAATGATGAACCGATTGGTTTCGCCGTGTACTTCTTGAGCTATTCCACTTGGCAGGGGCGCAAGGGTTTGTACCTGGAAGACCTGTTCATCTCGGCCAGCCATCGCGGCGGCGGGGCGGGCAAGAAAATGCTCCGGCATCTGGCGAAGCTGGCATACGACAGCGGTTGTGGTCGTTTCGAATGGAGCGTGCTGGACTGGAACACACCGGCTATCGATTTTTATAAAGCCATCGGCGCCGCGCCGCAGGATGAGTGGGTGCGCTACCGGCTGGACGGCGAAACCCTGAAGAGCTTTGCGTTAGGCGAGTAGGTGCTGCGCACGCTTGCCCCGCCGGTCATGATCAGCCAAGCACCCGAATCGGTGTGCCACCGTGCCATGCCTGGATGTCTTCGATCATTTGGCTGAAGAATGTCCGGTAGTTGTTCTCGGTGACATAACCGATGTGTGGTGTCGCCAGCACGTTGTCCATGTGCCGGAATGGATGGTCAGCGGGCAGGGGTTCAGGTTCGTAGACATCCAGAGCCGCTCCGGCGATTCGGCGTTGTTGCAGTGCATTGATCAATGCCGCTTCGTCGATGATCGGGCCGCGTGCGGTGTTGATCAGGTACGCGGAGGGCTTCATCCAGCTCAGTGCCTGTGCATCGACCATCCCGCGACTGCGGTCGCTGAGCACCAGGTGCACCGACAATACATCCGCCTGTTCAAACAGCGCTTGCTTGCTGACGTACGTCACGCCCGATTCCGCGGCACGCTCGGGCGTGAGGTTTTCGCTCCAGGCGATCACCCGCATGCCAAAGGCCTGGCCATAGCGTGCAATCCAATTACCAATGCTGCCCAGACCGAGAATCCCCAAGGTCTTGCCGTATAAATCGCCGCCCAGGCCGATCTGCCAGCCGCCGTCGCGCAATGAGTTGGCTTCGCCCACCAGATTGCGGGTAATTCCCATGATCAAGGCCCAGGTCATTTCCGGGGCGGCATGCTTGTAGCTGTCAGTGCCGCACACCTGAATGCCTAGTCGTGCAGCCGCCGGAAGGTCGATTGCGGCATTGCGCATGCCACCGGTGACCAACAATTTCAGGCGCGGCAACTGGCTCAATAAGGCTTCGTTGAACAGGGTGCGCTCACGCATGACACACACCACGTCAAACGACTCCAGGCGCGCCACCATGCTGGCGGTATCTGCCGGGAACTCGTGCAGAAAACTGACTTCGCCGATCAGGTCGAGAACGGTCCAGTCCACCACGTTACTCGCCACCGACTGCCAGTCATCGAGCACGGCGATCTGTAAGAGGGAATGTTCAGCCATTGTGGTTTTCCTCGCCAAAAACACAGTGAAATTATTCGTGAGACTAACAGTGCCGCCAGGTAGATTGCGATTGAAGCAGGGTCCCGCTCAACCAAACAGCCCCGCAGCGATGTTGATCGAGAACCCCAGGATCGCGGTGTTGAACACAAAACCAATCAGTGATTGGGCCAGTACGGTTTTGCGCAGGTCTCGGCTTGCGACCCCTACGTCTGCTGTCTGTACCGCGACACTGATGGTGAATGAGAAGTAAAGAAAGTCCCAATAGTTCGGGTTCTTCTCGCCATCGGCGAAGCGCAGAGGGGGTTTACTGGTAGTGGCGGTGTAGAACAGGCGAGCGTAATGCAGGCTGAATATTACACCGGTGAGCAGCCAGGAACCGACAATGGTCAGGCCGGTAAAACCGTAATGCAGCAACCTGATGTGGACGCTCAGGTCTTTACTGCCAGCCAGTTCCAGGGTAATCGCTGCAAGGCTGGCAATCGCCGCCACGCATACTGTCGCCAACACCAGTCCGGCATTTTCGTCCTCGATCATAGCGAAGCGTTTGACGTCCTCGGCTTGTGCGCGAAACGTCAGCCAGATCATCAGGATCAGGTAGGTCCACACCCCAACGTTCCAGCCAATCAATATTTGGGTGGTGGGCGCGAGATCGGGAACAACGTAGCTGGAAAGAAAACCACCGACACAACCGAGCAGTGCCGCAGCGGTCAGGCGAGGGTGGGTGTGGGCGAGATGGGGCATTTGAGGGCATCGTGGTCAGAGTCTTGGCGAACCTTAGCACGGCCTCTGCGCCAGAAGAAAAAACGGCGCGGAAGTGATTCCGCGCCGCGCGCCACGTTGGGAATAGCCTTACCGCACTTGCAACTTATAGGCTCTGCAACTTACCGAACCAGGCAGACTCCTCACCATCTAATTTAAAAGTGTTTCTATAAACACCTTCACCGCAACCCACCTTCTCCGGAGTCCACCATGTTTGCTCTTGATCACGACCTTGCGCAGGACATCGTCGACCGTGCCATGGCGATCCTGCCGTGCAACGTCAATGTGATGGACTGTCTGGGCATCATTATTGGTAGTGGCGAGGCTGATCGGTTGTATACCCGGCATGAAGGTGCTCAGTTGGTGTTGGCCAACAGCCGGGTGGTGGAGATTGATTCGCAGACGGCCAAGCATCTGAATGGTGTGCGTCCGGGGGTCAATCTGCCGCTGATGCTTGACCAGAAATTGATGGGCGTACTGGGGATTACCGGTGAGCCGGACGAGGTCCGGGTCTATGGCGAGCTGGTGAAGATGACCGCCGAGATGCTCATGGAGCACCGGCGCCAGCAGGCGGATCAACAGTGGAGGCATCAGCGCAGCGAGGACCTGCTTTCGCGGTTGTTGCTGGTCGACTGCCCCGACAGCCAGGTCGACGAAGCCGAGCATTTGGGGCTGCAACCGCAATTGCCGCGTCAGTCGGTATTGATCGAGCTGCCTGCGCAAACGCCTGCGGCCAGCCAGATTGCCACTTGGTTGAACGCCCGTTATGCCCATAGTTGGTGTGTGGTGCGCGAGCCGACGTTGTTGCACTGGTGCCGCGCCGCAGGCAAGGAACGCGACGATACGCTGCTGCTGGAGCAGTTCGACGAGCAGGGCTGGCCCGTGGTGCGGATGGTCACGGTCGAGCAATCGGCCGATCTGGCGACGTTGCAACAGGCCTGTGCTGCGGGGCGTGATTTGCTCGATTACGCCCGCCATGTCCATCCGCAGCGGCGGCTGTTGCGTCTGGCCGTTCATCGTCCGGCCGTGCTGTTCTGGCGTTATCGCAACGATTGGCTCGCCCAAGGCGTGGCCGCCCCGATCATCCGGCTGCAAGAAAGCAACAGCGGGCAGTTGCTGGAAACCCTGCGCAGCTGGTTCGACTACAGCGGCGAAAGTCAGGCCTGTGCAGACGCGCTGGGCATTCACCGCAACAGCCTGCGTTATCGACTGGAAAAGGTCGCGGAGCTCAGCGGTTGCGACCCCTACAAAACTGACGACTTGTTGCGCCTGTATCTGGGCGTACAAATGACGCCTCGAATCACTGCGGACTAAAATCCAGTATGTTGTTTTGGTCCAATGACCAATAACTGCCTACGTTTCTTGGGCGAAGGTCAGGCGGAAAACGTCGGTTAGGGTGAGAACATCTACTCATTACGGATAGGAGCCCCCATGAAAATCGTCATCGCACCCGACTCTTTCAAGGACAGCCTGAGTGCCCAGGCTGTCGCCAATGCTATTGCCGGGGGCCTGGCCGAAGTCTGGCCTGACGCCGAGTTGGTTCAATGCCCGATGGCCGATGGCGGTGAGGGCACCATCGAAGCGGTTCTGGCCGCCTGTGATGGGCAGTGGATGAGCACCACTGTCAGCGGACCGTTGGGCGTTGCGGTCGAGGCTCAGTGGGGCTGGCTGGAACAGACCCGGACCGCAATCATTGAAATGGCCATGGCCAGCGGCTTGCAGTTACTGACCCTTGAGCAAAGGGACGCTTGCCTGAGTAGCACGCATGGCACGGGCGAGTTGATTCGTGCGGCGCTGGACGCTGGCGCGCAACGTATCATCCTGGCGATTGGCGGCAGCGCGACCAATGATGCGGGCAGTGGCATGCTGTCGGCGTTGGGTGCGCGTTTTCTCGACGGTAATGATCAGCCTCTGATTCCAAGTGGTCAGGCTTTGGCGCAGGTACAACGGATCGAACTGGGCGGTCTTGATGCACGTTTGCGTGACGTGCGCTTTGAGGTTGCGGCGGATGTCGACAACCCATTGTGCGGTCTGCAGGGTGCCTCTCATATTTTTGGCCCACAAAAGGGGGCATCCCCGCAGCAAGTTCTGGAGCTGGACGCCGCGTTGGGGCATTTCGCCGACCATTCGGCTCAGGTTCTGGGTCATGACGTGCGCGACCAACCCGGTTGCGGGGCGGCAGGGGGCATGGGCTTCGCTGCCAAGGCTTACCTGAACGCGACTTTTCGCCCTGGCGTAGAGGTGGTGGCCGACCTTGTGGGCCTGGCCTATGCACTGGACGGTGCCGATTTGGTGATCACCGGCGAAGGCTGTTTTGATGCTCAGACGCTGCGTGGCAAAACGCCGTTCGGTGTCGCCCGCATTGCCCGGCGCAAGGGGGTGCCGGTGATCGTGTTGGCCGGGACGTTGGGTGAGGGCTATGCCGATCTGTACGCGCATGGCATCAGTGCGGCGTTTGCGTTGACCAGTGGCCCAATGACGCTCGGTTATGCCTGTCGCAACGCCGCGAGCTTGTTGCATGATCGAGCTCGTGATCTGGCGCGGGTCTGGCGGCTGGCTGTGTCGCGCTGATGCGTGTTCCTTCCCCGACCGAGTTCGCTGCGCGACAGAGTGGTGTCATGAGGGTTTATGCAGCACTCAACTGAACCGCGGGTATCGGGTTGCGCATAAGGGTGCCCACCAGCAGGGCGCCAAGCAGCGCCATCAATCCGGCCACCCACAGGACCGTGCTGAAGCCTGAAACAAATGCCTGTTGCGCCAGCGGCTGGACGATCAGCCGCGCATTCTCCGTCAGCGGCTGCATCGCCGCGACCATGTCACCGGCTACCACGCGGGACACGATGTGATCAGTCTGAGCCAGCCAACCGGGAGCATTGAGTTGCAGGCTACGGGTCAAGGCCTGTTGTGAGTGGCTGGCCAACAAGGCGCCGAACACACCGATGGCGAGCATGATCGCGCTGAAACGCATCGTGGTGCTCATTCCTGACGCCATGCCTGCGCGGTCACGCGGTACGCACGCCATGATGTTCTTCTGGGTATCGCCATTGAGTAGTCCTGCGCCAGCCCCGGTGACGGCGATGGCGCAGGCAAAGCTCAGGTAGCCGCCCATCGACACCGCCCAGGCGCTTAGCAGGTTGCCGCAACCGACCAGAGTCAGCCCGAGGGCCATCATGCTGGCTGGCGATAACAGGCGAGATAACCGCGTGCCGATCTTCGGGAAGGTGAGCATGGTCAGCGCGAACGGCAACATGCCCAGCCCGGAGGCGATGGCAGTGAACCCTAGGCCATTCTGCAAGTAGAACGGTAATAGCGTCATCATCACTTGGGCACAACCTGCGTAAGCGAACATGCCCAGGAGCGCACCAACGAACCGCGGGTGTTTGAACAATTGCAGATCGACCATAGGCCGAAGCTGTAGCCGCTCAACCACCACGAACAGGACCATCAACAGTACGCCGGCCAGCAAGCGCAGTGTGGTCAATGAAGTGTCCCAGCCAATGCGATTGGCCTCGATCAGGCCCCAGATAAGACACAGCAGACTGCCGCTAAACGCCAGACTGCCCCAAGGGTCGAGCCGCGCTGATTGTTCGTTGCGCGACTCGTCGATGTTGCGCCATACCATGCTCACCAGCAGCAAGCCCAGCGGCAGGTTCAGGTAGAAAATCCAGCGCCAGCCCACGAATGAGGCAATCAGACCACCCACGGTGGGCGCGGCGGTCATGGCTACGCCCATGCAGGCCCCCCAGAACGCCCAGGCTTTGGCCCGTTCGGTCTCGTCATGGAACGCATGGCCGATAGTCGCCAGTGCCGAGGTCAATAACAGCGCGGCCCCTACACCTTTGATCGCTCGAGCAATGTCGAGGAAGAGGATGTTTGGCGCCGCGCCACAGCCCAGTGAGGCCAGAATGAACAGCGCCAGGCCGCAGAGTAGGGTCTTCTTCCTGCCAAAACGATCAGCAATGCTGCCTGCGGGCAATAGCAGTGCGGCGAAGGCCAGCATGTAGGCGCTGACCACCCATTCGATGTCGGCGAAATTGGCCCCCAGGTCACGGGCAATACTGGGCAAGGTCACGGCGACAATATTGGTGTCAAGAACGATAAGCGAGCAGACCGCCGAGGCGGCCAACAGAGTCATGCGCGGGCTGGGCGTTTTCATGTCATTCCTCGCAGATACACGATTGCTTTATGGGTAACGTGCTAGCAAGCTTATTGCAATGCCTTAGGCGCTTTGTTACTTGGGCTTGAGCACTTCATTACCTTTGAGCTAATGCAGTCATGGAAATACGCCACTTTCGTTACTTTCTGGCCGTCGCCAAGCACAGGAATTTCAGCCGTGCCGCAGCACAACTGGGCATTGCTCCGCCGACGCTTACCCGACAGATTCAGGACATGGAAAGCGCCTTGGGCACGCGCTTGTTCCTGCGCCTGCAACGCGAGGTCAGCCTGACGGATGCGGGCAGGGCCTTGCAGGCAGAGGCGGAGCCGACCGTGCGTCAGTTCGAAGCCGCGCAGCTCAATGCGCAACGTGCGGGGCGCGGTGAGACGGGTCACATCGAGCTGGGTTATGTGGCTTCGTCGGTGTTTTCCGGGGTGCTGCAAAAACAGGTCAGCAGCTTTCGCCTGCGTTATCCGGACATTGGCTTCACCATCAGCGAGAACCTGATGTCGGCCTTGCCAGAAATGATCGAGGAGGGGCGGCTGGATGTCGGTTATGTTCGCTCGCCCATGCATTTACCCGAAGCCCTGAGCACCGTCAGTCTGTTGGTAGAAGGCTTTGCGCTGGCGCTGCCAAGCAGCTCATGGCTGTGTCGTCTGAAAGAAATCAATGCGGCGCATTTGCAGAATGAAATCTTCATTCTCCCCGAACAGATCTCTGGCACCTTGCAGGTCGCCGCGCAAGGCGGCTATGCGCCAACGCTTGGGCCTCAACCGGGTGGGTTAGTTGCTGTTGTGGCGCTGGTGTCTCTCGGCCAGGGTGTGGCCGTGGTGCCGGAGTCAATGGTGGACCACATCAAGTTGCCCAATGTGGTGTACCGGCGTATTCAAGACTGCCAACCTTCGTCATTCTTGTCGCTGGTTTATCGCCGTTTTGAAAAGGCTCCGGCGGTGGCGCGCTTCATCGAACACGTAAAGGATTTCAGCGAGAAACCCACTCTGTAACATGAAGATTGATCATGGACTTTAGTAAATGAAGAAATACCAGCCACCGTTGACACTGACTTCACGGATGCTCGCCCTCGTCGCAGATATCAGCGAAGAGGTCGGTCGCTTGTCGTCGTTGCGGGAAACGACAAACCGACCCGGTAAAAAAACTACTCAAGGTTCTCGCAAGCCATCCTTCGTTCAAGTCCGGCGAGCTGATGGATCAATTGGGCCTCGCGCATCGGCAATCATTTCGTCGCACGTACCTCAACCCGGCATTGGCGGCAGGGCTGGTAGAAATGACCGATCCCGACTCGCCCCGCAGCCCTGTGCAGATGTATCGGTTGACTGAGCGTGGCCATTCAATGCTTAAACATCCCTAAAGTCGTCAGTCGACTTCGTCAGCCTCTGCAAGGCATTCGGGATATTGTGCTCGGGCACTCGATTCCCGCCCGCGTCACTGGCATGCACCAGCAAGTGCCTTCGACCCTATTCAAGGAGCTCACCCCATGATCGATCATCTTGACCATTTGGTCCTGACCGCCAGCGATGCCGATGCCACCCGGGATTTCTACACCCGCGTGCTCGGCATGCAACTGGAGACCTTTGGTGCCGGACGTATGGCGTTCACGTTTGGCAACCAGAAAATCAACCTGCACATTCGCGGGCACGAATTCGAGCCCAAGGCGCATCTGCCAGTTCCGGGCGCGCTGGACTTGTGCTTTATTGCGTCGATCCCGCTGGAACAGGTGATTGAGCGCCTGGCTGAGGCCCGCTGGCCAATTGTCGAAGGCCCGATCATGCGCACGGGCGCCACCGGGCCGATTCGCTCGGTATACGTGCGTGACCCGGACCTGAACTTGATCGAGATTTCCGAACAGACCTGAGCGGGTACAGCCGTCGCTACAGGCCTGCTGTTCTCTCGAGGGTGATGTCGACTTTCTAGGTATTGAGCGTTTCCACGGGCACGCGACCATAAACGTCGGTGAAACGAACAATGTCGTCTTCACCCAGGTATTCGCCGCTCTGTACTTCGATCATGACCAAATCGACCACGCCGGGGTTGATCAGACGATGAGTGCGGCCAGGTTTGATAAACGTCGACTCATTGGTATCGAGTAGAAACTCACTGTCGCCGTTGGTCACCCGCGCCATGCCGCTGACCACAATCCAGTGTTCGCTGCGGTGATGGTGCATTTGCAGTGACAACGATGCCTGAGGGCGGACCATGATGCGTTTGATCTTGAAGCGCTTGCCTTCTTCGAGCACGGTGTAGGTCCCCCACGGGCGGGTGACGGTACGGTGCAGGCGATAAGCATCATGTCCCTGGCGCTTGAGCTCCTTGGCAATGATTCTGACGTCCTGGCTACGATTGGCGTCGGCAATCAGCAGCGCGTCGGGGGTATCGATGATGATCAGGTTATCCAGGCCGACGCCGCCCACCAGGCGTCGTGGCGAGTCGATGTAGCAATTGGTCACCTCATGCAAGACGGTCTGGCCGTTGCATTGGTTGCCATCGGTGTCGGCCGGGCTCAGTTCGCGCATGGCCTGCCATGAGCCGATGTCGCTCCAGCCCAGCTGGCATGGCACCACCGCGACTTTTTGCGAGGGTTCCATCACGGCGTAGTCGATGGAAATGTCCGGGGCCAGCGCAAACAGTTCACTGTCCAGTTCCAGCTGCAATTCGTGATTGCCTTCCTTACTCGGGCTTCGCTCCAGGCAAGCTTTGACCGAGGCCAATACCTGCGGCGCGTGCTCTTGCAGCTCGCGCAAGATCGTGTCGGCGCGCATGCAGAACATGCCGCCGTTCCACAGGTGCAATCCACCGTCGAGGTAACCCTGAGCAGTATCAGCGTCTGGTTTTTCGACAAAACGGGCCACTTGATAGGCTGTGGCTGTCGAATTCAAGGACTGACCTTTTTCGATATAACCAAACCCGGTTTCAGCCTTGGTCGGCACGATGCCGAATGTCACCATCCAGCCTTGGTCGGCCAGTTCTCGAGCGGTGCTCACGGCTTGAGCGAACGCCTCCACATCCTTGATCAAATGATCGGCTGGAAGAATCAATAGGTGAGCATCGTCGCCATACAAACGAGCGACATGCAGCGCCGCAGCCGCGATGGCCGGGGCAGTATTGCGCCCGAACGGTTCGAGGATAAAGTCCAGGCTTACGTGGTTCTTATTGAGTTGGCGGTAGTCGTCCACCGTCCGGAAATACACGTCACGGTTGGTCACGGTCAAGATTCGGTCGACGTCGGCCAACCCGACGGCCCGAACGAAGGTTTTTTGCAGCAGGCTTTCTCCATCGGGAAGACGCATGAAGGGCTTGGGCATGGCTTCGCGGGAAACCGGCCACAGTCGGGTGCCAGCGCCGCCAGCGATAATGCAAGGGATGAGAGTGCTCATCAATAGGCCTCACGAGTGAACAGCACTGCAGGAGCAGTGCGGAAAAGGATGTACAAATCGAACCAGACCGACCAGTTTTCTATGTGTTCAAGGTCGAATTCGACGCGCTTTTCGATTTTTTCCAACGTGTCCGTTTCACCACGATAGCCGTTGATTTGCGCTAGGCCAGTAATGCCTGGTTTGACCCGATGGCGAGCCGTGTATTCTTTGACCGCTTCTTCAAAAAGAATGTCCGCAGCTTTGGTTGCCGTGGCGTAAGGCGCGTGCGGCACGACCGGACATACTGTCGGCGAAGACGTTGAGCAGTTGTGGCGGCTCGTCAAGGCTGGTCTTGCGTTAGGCATGCGTCCGATACGGTCGTTGATAAGCTCGGAAAAGCCGGAACGGATGTCCTGATTCTGCGCCAGGTACTCGGCCAGGCGCTGACCGTTTTCAGTTGCACCGGGAATGATCGCGTTCTGCAGGAAAAAGCCTTTTTGCATGAGACGCTGGAACATCAGCACCGTTAAATAGCTCTGCAGTGCAATGGGGCGGTCAGTTTGCCAGAGCGCCAGAATCAATAATCCCGGGAAAATGCAGGTCATACCGTGCACGAGGCGAATATCGAACAAAAAATATTCGACCAAGCTGGAGCGCGTAAGCAGAAGACTGTCAACAGGTTGCAAGCGCATAACTGTCCATTCCTCGAGTCATGAATTCAGTGCCAAATCCCGCGGTACTGAGATGGATATTCATGAGTAAAGTCAATAAAATGACTTGTGTGAATTGATTTTTATAAATAGCCAATATTTTGTCGAATTAAACACAGCCCCTGATTGCATTTCAATGGCAATTTGTATTTAGGCAGTGTTTTTCTACAAAATATTTCAGGCCTCTCTGCTTTACCTCCAGGATCAATTCAACTGGATTGATTTTATGGTTTGAGGCGAGTGAAACGGAGGGTGTCGCTTTGTGATGGCGTTAAGGGATTAACCATTTTTCTGGTCGATGGAGCCTTTTTGCCTGGCGCATGGTCAATAGTCTGCGCAAGCCACATGGGTATTGAGTACCGAGAGGGAGAAGGCAGTAATGACACTGCGCAAGACATTTTGGTTTTGCACGGCAAGCAGGCCCTCAACGAAGAGGTTCGTTCCGCTGTGGGTGCTGCACTCGTCAAGGCTCGGTGCGGCTGAGCCGAATCAGTCGTCGAGGCTGATGATCCGCTCTCGTACGCAGAACAACACCAGGCCGGCGACATCGTAAATGTGCAAGCGCTTCATGATTTGCGAGCGATGAGCCTCCACCGTCTTGATACTCAGGCCCAAACCGCCAGCGATCTCGCGCGTGGATTTACCGCGCACTATCAACCTCAGGATTTCCAGTTGGCGTGCTGTCAGGTTGTGATTTTCAATCCGCTCGGGTCTGTTCGCCTGCACGCTGATAAGGGCTTGATTGATCACGGTGTGGGCGATTGCGGGGCTCAGGTAGCGTTCATTATTGTGTAGCGCATTCAGGGCCTGCTCCAGCTCAGTGCCGGTGGCGTCCTTGAGCAGATAGCCATGAGCGCCCATCTCAAGCGCTCGCATGATCAGTTCGGGGTCTGTGTGCATCGACAGGATAAGCACTTTGCTGTGGGGCAGCTTCAGGAGCAGCGTTTCTAGTGCATCCAGGCCATTGGTCTCCTTCATGGAGATATCCAGAAGAATGATGTCAGGGCGCAGTTGCTGTGCAAGATCGAGCAACTGCGCCCCATCGTTGGCTTCGCCGATCACGGCATAACCAGGGATGTCCGAGACCAGTGCACGTACGCCGGCCCTGATGAGCGCGTGGTCATCGACCAGAAGCAAGTTGATCATAAGCCCTTACTTTTGTTGGCTCGTTCGCGGACACGTGGTGCCCAAGGGAAAAGTGCGTCTATCTGGGTGCCTTGGCCGGGTTCGCTATGGACTGTCAGTGCACCTCCCAGCAAAGCTATCCGTTCGGCCATGCCCGCCATACCGCACTGGCCTTCCTGGCCCGGATTTTCTGCCGGAGTAAAACCAAGGCCATCGTCTGCGATATGCAGCAGCAAGCCCTCGGGCGAGCGTTCCAGGCGCACGAGTACATTATCGGCCTGGGCATGACGCAACATGTTGGTGACGGCTTCCTGGGTGATCCGATACGCGGCGACTGCCATGTCGTCCGGGATACCCGCCAGGCGTTGATGGCATTCCATACTCCAGCTCACTGTTGTGTTCCCCAGTGTGCGCACAAGATGCGCACGCAAGCTGGCTTCCAGCCCCAGGCTGGCCAATTGGCGAGGATTGAGAATGGCAGACACGTCGCGCACTTTGGCCAGGGTTTCATCCAGCGTGCTGCACAGTACCGCGCATTGCTTATGCCACTCGGGCGCCACGCGACGCTGGAGCCAGTCACTTTGCATCTTGGCGGCGGTGAGCATCTGGCCGATGTCGTCGTGCAATTCACGACTGAGCCGATGGCGCTCGGTTTCTTGCACCTCAAGCATGCGTTCGGCCAGCTCTCGAGGCTGGAATTTGATCGAGTTGCCAGATTGTCGCTGAACGTGCCAAACGCTGGCGATGGTTGCAAGGTTCAGTGCAAGCAAGCCGGCTGGTAATGCCATGCCGTTGAAATAGACCGTAAGGTTGCCCGCGACTGAACCCATGCAAAGTAAGGCGGTAAGCCGACGGGCGCTTTTTTTGCTGAGGGGCCAAAGTTTGAATGACTTGATGCTGGCATGCATAGCTGATGGAGCCATTGGATGTTCGCTGCGGATAACCTGTTTCGGCTGCTATCAGGTCAGTGTGAGGGAGCTCGACGGTGCCGACGCATCACCTTCGGATCATCATTCGTCCAGCCAGTGGCTGGTCAGGTGACGATGGAGTTTATGCCTCTCTGGATAAAAAACTTCGACCGTCAATTCGAACGCGTGGAGCTTACCTCAATTGTTTGAATAATTAATTGTTTTGGGTGTTGTCGGCAGAAAAACCCGGTCAATGCATGTCTGGCTGGTCAGTAATATGCCTGTCGAACGCAGTCGCTCAGTTCGTCCTTCAGCGGGAAGACAGGCAATCAGTGCAGCGCTTGAAACATCGTGGTGCACGACGAAGTTGATGCTTTTATGTGGCTAATTGATCCACAGGGTTGTTATTGATACAGGCAACCCTGTGTCGCACCGCAGGGGACCGTACAGTTGACCAGGCGCTTATTTCCAGCTCGCGGCGTCAGGCAATCCTTGAGGCGGCGATGCTTTCTGGTGCTACTTCGGATTTCAGTGTCAGGGCAGTAGGCCAGTGCGTGGGCGATATAGCACTTGCCAATTGATCTTCAAATCCTACGATAGTCGCGAATGTGTTCAGTAGTTCCAATTGTTCGCTGTCGTCGAGTAATAGTATTCCTGTGTCGGTATCGACCAGTTCCAGTTGCCAGGCGAGAAGAGCGAAACAGTCCCTGAGGGTGGACAATGCATCGCCCTGAAGGCTGGTGTGTGGGGAGGCGAGAGCCAGGAGGTGACGAATCTGCCGGGAGAAGTCAGCAATACTCTCAAGGGACAGCGCGTCAGCCTCGTGGGAGAGGGTGAACAGGGTGCTGAGCAGGCATTCGATAGCGTCCTTATCGTTAATGAACAGCTCCAGATGACACAGGCACTCTTCGGACTTGGCGAGAAGCGCCTGCGATGTGATCAAAAAATCAGGGAGCGAATGTTGCCACTCGTTGCCGTTCAACATGTTTTATCTCCACAACTCATGGACAGCGATCGTAGGTCGCGCTCGGCGAGTGGCTTCAAGTTAATGTTGAAAGCAAACAGATGTCTGTAGTCTATTTCCGAATATTGTTTTTTGATCGCGTTCTGCGACACCGCCTCCCGCTTTTGCGAATGCGTTGCAAAGTACCGGGTGAGTTGTTTTTGGCCTGTGACATACCTTGATACGCGATCAAGGAAGGCCGAGACCCTTATGGTGTTGTCTGAACGTGGTCCTGCGATAGCAAACAAGAGCCTGACTCCATTCATGCAATGAGAATGGCGTCACAATAATGGCTATTAGATATTACTCATATCAGGTTGGGCCTGATTGCCACTCAGGGTTTCCCCTAGAGAATGAGTTGGGAGTCAGTTTCCATCGCTGGATAAGCAGCGTCGTGACCGAAAGTTCGATCGTTGGAAATGCAAATTGAGTAAACCATGATATCAATATGACATCAATTGCTTTGCGCCTCATTTTGTTGCAATTAAGGTCCTGCTCACTTCGGCCGATAACGGGTTGAGCGCTCTCAATACGAACTATCCCCCAGGAGTCATTAATGGCTGGCATTCTCGACACGGTAGATCAACGCACGCAGCTGGTGGGTGAGAATCGCCTGGAAATTCTGATGTTTCGTCTGGCCGGGCGACAACTGTTCGCGATCAACGTTTTCAAAGTTCAGGAGGTTTTGCAACTGCCCAAACTGACCTTGATGCCGCAGCGTCATCCCTTTGTCTGTGGTGTGGTCAACCTGCGTGGTCAGACGCTCCCGGTCATCGATCTTTCCCAGGCAATTGGTATGCGTCCGCTGATACCAGGGCCCACCAGTACAATCATCGTCACTGAGTACAATCGGTCGGTGCAGGCGTTTTTGGTCGGGGGGGTGGATCGCATCGTCAACATGAACTGGGAGGCGATCCTGCCACCGCCTGCCAGTGCTGGCCGCCAGCATTACCTGACCGCCATCAGCAAGGTCGATGATCAGTTGGTGGAGATTATCGACGTCGAAAAAGTCCTTGCTGAAATCGTGCCTTACAACGCCAAAGTGTCTCGTGACAAATTGCAGGATCCCGTCCTGGAGCTTGCCCGTGGTCGCGAAGTGCTGTTGGTGGATGATTCGAATGTGGCATTGGCGCAACTGCGTGACACCTTGTCCCAGCTTGGGGTGAAGATGCACATCGCTCGTGATGGTCTGAAGGCGTTGAATATGCTCAAGGCATGGGCTGATACCGGCGAAGTCATGACTGACAAACTGTTGATGGTATTCACCGACGCCGAGATGCCGGAGATGGATGGTTATCGCCTGACCACCGAGATCCGCAACGATCCGCGCTTGCGCGGTCTGTATGTGGTGCTGCACACCTCGTTGTCGGGCAGCTTCAACGAATCAATGGTGAAGAAGGTCGGTTGCGACAATTTCCTCTCCAAGTTCCAGCCGGACAAATTGGTCGACGTGGTGCGTGAGCGTCTGATGCTGGATCAGGCCTGACGGATTTTTGGTTTCGAGGTGGGTTTGGGGTGTCGTACGGGGTGTTAACTCGTATAGATTAACGCTTTGCCCATTACGGAGCTGACCATGTTGCGTCTCAGCGCGCTTTATCGATTTCCACTCAAATCTGGCATGGCCGAACCTCTGCAACAAGCCCGGTTCGATGGGCTGGGCCTGGCTGGGGATCGACGCTGGATGTTGGTGGAAGAGGCTTCTGGGCGCTTCTTTACTCAGCGAGCCATGCCGCACATGTCACAGTTGTCGGTGTTGTGGAATGCCGACGGTGGGGTGACCCTCAATGCTCCTGGCTTCCAGGCCCTTGATGTACCCCTGCCTGAAGACACTGAAGCGTCGCTGCGTGGCGTGACCGTGTGGCGCGACACCCTGCGTGTGCCCGATGCGGGGGATGAGGCGGCCCGCTGGCTCAGCGAGTTCATGGGCAAGCCTACGCGCATGGTTCACGTGCCCGACAACCGGGCTCGCTGGTTGCCCAGCGGTTACGGCACGGTTGAAGACAGGGTGGGTTTTGCCGACGGCTTCCCCTTGCTGCTGATCGGTCAGGCTTCGCTGGATGATTTGTCGACAAAGGTCGGCTGGCCACTGGAGATGCTCCGGTTCAGGCCCAATCTGGTGGTCGAGGGCAGTGAAGCGTTCGCCGAGGATGGCTGGAAGCGCATCCGTATCGGCGACATCGAGTTTCGTCTGCTAAAGGGCTGCTCGCGTTGCATACTCACGACCATCGACCCCAAGACCGGTGAGCGCACCCAGGATCGCGAACCATTGACCACCCTCAAGACCTATCGCGAGCGCGAAGGGGAGGTGTGGTTTGGACAGAACATGGTCAGCGACGGTCTTGGCACTCTCGACGTCGGGATGCCGGTGACAGTGTTGGAGTAGGGCGAAAGCGGGTGCGCATATCTACTGTGTGCCCATCATTCACACGCGCGCGAAGAGAAGATAAGGTGTCAGGCAGCGAAGAGCCGCCTGACACCATCAGTGCTCACTGATCGTCGAAAAACCGCTCATGCCAATCCACTAGAGGCTGCGGGGAGTTGAGTTTTTCGCCGTAGATCACCGAATAAGACAGTACGTTCTGCACATACTGGCGGGTCTCATCGAAGGGGATGCTTTCAACCCACACATCGAATGCCAGGTGGTTCGCGCCCTTGAGCCATTGGCGAACGCGGGCGGGGCCTGCGTTATAGGCGGCCGATGCGAGTACGCGGTTGCCGTTGAACTGGCTGTGTACCTGGCTCAGATAGGCAGCGCCCAGCTGGATGTTTTTATCCGGATCGAGCACTTGCTGGGGCGATGCCAGCGGGATGCTGAACTTGCGAGCGGTCTCCTTGGCAGTGGTTGGCATAAGTTGCATCAGGCCACTGGCGCCGACGCCGGAACGTGCGTCGTCCATGAAGGCGCTTTCCTGACGCGTAATGGCAAACACCCAGCTGGAGTGCAGGCCGCGGACATTGGCTTCACGTACCAACGTGTCGCGGTGGGCCATCGGGAAGCGAATATCCAGATCGTCCCAGTATTGCGCCTGACTGATGGTGCGGATGGCCGGAAAGTACCAGTGCATGTCGTAGGCCAGTTTGGCCTGAGCGACCATTTCATCGCGGCTGAACAGGCGGCTGACGTGGTACCACTCGCGCCGACCGTCGACCACCTGACCACGATCGTGAAACTCCAGTGCCCGACGTACGCCAGGCGTGGTGCGGACCTTGTTGATGAGCTGCTGACTGAGCATCAGCGGCTTGTTGTTCAGCTGATAAGCGGTCTGCGTACGATCGGCGGCAAGGAAGCCATAGAAGTCGCGCTCCTTGGCGACTGCTTTGTAGAGCGTTGGCACCAGCGGGCTAGTCGGTTGTGACAGCTCCAGAGAGCGCGCTTGCCAGTAACGCCAGCGATTGGTGATCGCCAGGTCCTGCGGCAGTTTGCGGGTCAACTGGTACGCATCGTCCCAACGGCCCAGGCGCAGCAGCAGGCGCAAACGCCATTCGGTGACCGTGTTGTCGCGCAAGTCCGGGTCATATTTGGTCATGACCTCGAGCGCCCGGCCATCGAAGCGGCGGGCCAGCGTCAGACCGATCTCCTTGGCGATTTCCACTTGCTCATCGCGTGAGAAATGCATCTTCGCCGAGTAGCTGTCGAGCATGTCCATGGCTTTCTGCGGGTCCAGCTTGGCCAGACGTCGCAGGCCAAGACCGACCACATCGGACATGGCTTCATCGACCGGCATGAAGCGGGAAGGGTCGTTGAGCAGTTCGGGTTTCTGTGCGACCGCGATTAGCAGCTTGCCTTGCGGGGCCAGTGTAACGAGGCTGTCGACCAGGGAATTGGCCAGGTTGTAATTGCGTGCTTGTGCGGCCAGTTTGGCACGCTGCCAGCGTTTCTCTTCGGGTAACTGGCCCTCAGCTGCCCAGCGCGAGAATAACGCATCGCACGCGGCAGGCTGAGTCTTGCCGGTCATCCACAGCTTCTCGGCGTTGGCATAGCCTTCTGCGCGCAGGTTATGGCTCAGTTGGTATTGGCCGTAGAGGCAGTCGAGTTCGGTGAAATTGAGCTTGGGGTCGTAATACTGGGCGAATGTCTGCCAATCTCCACGTTCTGCCAGCCAGCGCAACCAGCGCAGCTTCATCCAGTTGGCCTGAGGCAGGTCGCCGTGAGCCGAGAGAAATCGTTCAATTTCCGGGTTGGTCGCGGTCTTGAGTCGTGCGGTCAGCTCGTCATAGGCCAGATAAGGTTCCAGCGGATAATCGGAGAGCGCCTGGCTGTAACGCACGTAGGGGCCGGAATCACCTTTGGCCAGTGCGCGCTTTGCCTCGTCGTAATACTGACGCTGAAGGGTGAGATCTGCTGCTTGGGCCGACTGCGCAGCGGTCGCAGAGAGAAGCAGGCAGGATAAAAAACTGAACAAACGACTGCGCATGAGACTTCCGTGCAGATGAACCGTGAAAGGTACTACTAGCTTAGCCCTTTGCCAGCTCTAGGTGAAAGCATTGCCGACTACGCGACGTGTGACAGAAATATTCATCCGCGTCTATTCCAGGGCGAAAATCAGGGATTTGCGTTCAGTCGCGGCGGGTTGTTCGTCATTGAGTGCCGACATAGCCTGGGTATCTCAGGTAGAATGCGCGCCCAGTTTTTGGAGAAACTCATGACCCTGCTCAAATTCAGCGATGTGTCCCTTGCTTTCGGCGCTATGCCGTTGTTGGACAAGGTGTCCTGGCAGATCGCCCGTGGTGAGCGGGTGTGCATCATCGGCCGCAATGGCACTGGCAAGTCCAGTATGTTGAAGCTCGTCAAGGGCGTGCAAAAGCCTGACGATGGTTCTGTGTGGCGTGCCCCGGGCCTGAAAATCGGCGAGTTGCCGCAGGAATTGCCGGTGGCCGACGATCGGACAGTATTCGACGTGGTTGCTGAAGGCCTGGATGGTGTCGGCGCATTGCTTGCCGAATACCACCACCTTAGCCAGAACATCGTCACCGCCGAGGATCTGGACAAGCTGATGCATGTCCAGCACGACCTTGAGTCTCGCGACGGCTGGCGTCTGCAGCAATTGGTCGACAGCACCTTGAGCCGCCTGCAATTGCCGGCCGACAAAACCCTGGCTGAGCTGTCCGGTGGCTGGCGTCGTCGGGTCTTGCTGGCACAGGCTTTGGTCTCCGAGCCCGATCTGCTGCTGCTCGACGAACCGACCAACCACCTGGATATCGGCGCGATCGCTTGGCTCGAAGAGGCCTTGATGGGCTTCCAGGGCGCGGTTCTGTTCATTACCCACGACCGGTCCTTTCTGCAGAACCTGGCCACTCGCATTCTTGAGCTGGATCGTGGCGGTCTGATCGACTGGGATGGCGACTACGCCAGCTTCCTGGTCCATAAGGAAGCCCAGTTGTCGGCTGAAGAAACCGCCAACGCGTTGTTCGACAAGCGCCTGGCGCAAGAAGAAGTCTGGATTCGTCAAGGCATCAAGGCTCGTCGTACCCGTAACGAAGGTCGCGTACGCGCCTTGAAAGAGTTGCGTGTGGAACGTGGCGAGCGTCGTGAGCGCACGGGCAAGGCCAACATTCAGCTGGATACATCCGATAAGTCCGGCAAGCAAGTGATGGTTCTGGACAACGTCAGCTTCGCTCACCCGGGCGGTCCGTTCCTGATCAAGGATTTCTCCATGGTCCTGCAGCGCGAGGACCGTATCGGTCTGTTGGGCGCCAACGGTACCGGCAAGACCACCTTGCTGAAGCTGATGCTCGATAACCTGCAACCCTCCAGCGGCACCGTGGAAGTGGGGACGCGTCTGGAAGTGGCCTATTTCGACCAGTTGCGTCACCAGCTCGATCTGGAAAAAACCGTTATCGACAACGTGGCCGAAGGTCGGGATTTCATCGATATCGACGGTCAAAGCCGGCATGTACTGAGCTATCTGGGCGACTTCCTGTTCAGCCCGCAACGTGCCCGTACGCCAGTGAAGGCGTTGTCCGGTGGCGAGCGTGCGCGTCTGTTGCTGGCCAAACTGTTCAGCAAACCAGCCAACCTGCTGGTACTCGACGAACCTACCAACGACCTCGATGTGGAAACCCTCGAGTTGCTTGAAGAAGTACTGTTGACCTTCAAGGGCACCGTGTTGATGGTCAGTCACGACCGGGCATTCCTCGATAACGTCGTGACCAGCACCTTGGTGTTCGAAGGTGAAGGCAAGGTTCGTGAGTACGTCGGTGGTTATCAGGACTGGCTGCGTCAGGGCGGCTCGCCGCGCCTGCTAGGTGTGACCGAGAATAAATCCGGTAAAGCCGAGCTGGCGACTGCGGTTGTTGCTGCAACGCCGGTGGCGGCTCAGGAAATGCCGGTGGCCAAGAAGAAGCTCAGCTATAAGCTGCAACGCGAGCTGGAAGGGCTGCCTGCGCAAATCGACGATGTCGAGGCGCAGATGGCTGCTCTGACGGCTGAAATGGCTCATGCCGGTTTCTATCAGCGTCCAGCCGAGCAGACTGCGGCAGTGCTGGCGCAAATGGAAAACCAGCAAGCGCAACTCGATGCATTGCTGGAGCGCTGGGCCGAGCTGGACGCGTAATGCGTTTTGCTTTGCTGAGCTGAATAAAAAAGCCCGGGCCATTTGGCCCGGGCTTTTTACTGACGGCTGGTCGACCGGCCTTCAATTTACATCCCGGTTACTCAGGGCGCTTCAGGCGCACGGCAAGAACGTCGCACGGCGCACCGTGGAGGACGTCGTTGGCGGTCGAGCCGAGCAGCAACGCCAAGCCATGCCGGCCATGGCTGCCGACAACGATCAGGTCGCAGCCCTGTGCCTTGGCCAACTGATGGATCTCTTGTCGTGGCTGGCCATAGGTGAGATGGCTGTCGCCGATCCGGACTTCCGGGTACTTCAGCTTCAAGGCTTCGAGTTTCTCTTTGGCCTGGTCGAACTGCTGCTGTTGCAGTTGGGAAAGGTCCATCGGTACATCGCCACCAAAGGCCATGGCCATGGGTTCAACGATATGCACCAGGGACAACTTGGCGCCATTGCTGACGGCGAGTTCGCGAGCGCGGCGGATAACAGGATCGCACTCTTCAGTGAGGTCTATAGCGACCAAAATGTGTTCGTATGGCATGAGGAGTTCCTCTTTAAGATTGCGATAGCTGTAAGTATGGCTCTTTTCACCCTGGGCTGGGTGCACGGTTAAATTGATAATTACTTCTGGGAATAAGAAATATGACGGTCTGGATAGTGTTGTCAATCCTTGCGCTGGTCCTGAGCCCTTTGGCGTGGCTGCGACCTTCGCGCCACCAGAGCGGCAAGATGGCCCTGCGCATGGAGGCGCGGCGTATTGGACTTGGCATGCAGCTGGCCCCTCAGGAATGGCCGCACTGGCTGCCAGAAGAGCCGCCAAGCCCCTGCGCGCAATACCACCGACCGCGCCGTAGCGAGCGGGCTGCGTGCTGGGTCTATTGGCAAGCCACGCCGGGCGTCTGGCTCAACCAATGGCGTGAGCCTTGCGAGGATGCGCAACTGATGGCCCAGTTCAGTACGCTTCCAGCCAACGTGTTCAAGGTCGAGGCGGGTCCGCAGATGATCGCCTTGTACTGGGGCGAGCGCGGCGAACCCGAAATACTGCAACGCATTTCCGCCGTGCTTAAGGCGCTGGCTTGATGATTCTGGCGGTATTGGTAATCAGCCACACCTCAAAATTCAGGCAGTAAAAAGCCCGACAACAACATCGGGCTGGGGTGGCCAGGCAGGCCGATAATCTGTCGCTATCCCTGTGGCGAGTCTGGGAAGGTACTGTGCTGCGCGATGTTTCGGCCGGACATGTTTGGCCTGAAACGTTCAGTGCGCTGAATGTAGTCGCTCCCGAAGCGTTTGTCGTTGTCGCTTTCATCATTTTATTCGCAAAAGATGCCCGTCACCTCAAGCGCGCAGGGTTTGCCTGACACTTTGCGTCAGTCTGTTCGTCATAACGGGCATGAATACTTCCCCATCAAGCGTGCATCAAACCTGTGATGGGTGCTGATGAATGATCATGTGCTCCCATAATTCGCCGCTTTTATTGGTGTTTTGTTGATTTGACAATTGCCAGGATTTCCGTGAAGGTGTGTTACCCAAATCAAACGGGCGTATGAATTGAGCGTTTGCATTGTCAGAAGGCTCTTACAGAATCCCGACTAACACGTCGGCGGGTGTGTCTGGCGGTTTGGCGTTAGCATTGACGGAAACGTCGTAGTCACGCCGGCCACCAGTGTCCGACGTGTATTGTTCAGCTTCCATATCGTGGAGATCAGTTGATGATTTACGAAGGTAAAGCCATCACGGTTAAGGCTCTTGAAAGTGGCATCGTCGAATTGAATTTCGATCTCAAGGGTGAGTCCGTCAACAAGTTCAACCGTCTAACCCTCAACGACCTGCGTCAGGCCGTTGACACCATCAAGGCAGATGGTTCGATCAAGGGCGTGATTGTCACCAGCGGCAAGGACGTCTTCATCGTCGGCGCCGACATCACCGAGTTCGTCGACAACTTCAAGTTGCCGGATGCAGAGCTGGTGGCGGGTAACCTCGAAGCCAACAAAATCTTCAGCGATTTTGAAGACCTCAGCGTTCCAACCGTCGTGGCCATCAATGGCATCGCCCTGGGCGGTGGTTTCGAGATGTGCCTGGCAGCGGATTTCCGCGTGATGTCCAGCAGCGCCAAGGTCGGTCTGCCTGAAGTCAAACTGGGCCTCTACCCAGGTTTCGGCGGCACCGTGCGTCTGCCACGCATCATCGGTGCCGACAACGCTATAGAGTGGATCGCGTCGGGCAAGGAAAACCGTGCTGAAGATGCTCTGAAAGTCGGTGCTGTCGATGCGGTGGTTGCCCCTGAAAAACTGCGTGAAGCCGCGCAGGACCTGATCAAACGCGCCATTTCCGGCGAGTTCGATTTCAAGGTCAAGCGTCAGCCGAAACTGGACAAGCTCAAGCTCAATGCCATCGAACAGATGATGGCATTCGAAACTGCCAAGGGCTTCGTTGCAGGCCAGGCTGGCCCGAACTACCCGGCGCCGGTCGAAGCGATCAAGACCATCCAGAAAGCCGCCAACTTTGGCCGGGACAAAGCGCTGGAAATCGAAGCTGCCGGCTTCGTCAAAATGGCCAAAACCTCGGCTGCGCATAGTCTGATCGGTCTGTTCCTGAATGATCAGGAACTGAAGAAAAAAGCCAAGATCTACGATGAAGTCGCAAAAGACGTGAAGCAGGCGGCGGTACTCGGTGCAGGCATCATGGGCGGCGGCATTGCCTATCAGTCGGCGGTAAAAGGCACGCCGATCCTGATGAAGGACATCCGCGAAGACGCCATTCAACTGGGTCTGAACGAAGCGTCCAAGCTGCTGGGCAACCGTGTCGACAAAGGTCGCCTGACCTCGGCGAAGATGGCTGTGGCCCTCAACGCAATTCGTCCAACCCTGTCCTACGGTGATTTCGGCACCGTCGACTTCGTCGTCGAAGCCGTGGTCGAAAACCCTAAGGTCAAGCAAGCTGTACTGGCTGAAGTCGAAGCTCAGGTCAAGGAAGGCACCATTCTGGCGTCTAACACCTCGACCATTTCCATCAGTTTGTTGGCCAAGGCCCTCAAGCGTCCGGAAGACTTCGTCGGTATGCACTTCTTCAACCCGGTGCACATGATGCCGCTGGTCGAAGTGATTCGTGGTGAGAAATCCAGTGAAGTCGCCACAGCGACGGCTGTGGCTTACGCCAAGAAAATCGGCAAGAACCCGATCGTGGTCAATGACTGCCCGGGCTTCCTGGTCAACCGTGTCCTGTTCCCGTACTTCGGCGGTTTTGCCAAATTGGTCAGCGCCGGTGTGGACTTCGTTCGCATCGACAAGGTCATGGAAAAATTCGGTTGGCCAATGGGCCCGGCCTACCTGATGGACGTAGTCGGTATCGACACCGGCCACCACGGCCGCGATGTCATGGCTGAAGGTTTCCCTGATCGCATGAAGGATGATCGTCGTTCGGCTATAGACGTGCTTTACGAAGCCAATCGTCTGGGTCAGAAGAACGGCAAGGGTTTCTACGCCTACGAAATGGACAAGAAGGGCAAGCCGAAGAAAGTCGCCGATGCCGCCGTGCTTGAAGTACTCAAGCCGATTGTCTACGAGCAGCGCGAAGTGTCCGACGACGACATCATCAACTGGTTGATGATTCCGTTGTGCCTGGAAACCGTACGCTGCCTGGAAGACGGCATTGTTGAAACGGCCGCCGAAGCTGATATGGGCTTGATTTACGGCATCGGTTTCCCTCCATTCCGTGGCGGTGCGCTGCGTTACATCGACTCCGTGGGTGTCGCTGAATTCGTCGCGCTGGCTGACAAGTACGCTTATCTGGGCGCCTTGTACCAACCCACCGCGAAGCTGCGTGAGATGGCCAAGAATGGCCAGAGCTTCTTCGGTTAAGCGCCCAACGATTGAGAGGAATTTATGAGCTTGAATCCGAGAGATGTCGTGATTGTTGACTTCGGTCGCACTCCGATGGGCCGCTCCAAGGGTGGCATGCACCGTAATACCCGCGCTGAAGATATGTCCGCGCACCTGATCACCAAGCTGCTGGAACGTAACGTCAAGGTCGATCCTGCGGAAGTCGAAGACGTAATCTGGGGGTGTGTGAACCAGACCCTGGAGCAGGGCTGGAACATCGCTCGCATGGTGTCGCTGCTGACGCCGATCCCGCACACCTCGGCGGCACAGACAGTCAGCCGCCTGTGTGGCTCGTCCATGAGCGCTCTGCACACTGCTGCGCAAGCGATCATGACCGGCAACGGTGATGTGTTCGTGATCGGCGGTGTCGAGCACATGGGCCACGTCAGCATGATGCATGGCGTGGATCCGAACCCGCATATGTCACTGCACGCGGCCAAGGCTTCCGGCATGATGGGCCTGACTGCAGAAATGCTCGGCAAAATGCACGGCATCACCCGCGAAGCGCAAGACGCTTTCGGTGTGCGCTCGCATCAGCTGGCACACAAGGCCACGATTGAAGGCAAGTTCAAGGACGAAATCATCCCGATGCAAGGGTATGACGAGAACGGCTTCCTGAAAATGTTCGACTACGACGAGACCATTCGTCCAGAAACGACATTGGAAAGCCTGGCCGCCTTGAAGCCTGCGTTCAACCCGAAAGGCGGTACCGTGACGGCGGGGACTTCCTCGCAAATCACCGACGGTGCATCGTGCATGATCGTCATGTCCGCACAACGCGCTCAAGACCTTGGCATCCAGCCTATGGCGGTTATCCGCTCGATGGCAGTGGCAGGTGTTGATCCGGCGATCATGGGCTATGGTCCAGTACCGGCAACGCAAAAAGCGTTGAAACGTGCCGGTCTGAGCATTGCCGATATCGACTTCTTCGAGCTCAACGAAGCTTTCGCTGCACAGGCCCTGCCAGTGCTGAAAGATTTGAAAGTTCTCGACAAGATGAACGAGAAGGTTAACCTGCACGGCGGCGCGATCGCTCTGGGTCATCCATTTGGGTGTTCTGGCGCGCGGATCTCCGGCACGTTGCTGAACGTCATGAAGCAAAATGGCGGTAACCTTGGGGTTGCTACCATGTGCATCGGCCTCGGTCAGGGCATTGCCACCGTCTTCGAACGCGTCTAAACGGTTCGAGTGATGGACGCCGGGGCCTTGTGCCCCGGCTTTTGTTTTTCTGAAAAATTGTTTTTGAAATCTTTTATTTCGGATTTTTTACGAGGGCAGCAGCATGCAGTTACAGCCAGGACTCTATCGCCATTACAAGGGCCCTGAGTACCGTGTATTCAGCGTTGCCCGACACTCTGAAACCGAAGAGGAAGTGGTGTTCTACCAAGCACTCTATGGCGATTACGGCCTGTGGGTGCGGCCTTTGAGCATGTTCCTTGAATCCGTCGAAGTTGACGGTGAACAGGTGCCTCGCTTTGCTTTGGTTCAGGTTGAACCCAGTCTGTTTTCAAGGCCTTGAGCTGAGATCGCGCAGTAACCTGTGCTTGACCTCACCTGATTGCCACTATATATAGCGGGCCTCGACAGGCACCAACCGCCTTTCATTTCTAGAATTCAGGAATTTTCTGATCCATGGGCAAATCGCTGGTCATTGTGGAATCCCCGGCTAAGGCCAAGACCATCAACAAGTACTTGGGTAACCAATACGTGGTGAAGTCGAGTATCGGCCATATCCGAGACTTGCCCACTAGCGGTTCCGCTAGCGCCAGCAAAGAGCCCGCTGCCAAGCGTGGCAAGGCTGCCGCTGGTGATGCGCCTGTGCTTACGCCAAAGGAAAAAGCCAAGCGCCAGCTCGTCTCGCGCATGGGTGTCGATCCTGATCATGGCTGGAAAGCCAAGTACGAAATCCTTCCTGGTAAAGAGAAGGTGGTCGAGGAGCTGCGCCGGCTCGCCAAGGATGCTGACATCATCTATCTCGCAACCGACTTGGACCGCGAGGGGGAAGCCATTGCTTGGCACCTGCGCGAAGCCATCGGTGGTGACGACAGCCGCTACAAGCGCGTGGTGTTTAACGAAATCACCAAGAAAGCGATTCAGGAAGCGTTCTCCAAGCCGGGCGAGCTGGATATCAATCGGGTCAATGCCCAGCAGGCACGTCGCTTCCTCGATCGTGTCGTGGGTTACATGGTGTCGCCGCTGCTCTGGCAGAAAGTCGCTCGTGGCTTGTCGGCAGGCCGTGTGCAATCGGTTGCCGTGAAGCTGGTGGTGGAGCGTGAGCGCGAGATTCGTGCGTTCAACCCCGAAGAATATTGGGAAATCCACGCTGATCTGGGCACCACCAAAGGCGCCAACGTACGCTTTGAAGTGGCTCGCGAAAACGGCGAAGCTTTTAAGCCGTTGAATGAAACCCATGCCATGGCTGCGCTGGAGAAGCTTAAAGCGTCCAGCTATAGCATCGTCAAGCGTGAAGACAAGCCGACCAGCAGCAAACCTTCTGCGCCGTTCATCACGTCGACCCTGCAACAGGCGGGGAGCAACCGCCTGGGCTTTGGCGTGAAAAAAACCATGATGATGGCCCAGCGTTTGTATGAAGCGGGCTATATCACGTACATGCGTACCGATTCGACTAACTTGTCAGTCGATGCGGTCACCATGGCGCGCAGCTACATCGAAACCGAGT
The DNA here is from genome assembly GCF_034353875.1 of Pseudomonas sp. MH9.2. Classification (NCBI taxonomy): domain Bacteria; kingdom Pseudomonadati; phylum Pseudomonadota; class Gammaproteobacteria; order Pseudomonadales; family Pseudomonadaceae; genus Pseudomonas; species Pseudomonas sp. MH9.2. The sequence goes on from NZ_CP133784.1 coordinate 5,133,412, forward strand.
TCGGCAAGAAGTACCTGCCTGAATCGCCAAACGTCTACAGCAGCAAAGAAGGCGCACAAGAGGCGCACGAAGCGATTCGTCCGTCCGATGTCAACACCCACCCGAGCAAGCTGACGGGTATGGAACGTGACGCTGAGCGCCTCTACGAGCTGATCTGGCGTCAATTCGTCGCGTGCCAGATGCCACCGGCGCAATACCTGTCGACTACCGTCAGCGTCGCTGCTGGCACCTTTGAGCTGCGCGCCAAAGGCCGCATCCTCAAGTTCGACGGTTACACCCGTGTCATGCCGCAGATGGCCAAGCCGGGTGACGACGATGTGTTGCCGGACATGGCTCAGGGCGACAATCTGAAGCTGAACAAGCTCGATCCAAGCCAGCACTTCACCAAGCCGCCTGCGCGCTACTCTGAAGCGAGCCTGGTCAAGGAAATGGAAAAACGCGGTATCGGTCGTCCATCGACGTACGCCGCGATTATTTCGACTATTCAGGATCGTGGTTACGTCGCGTTGCATAACCGCCGTTTCTACTCCGAAAAAATGGGCGATATCGTTACCGGGCGCTTGTCTGAAAGCTTCTCGAACCTGATGGACTACGGCTTCACCGCCGGCATGGAAGAGAACCTCGATGACGTCGCTCAAGGTCAGCGCGACTGGAAAAACGTGCTCGACGAGTTCTACGGTGACTTCAAGAAGAAGCTCGAAGTAGCCGAAGCGCCAGACAGCGGCATGCGTTCCAACCAGCCGGTGATGACGGACATCCCCTGCAAGCTCTGCGGTCGCCCGATGCAGATTCGTACGGCGTCGACCGGAGTGTTTCTCGGTTGCTCCGGGTACAGCCTGCCGCCTAAAGAGCGCTGCAAGGCGACCGTCAACCTCACACCCGGCGACGAAATTGCCGAGGATGACGAGGGTGAGTCCGAGTCGCGCGTATTGCGTGGCAAGCACCGTTGCCATATTTGCAGTACGGCCATGGATGCGTACTTGCTGGACGAGAAGCACAAGCTGCACATCTGCGGCAATAACCCCGATTGCGTGGGTTATGAGATCGAAGAGGGCACCTACCGGATCAAGGGTTATGAAGGCCCGAGCCTGGAGTGCGACAAGTGTGGTTCCGAGATGCAGCTCAAGACGGGTCGTTTCGGCAAGTTCTTCGGTTGCACCAACCCTGACTGCAAGAACACCCGCAAGCTGCTGAAAAGCGGTGAAGCGGCCGGGCCGAAAATGGACCCGGTGAAAATGCCCGAACTCAAATGCGAGAAGGTCACCGACACGTACATTCTGCGTGACGGTGCTTCCGGCCTGTTTCTGGCGGCCAGTCAGTTCCCGAAAAACCGCGAGACCCGCGCTCCGCTGGTGATCGAGATCGTGCCGCACAAGGATGAAATCGATCCGAAGTACCACTTCCTCTGCGAAGCACCGAAGAAAGATCCCGACGGGCACCCTGCGGTGATTCGTTACAGCCGCAAAACCAAAGAGCAATATGTGCAGACCGAAGTGGAAGGCAAGCCGACAGGCTGGCGCGCGTTCTACGATGGCAAGGCCTGGAAGGTCGAAGACAAACGTTGATCTATTGCGCCTGACGCTACGAGTCAGGCGCCCATCGATTGTCTGATGCTGGCTCGCCCGGTGCGCCCAAAGCGTATTGCGCGAGCCAGATTTGCTTTGAGTCGAGCCGTTCTTTTTTGTTTGTGATGGAGAATGCCACCATGGCCCATGAACTCTATACCCGTACCAACCAGAAAATTTACTTTGCAGGGCTCGCTCTTGAGGCGCTGGGCAAGGCCCAGGAGAGCCGGGCTATGAATGCTATCGCGCTGGTTCAGGCTGAGCGTGAGTCCGTACTGTTTCACCTGTATGGCGCGTTGCTCGGTTTGTGCCATGAAATCGCAGGATTTTACCGTTTGCCCCAAGCCAATGCGCCGCGCGCAGAGCTGCTGCTGACCAAGGACGTGCTGGACGCTATCGCGATCCCTGAAATGGCCGAGCTGATCGAGCTGGCACAAAACCGGGAAACCTGGCTTGCGCAGTTGCTAGCAGCCTACAACGCGCTGTTCCTGCCGCCACGTGCGCCAAGGAAAGCCAAGGGTGACGTTACGCAGCCAATGATTATCGCTGTCAGCCTGGATGACGAGCCTGAGCCTGAGTTGGGCCGCGAGGAAATGGAAAGTTGGCGTCAGCAGCTCAAGAGCTTGACGATTCGTTTTCGCGAAGGGCTGAGCGAGTGCTGATTGATCGATGGGCTAGGGGCTGAGTCGACAGGCTGATACAATGCTGGCCTTTCGTGGAGAACAGATCCTATGCCAACGTCCTTTTTAGAAATTGTCGAGTTGCCCGACGGCCGTATCGAACTGCGCCGTGCTGAGGACGAGGGCTCCTTGGTTACCCTGGATTTCTCCGCTGATGCCAAAGCTTTTTTGCAAGGTCAGCACGTAGAAATCGCTAAAGCCATGCTGAGCGTCGGCGTTCAGATGGCTGGGCGCCTTGCGGAAGGCGACCTTGATAAGCACGATGGCCCGCGCGTTCTTCATTGATCACGGGCTGATCTTCAGCCCAGCCGAATATTCAAACTTTGTGCATCACCCGTTCTGGCAGCGCTGACCAGCTGTTGGCGCGCCCCGGTATTAATCGGGTTGAGCCAGCTGACAACCGTGTGGCTGCGACCCAGTCGCAGAGCTTCGCAGGTCAATTGCAACGCGCTTTGTGTGCCGCGTGGTTGCAGTAGAAGAATCCGTTCACGATTAAGCCCCGCATCACGCAGCCAGGTCTGAGTCAGGCTCGCAGGCGGCGCGATCAATGTCAGCCAGCGTGCATCCTGGTCCTGACTCAGCTCCCGCAAAATCGGCGCCAGAAGGTTCAGACAGTTCCCGGCTGCGCCGCGCAATGACAGTTCACTAAAAGCGTCTGGCTCTGTGTTCCAGGGCGTGTCGACCACTTCTTTAAGGAGCGGGGCGATGGGCTGAGCCATGAATGCCTCGAACAGTGGTAGTTGTGCTTGCTGTGGTGTTTGGGGGAACTGCATAACGTCTCCTTTAGCGGCGAATGACGCCGACACTCAAGCCTTCGATCACCAATTCCTGATCTTTGAGGTTCACTTCAATAGGGGCGAAATCCGGGTTCTCGGCGAGTAGCCAGACCTTGCTGCCTTCACGCTTGAAGCGTTTAACCGTCACTTCATCACCAATTCGCGCCACGACGATTTGACCGTTGCGGGCTTCGCGGCAGGTGTGAACGGCAATCAAGTCGCCATCGAGGATGCCGACGTCTTTCATGCTCATGCCATGTACGCGCAACAAATAGTCTGCGCTCGGATGGAAGAAAGACGGGTTGATGTTGCAGGACTCTTCGACATGTTGCTGCGCCAGAATCGGTGCGCCAGCGGCAACGCGACCGATGATTGGCAGGCTGCGCTCTTCGGACTTGGCCTCGAAGCCTGGAATACGAATACCCCGCGAGGCGCCTGGCGTCATTTCGATAGCGCCTTTGCGCGCCAGAGCCTTGAGGTGTTCTTCCGCCGCATTGGGCGACTTGAAGCCCAGTTCCTGAGCGATTTCCGCACGGGTCGGCGGGTAGCCGTTGTCTTCAAGGCAGCGTTTGATGAAACCCAGAATCTCAGCTTGGCGTGGCGTCAGTTTTATCATGATGATCGCTCTGTCTTTTTATACAGTGACTGGGATTATATACAGTGATTGCGTCTTGGCAATCGTCCTTTTTACTCAGGCCGCTGGACGGTGTGCAGAAGGGTGTTGGCAGGTGATCCGAGGCAATAAATCACGCAATGGCTACAGGCCCCGGGTTATATGATTAAATGCATGACTGGTCAGCCAGAAAACGAACGGACAGACTTGACAAATAGCCCGGCTGAAACGTATGTTTCAAACGAGTGTTTGTCAGGCAGAAAAACCATGGCCCAGTCGGAAACAGTTGAACGTATCCTTGATGCTGCTGAGCAGCTGTTCGCGGAAAAAGGCTTTGCCGAAACATCGTTGCGGTTGATCACCAGCAAAGCCTCGGTCAACCTGGCCGCGGTGAATTATCACTTTGGTTCGAAGAAGGCCCTGATTCAGGCGGTTTTCTCGCGCTTCCTCGGTCCGTTCTGTATCAGTCTCGATCGAGAGCTGGAGCGTCGTCAGGCCAAGCCTGAACACAAGCCGACACTTGAAGAGCTGCTGGAAATCCTCGTCGAACAAGCGTTGGTGGTGCAGCCGCGGAGCGGTAACGACCTGTCGATTTTTATGCGCTTGCTGGGCCTGGCCTTTAGTCAGAGCCAAGGGCACCTGCGTCGTTACCTGGAAGACATGTACGGCAAGGTGTTTCGCCGCTACATGCTACTGGTCAATGAAGCCGCCCCGAATATTCCACCGATCGAACTGTTCTGGCGCGTGCATTTCATGCTCGGCGCTGCGGCGTTCAGCATGTCCGGGATCAAAGCGTTGCGAGCGATCGCCGAGACTGATTTCGGGGTCAATACCTCCATTGAACAAGTCATGCGTCTGATGGTGCCGTTCCTGGCAGCCGGCATGCGGGCCGAAACAGGCGTGACCGACGCGGCCATGGTTTCTGCACAACTCAAGCCACGTAGCAAAAGTACGGTCGCCGTCGCCAAGGTTTGACTGTTGATGGGTGGGCGCGGCAGCTTTCATCGGCTAAGCTAGCCGCCCATGCGTACCCTCGATTTATTCATGTCTCCCACGCCACTCCGTATGTGTCCGGCTTCGCCGATGGGCAGCGGTGTGTGCGTCTGGCTGTCTTCACTGCGCTTTGATGCCACGCCCGGATCGGGTGTCGGCTGCGTTGAGTTAAGGAATTGCATATGAGTTCTGGCCTGCAAGGCTCGTTGATGGTGGATGTCGCCGGTACTTGGCTGACCGCTGAGGATCGCCAGTTTTTGCGTCAGCCCGAAGTTGGTGGCCTGATTATTTTCGCGCGCAATATTGAGCATCCACGCCAGGTTCGTGAACTCAGTGCCGCTGTCCGTGCGATACGGCCTGAGTTGTTGTTGGCGGTCGATCAGGAGGGCGGGCGGGTACAGCGCCTGCGTCAGGGATTCGTCCGATTGCCCGCAATGCGGGCGATTGCCGACAACCTGAATGCCGAATCTCTGGCCGAGCATTGCGGATGGCTGATGGCCACTGAAGTGTTGGCGGTCGGGCTGGATTTGAGTTTTGCGCCAGTCCTCGATCTGGATTATCAGCGCAGTGCCGTGGTCGGCAGCCGGGCTTTTGACGGTGATCCTGAACGTGTGGCGTTGCTGGCGGGCGCCTTTATTCGTGGCATGAACGCCGCGGGCATGGCGGCAACCGGGAAACATTTTCCTGGCCATGGCTGGGCTGAAGCCGACTCCCATGTCGCGATTCCAACGGACGAGCGCAGCCTGGATGAAATCCGCGCCAAGGACCTTGTGCCGTTCGCTCGCCTGAGCAAGCAACTGGCTGCCGTGATGCCGGCCCACGTCATTTATCCGCAAGTCGATGCCCAGCCTGCTGGTTTCTCCCGGCGTTGGTTGCAAGATATCCTGCGCGGCGAGTTGCAGTTCGATGGGGTGATTTTCAGCGATGATCTGTCCATGGCCGGCGCACATGTGGTCGGTGATGCTGCAAGTCGTATCGAGGCTGCTTTGAGCGCCGGGTGTGACATGGGCCTGGTCTGCAATGATCGGGCTGCTGCCGAGCTGGCACTCGGTGCTGCGCAACGGCTGAAGGTTAAGCCGTCGCCACGCATTGCGAGGATGCGAGGCCAGGCGTACGCCACTACTGAATATCGTCAGCACCCACGCTGGCTGGCGGCCCTTGATGCACTGCGTGCCGCCCAACTGATCGACTGAAGGATGTATTAATGACTGTTTACGCGATTATCGGCGGCACTGGCCTGACCCAACTTGAGGGCTTGAATATCCGTCAGTCCCTGCCGATGAATACGCCTTATGGTGCGCCGTCGGCCGAGATTCAGATTGGCGAATATGCAGGCCGCGAGGTGCTGTTTCTGGCGCGCCATGGTCACCCCCATCGCCTACCGCCGCATCAGGTCAACTACCGCGCTAATCTGTGGGCATTGAAGCAGGCCGGGGCAGAGGCGATTCTGGCCGTGAATGCTGTGGGCGGGATTCATCCGGCGATGGGCACTGGGCATTTCTGCGTACCGCATCAGTTAATCGACTACACCAGCGGTCGCGAGCACACCTATTTTGCCGATGATCTGGAGCAGGTGACCCACATCGACTTCAGCTACCCCTACAGCGAAGTGCTACGCACGCGACTTATTGCAGCGCTGGCGGCTGAAGGCTGTGCTTACAGCGACCAGGGCGTGTATGCCTGTACTCAGGGCCCGCGCCTTGAAACCGTGGCGGAGATCATCCGCCTGGAGCGTGATGGTTGCGATATCGTCGGTATGACCGGTATGCCTGAAGCGGCACTGGCCCGCGAAATAGAACTGGATTACGCCTGTCTGGCGCTGGTGGTCAACCCTGCGGCAGGCAAGTCGTCGGCAGTGATTACCATGGCCGAAATTGAACAGGCACTGCATGACGGAATGGGCAAGGTGAAGGCAACTTTGGCGCGGGTGCTTGCTGCTGGCTGAAGGCTGCGCTGGGGACGGACATGGGCAAGCCCGCTCCTGCATCTATTGTTACCCCTCGCTTACCCAGTGAACGCTCACTCAGCTTTCACAGGGTAAGTTAGGGGTGGCTGACTCAATGCTTTATCTTTTTGACCGGCGCTGGCAATGGCGCGAACAGGGCGGCGATGTCTTCGCTTCCCAGCTTCCAGTCACCTGCGGTCCTGCCATCCAGTACGCCTGACGCCAGCGCTGATTTTTCCTGCTGTAAACGCTGGATTTTCTCTTCCACGGTGCCGCGCGCGATCATCTTGTAGACGAACACCGGTTTCTCCTGGCCGATGCGGTACGCGCGGTCGGTGGCCTGATTTTCGGCCGCTGGGTTCCACCAGGGATCGTAATGGATCACCGTGTCGGCTGCGGTCAGGTTCAGGCCGGTGCCACCGGCTTTGAGGCTGATCAGGAAAACCGGAAGCTTGCCGCTCTGAAAATCCTGCACCGGTGTGCGACGGTCTCTGGTTGCCCCGGTGAGCAATGCGTATTCGATGCCGCGCTGTTTCAGCTCGGCTTCGATCAGGGTCAGCATTGAGGTGAACTGCGAGAACAACAGGATTTTTCGACCTTCTGCCAGCAACTCTTCAAACATTTCCATCAGACTGTGCAGCTTGGCCGAGCTGCCATGGCGCCCCGTTGCAGGTGCGCTGTTGACCAGCCGTAAATCACAGCAGACCTGGCGCAGTTTGAGCAGCGCCTCAAGTACGATGATCTGACTGCGACCAACGCCTTTGCGGGCGATTTCGTCGCGCACCTTTTTGTCCATGGCCAGGCGCACCGTCTCATACACATCGCGCTGGGCGTCGTTGAGCTCGACCCAATGGATGATTTCGGTCTTGGGCGGCAGTTCGGTTGCGACTTGCTCCTTGGTACGACGCAGCAAAAACGGCTTGATTCGCGCGTTCAAGTGCTGCAAGCGTTCTTCGTTGCCCTGCTTCTCGATGGCGGTGCGGTAGTTGCTGTTGAACTGCTTGCTGTCGCCCAGCCAGCCGGGCATCAGGAAGTGGAACAGCGACCAGAGTTCGCCCAGATGGTTTTCCAGCGGCGTACCACTCAGGCACAGGCGCTGTCGGGCGTTTAGACTGCGCGCGGCCTCAGCGGCCTTGCTGTTGGGGTTCTTGATGTACTGCGCTTCGTCGAGGATCAGCACATGCAGCGGTTGCTGCGCCAACAATTCTACATCGCGCGGCAGCAATGCATAGGTGGTGAGAATCAGGTCGTAATCCTGCAGGTTGGCGAAGTTCTGGCGCCGACCTGGCCCATACAACGCCAATACACGTAGTTGAGGTGTGAAGCGTTCAGCTTCATCCATCCAGTTGGGAATCAGGCTGGTGGGCATCACGGCCAGGGACGGGCGATCAAGGCGACCGGCCTGTTTTTCCACCAGCAGGTGGGCCAGGGTTTGCAGGGTTTTACCCAGGCCCATGTCATCGGCCAGGATGCCGCCCACTTCCAGTTCGCGCAGCGATTGCATCCAGCTCAGGCCTTCGAGCTGATAGGGTCGCAGGGTCGCATTCAAGCCATCGGGGACACTTACTGAAAAATTCTTGATGTCCGCCAGGCGCTCGCCGAATTGGCGCAGGCGTTCACCGCCTTCCCATGTCAGCGGCATATCGTCCAGCTGGGTCAAGCGTGCGGCGTCTGCAGTATTGAGGCGCAGCGCGGTATTGCCGTCTTCGCGCCAATAGAAGTCACCCAGGGTTGCCAGTACTGGTTTTAGACGGCCGTAGGGCAGGGCGACTTGCACCGGGCCGCCACCTCGCTGGGTGAAGTGGTTGAGCTGGACCAAGAGTTGCTCATCATCCCGACGCTTGGCGATCCCGGCCGGGCTCATCAGTTCGGGGTGGCTGCGCAGTAGATTGATCAGAATCGGCAGCAGGCTCAGGCGCTCACCATTGACGATGATGCCCAGCTCCAGGTCGAACCAGTCGTGCTCAGGCTGCTCATCAATGACTGCATACCAGTCGTCTACGGGGGTGACGTCAAACGCGAAATCCTCCGCGACGTCGATCTCCCAGCCTTGCTCACGCAACTGCGGCAGGTCGTGGGTCATGAAATTCAGCCAGGCCTTGTCGCTCGGCAGTTCGAACATGTCCCCAGCGCTATCGGGCAAGGCCTTGCTTTGCCGAGTCGCCAGCCTGAAACCGAGGTCCTGAATAACCTGTCGCCAGTGCTTTTCTGCCTCTGGATAGCGGCGTATGCGCACGGTTTCAGTATCGAAGTGCTCCAGGACGTCGGTGGTTTTGCTTCCCGTCGCGTAATACTCACCGTAGCCAAACGCCAGCGCGGCGCGATGCTGGATATGGCGCTGCATACGGCCATTGCGCGGTTCGTAAGCGCTGAACTCGAAGCTGGCGAGAATCAGCCGAGGCCGAGGCTGGGTGTCGATCAAGCGTTCTGGCAATGCGGGCTTGGGCTCGGCTCGTGCTGGCGCAGGCGCACGGTCTGGCGCACCCAGCGCGGTGAGGATCGAGGCCTTGTTTTCCGGGTCCTGCAGAAAGAAAAGAGCGGCAGCGCAATGTTTGCAATTGTTGCGCACGGGGCAGGTGCATTTACACGCCACGAATTGTTTATGCTCGGCTGGGTCCTTGAGGGTGAGGGTTTGCGTGTAGATTTCCAGGCCCGAGCCTTTGCACACTGTCCTGACCAGCTCGGGACTCAGGTGCTGCAACTTGATGCGTTGCTGCTGGGCGTAGTCGCGCCCTCGCTCAAGGCTTTGAGCTTTGAAGACTTGTGCCCATGAAGAGGCTAGAACTTTTTCAAGAATGGACGACACAGTTCAGTACAGCCCGACGCCGCAGCGATGCTCAAAGGGCAAGGAGCGCAACGCGCTCCCTGGATGCTTAAAGAGGTGAAACCTTGATCAGCATGGCCAGGCTGCCATTGTCCATATAGGTCAATTCGCCATTCTTCACCCGGGTCGTCTGGGTCATTCGCTCGCTGGTGCGCACCACGCCATAGGCATCGAGCTGATTGACCCAAAAGTCTGCCGTGATATCAGTAAACCGCGCCAGGCTCAAGGTGACGGTGCCTTCAATGGGAAAGTGACCAAACTGCTCCTGACCACTGCTGACCGCCATTTTGCTCGGGTCAGCGCTCAGGTTTTGCTGCCAGGCCCGATGCAGCAGCACGTTATAGTTGCCGCTCGCCTCCAGTTTGCTGGCCATTCCGGTCAGCGCCGGGCTGCGTTCATTCTCGGGGCTGATTTTCTGCGCCCCGGCGGCCCAGGCTTCGGGGGAGGGCTGGTTGGTCGTGGCTGGTTGGCCAATCTGCCGGAACAGGATCATTTCGACCTGATACAGGCCGTCGGCAAACGCTGCCGGTGTGACCAGTGTCAGCAGCAGAATCAATGAGTGGAGCACACGCATGGGTGAATCCTTAAGCCGTTTTTGGAGTCAGGCGCTCGAACAGCGCTTCTAAAATATTGAATCGCTCTTCCGGGCGCTCCATCGGCACCATGAACTTGAACAGCGTGGCACCCTCGAACTTGTAGCGGTTGGGCTGGCCCTGAATCAGTTTGATCAGCACCAGCGGATCAACTTGGGTATCGGCGCTGAACTCAATTCGTCCACCCTGCGGTCCGGCGTCGACTTTTTTGATGCCCAGCTGCTCGGCCTGCAATTTGAGCAGCGTCAGGCGTACCAGGTTTTTGGTCGGTTCGGGCAGCAGGCCGAAGCGGTCGATCATCTCGACCTGGAGGTCCTTGAGGCCCTCTTCGTCGGCGGCATTGGCGATGCGTTTGTACAGAATCAGGCGGGTATGAACATCGGGCAGGTAGGCTTCAGGGATCAACGCTGGCAAGCGCAGGTTGATTTCCGGGCCGCCGCCCAGGGGTTGGTCGAGGTTTGGCTGCTCGCCCTTGCGAATGGCCTTGACCGCGCGTTCAAGCATTTCCATGTACAGGGTGAAGCCCACGGCCTGGATCTGTCCGCTCTGCCCGTCGCCCAGCAGTTCGCCAGCACCACGGATCTCCAGATCGTTGGTCGCGAGCACGAAGCCCGCACCGAGGTCCTGGGTGTTGGCGATGGCTTCCAGGCGCTTCTCTGCGTCTGGAGTGATCTGTTTCCGGGGTGGGGTCAGCAGGTAGGCGTAAGCCTGGTGGTGACTGCGGCCGACCCGGCCACGTAATTGGTGCAATTGCGCCAGACCGAATTTGTCGGCACGTTCGATGATGATGGTGTTCGCGCTGGGCACGTCAATACCCGTCTCGATGATGGTCGAGGCGATCAGGACGTTGAAGCGCTTGTGATAGAAGTCGCTCATCACCTGTTCGAGATCGCGTTCGCGCATCTGTCCATGGCCGATGCCGATACGGGCTTCAGGCACCAGTTCGGCCAGGTCGGCGGCGCATTTCTCGATGGTTTTCACGTCGTTGTGCAGGTAGTAAACCTGGCCACCACGCAGCAGTTCACGGAGCAGTGCTTCCTTGACCGTACTTTTGTTCTCTTCCATGACAAAAGTGCGCACGGACAAGCGGCGAGCTGGCGGTGTGGCAATGATCGATAAATCACGCATGCCCGAAACCGCCATATTCAGCGTGCGCGGGATCGGGGTCGCGGTCAGGGTGAGAATGTCGACTTCACTGCGCAGGGCCTTGAGTTGCTCCTTCTGACGCACGCCGAAACGGTGCTCTTCGTCGATGATGACCAGGCCCAGATTCTTGATCTTCACATCGTCCTGCAACAGCTTGTGCGTGCCGATGACGATATCAATCTTGCCTTCTGCCAGGTCCGCGACTGCTGCGTTGATTTCTTTGGCAGACTTGAAGCGGCTCATGACTTCCACGCTTACTGGCCAATCGGCAAAGCGATCGCGGAAACTGTTGTAGTGCTGCTGGGCGAGGAGGGTGGTCGGCACCAGAATGGCCACCTGACGTCCGCCATGTACGGCAATAAAGGCTGCGCGCATTGCCACTTCGGTTTTGCCGAAGCCCACGTCGCCGCACACCAGGCGGTCCATCGGCTTGGGCGCGAGCATGTCGGCACGTACGGCATCAATGGTGGTTTGCTGGTCCGGGGTTTCTTCGAATGGGAAGCCGGCGCTGAACGTCGCGTAGTCGGCTTTTGGGTCGGCGAAGGCATACCCTTCACGGGCGGCCCGTCGCGCGTAGATGTCCAATAGCTCGGCGGCGACATCGCGCACTTGCTCGGCCGCTTTGCGTTTGGCTTTCTGCCAGGTTTCCGAACCCAGTCGGTGCAGCGGCGCAAGGGCGTCATCGCTGCCAGTGTAGCGGGCGATCAGGTGCAGGTTGGCAACCGGGACATATAGCTTGGCGTCTTCGGCATAGGCCAGCATCAGGAATTCGGCGACCTGATTCTCCACTTCCAGCGTGGCCAGGCCCAGGTAGCGGCCAACGCCATGGTCGATATGCACCACCGGTGCGCCTTCGCGCAGTTCAGTGAGGTTTTTGATGACTGCGTCATTGTTGCCGCCGTCGGTGCGTTTTTCCCGGCGCCGGCGCTGCATGACCCGCTGACCGAACAGTGGGCTTTCGGCTACCAGTGCCAGGGAGGGGTGTTCCAGCAGCAGACCCTCATCCAGTGGTGCGATGGTGATCGACAGGCGCTCGCTGCCACTGACGAAGTCCGGCCAGTTGTCCACGGTTTTCGGCCGCAGCTTCAGGCGTTCAAGCAGTTCCAGCAGGACTTCCCGGCGCCCGGCGGATTCAGCAGTGAACAGCACACGGCCCGGGAATCCTTCGAGAAATGTCGACAGCGCCGCCAACGGTTGCGTGGCCTTGGATTGAATCGCCAAGTCCGGCAACGGCAGCGCCGGGAAGCGCTCGCGACCAGCGCTGGGCTCGACGTCCTGCTGGCTGACAACCACGCGTGGCCAGCTTTTCAGGCGAGCAAAGCAGTCTTCCACCGGCAGGAACAATTCATTGGGCGGTAATAAAGGTCGCTCAGGGTCGACGCGACGCTCCTCATAACGGTTGCGGACGTCGTTCCAGAAATTTTCCGCCGCTTGTTCGATGCCGGGCAGGGAGAACACCTGGGTGTCCTGGGGCAGATAATCGAACAGGGTTGAGGTTTCGTCGAAGAACAACGGCAGGTAGTACTCGATACCGGCCGGTGTGATGCCGCTGCTCAGGTCCTGAAAGATCGGGCAGCGACGGAAGTCCACGTCGAAGCGCTCGCGAAAGCGGGCCTTGAAGCGGGTGACAGCATCTTTTTGCAGCGGAAACTCTCGCGCCGGCAGCAGGCGAACCGATTCGACCTTGTCGATGGAGCGCTGGTTTTCCGGGTCGAAGGTGCGCAGGGTTTCGATTTCGTCGTCGAACAGGTCGATCCGGTACGGCAGTTTGCTGCCCATCGGGAACAGATCGATCAGGGCGCCACGGACCGCGAACTCGCCGTGCTCATACACCGTATCGACGCAGCGATAGCCGCGGGCCTCAAGCCGGGTACGCATCTGCTCGACATCAAGCTTCTGGCCGATGTCCAGCACCAGGCTGCTGCCGAGCAGGAATTTGGTGGGTGCCAGTCTGTGTAGCGCCGTCGTGATCGGTACTACCAAAACGCCATGCGCGAGTTCCGGCAACCGATAAAGGCTGGCGATGCGCTGGGAAATAATGTCCTGGTGCGGCGAGAACAAATCGTAGGGCAGGGTTTCCCAATCCGGAAAATGCAGAACCGGCAGCGTGGGCGCAAAGAAGCTAAGCTCTTGCTCAAGACGTTCGGCACTCTGGCTGTCGGCGGTCAACAGCAGCGTGAAGCGCTTGGCGGCGCTGGCAGCCTCGGCGATGGCCAGGCTCAGGGCGGCACCAGGCAAATTGCCCCAGTGTTGTTTACCTGCAGCGGCAGGGAGTAGCGGTAGGCGCAGGACAGGCACGGGAGGTTGAGCTCCAAGCGTTGCAACAGGGGGTGCGATTGTAGCGGGAGGAGGTAGGTGCTGTCAGTTTTCAGCGCGCCGGAAAATGTAGTGCCATGTAATCTGATAGCCGTGCATTGCTCATAAACAAAGGCGGCGGCATAATGTAGCCCCTTTTTTCAGCCCCTACATGTGGAAGGTTCCCGTGACTCAGAAGCCCGACCAGTGTCTTGGTGAATGGATCGATCGTGAAGCCCTCGCCGAGGCGATGATCCCCCTCATCGGTCAGCTCTACCGCAATAACAATGTGGTGAGCTCGATCTATGGCCGCAGTCTGATCAACCGTTCAGTCATCGCGATTCTCAAAGCCCATCGCTTTGCTCGTCATCGCCAGGCCGATGGCAGTGAGCTGTCCGTACACGAAACATTCCCGCTTATAAAAGCGATGAGCGAACTCAAGCTGGGTGCCGCTTCGGTGGACCTGGGCAAGTTGGCCGTGAAATTCAAGGCAGAAGGCCAAGGCCGTACTGCCGAGCAGTTCGTGCGTGCAGAGCTGGCTGACGTCGTCGGTCAACAAAGCGCCACTGCTCGTAAAGGCAAGGACGTCGTGCTGTACGGTTTCGGCCGGATCGGTCGCCTGCTGGCGCGGATTCTGATCGAGAAAACCGGTGGGGGCGATGGCCTGCGTCTGCGCGCCATTGTCGTGCGCAAAGGCGCCGACAATGACTTGGTCAAGCGTGCCAGTCTGCTGCGTCGTGACTCGGTACATGGCCCGTTCAATGGCACCATCACTATCGATGAAGCCAACAGCACCATCACCGCCAACGGCAACATGATCAAGGTGATCTACGCGAAGAACCCGACCGAGGTGGATTACACCCAGTACGGCATCAAGGACGCATTGCTGGTGGATAACACCGGCGTATGGCGTGATGCCGAGGGTCTGGGCCAGCATTTGACCTGCGCAGGCATCGAGCGTGTGGTTCTCACCGCGCCAGGCAAAGGCAAACTGAAGAATATCGTGCATGGCATCAACCATGATCAGATCACGGCTGAAGACCTGATCGTTTCGGCGGCCTCCTGCACCACCAACGCCATCGTGCCGGTGTTGAAAGCCGTCAACGACAAGTTCGGTATCGTCAATGGTCACGTTGAAACAGTTCACTCGTACACCAACGACCAGAACCTGATCGACAACTTCCACAAGGGTGATCGTCGTGGCCGTAGCGCTGCGTTGAACATGGTTATCACTGAAACCGGTGCTGCTACCGCCGCTGCCAAGGCCCTGCCTGAACTGGCTGGCAAACTGACCGGCAACGCGATCCGTGTTCCAACGCCAAACGTGTCCATGGCTATTCTCAACCTGACCCTTGAGAAGCCAACCAGCCGCGACGAAATCAACGAGTACCTGCGCTACATGGCCATGCACTCGGACCTGCACAAGCAGATCGATTTCGTGCATTCGCAGGAGGTGGTTTCCACCGACTTCGTGGGTTCGCGTCACGCCGGTGTAGTGGATGCTGAAGCGACCATCTGCAATGACAACCGTGTTGTTCTGTACGTCTGGTATGACAACGAATTCGGTTACAGCTGCCAGGTTGTTCGCGTGATGGAAGACATGTCCGGGGTCAACCCGCCTGCTTTCCCGCGTTAAGTAACCACTAGGCCAAGTAAAAGGTAGAAAGGTGCCCCGACTCAGTTCGGGGCATTTTTTTGGACGCGATTTGGCTATCAGCCGTTTACCGGCGCCGCCAGAGGTGACTGCCAGTGTGGTGGCGGTCGGTTTCACACCTGCAGAACAATCCATACGACTACCGATATCGAAAGCTTATTCAGGCATCACTACTTATGTATGTCACTCGGCTCAGAGGCGCACCCTTAACTCACTCGGCCGTGCCCCCTCAAACATAGCAATGGCTACGTTTGGGGGCGAACAACCCAACTGAGTGAGTAAACCTGCGAGATGACAATCAAAATCGATGTGGTCGAACAATTTTTGACCCGCCCAACACTGCGTGACGTGGCAACCGCAATGCTCCGTGACGCCCTAAGCGAAAAATACCCTGCGCTGAGCATTGAACCCGAGGTGGCGGTTGTGTCCGAACCGCCATTGAGTCGCGAGTACGCAAACACGGCAGGCCGCCTCATGACACTGACGGACTGTCTGCTGGATAATTTCTCTAGCCAGAGACCGTGGCACTTCACGCAAGGACAGCATGTGCTTGTGGCTCAGCCATCGGCTGGCGAATGGATGCCGCTGGCCGTCGATATGGCAGACATCAGCGCCCTGCTCGACAGGTTGTCGCTGGTGTTGATCGAAGGTTTTGAACAGGCTACTGCGGACTATTGGTGTCAGCCAAGCACCACGGGTATCAGTCGCTGGGAATGGTTGTCCAGCAGGCTGAAGCAGCAGCTCAGCGACAAGGTCATAGCGGGGGCTTTTCCGCAGCAGACTGACGCGCAACGCTCAGCCCTGAGTGCTGTTGCCATGTTTGCGGATAAGGCTCAACGCAACGCCTTGCTCGGTGCGATCCCTGGCAAGGCCGACGATGACCTGCGCGCGTGCATCGCTTACCTCAATATGGGCAAAGAGGGCGAATCCAACGACGAGCCACTGCCTGCGATTGTGTTGGTCGGGCACACGGCTGGAGACGAGATCGTGATGGTGTGCTGGCCTTCGGGGAAGGTCGAATCCTGTTCATCCCAGGATCAGTTAGGCGTAAGCCTGGGTGCGAGGCTCGGCAGAGAGTGGGACGTCGATCAGCTCCAATGGACGCTGTATGAGCCCGAGGGCAATATTTTCGAGGCGTTGACTCAGGTCCTTCTGGAGACGCAGTTGAACACCCTGCAGGCGCTGAAAGGTGCCGATTCGTATGACCTTGAGTCTCTAGAGCAACACCTGGCCTCGGCCACAGACCTGTGCAGCGTGTTCGACGCGCCGGGCCCCGCCAATATTCAGGTTCCGGCACGGGCCCTCGAGACGCTTCCCGAATGGCTTCAGCACGCCACGATAACTGACCGTCTGGATTACAGCTGGTATCTGGCTGCGTTGGCGGTAGAACAGGAACGTTCGAACGGCCAATCGTTTAATGACGATTTGCCGTCGATCACCGATTTTACGCTTCAGACCTTGCGCCTGAATGTGCTGGAAGACCATCCCGGTGCCAGCGACTTGTCGCTGGACGACATCGAGATCGTGATCGACAAAGTGACGGCTGCAGCGTTGCCATCGGGCGGGCAGATCGTGTCGGTAGGCGGGGTTGAACGGGTGCGTATGACACTGAGCGAGTTCGCACTGGAAAACCTGTCGAGTCTGCCCTATGGAAGCATTACCCTGCATCGTGCCGGCGCTCAGCCAATACCCGACTGGTTCTCGGTGGACTACCTTAAAGCGCTGACTGCACGCGCGAACATTGGCCAGGCCTATCCTCATCTGCTTGAGCGGTCTCTGATTACCGATACCGAGGAAGCCGGGCGGCGTCAGGTATTGTTTGCCCGACAATTGCGGATTCAGTTGCCGCTCAAGGCGCTGGAACAGAAGATCAAGGGAGAGGGCGGGTTCAGCGAGGCGGGTTATCGCAATGTCGCCGCGCTCATGAAAGCGTCAGGCGAACGAAAGGTCGGGACTCACGGCATCGTCATCCGGCCCTTGGCATTCTTCTCGCACCCAGGCGCAAGCGCTGACGTGGTCAGCAATATGTTCGTGATTGGCCCTGAAAAAGTGGCTGCCGGGCCGCATGTGCTTTACCGGCCGTTCGCCAGTCAGTCGTTGACTGAATTTGGCTCATGGTCAGCGCTGCTGGCTGCCATACAACAACCGGGCGACATGCAGGAGACCGTTCTGGTTTGGCTGGGTGACCGGGCGCGATTGAACTACGCCAACGGCGGCTTTCAGGAACCGCATAGTGTGCGCTTCGGTCTGGGCTCCGAGTTTGCGCCGCTGGAGCGCCCGCAACCAGCTGTGCTGAGTGTTGACACGGTTGATGGCGACCCATTGCTCGTCCTTTTTGCCGCCAATGCCCGGGCGCTGGTTGATCTGGCTGACCGAAACTCAGTCTCTAACACCGAAAGTCGCTGGGCGAGGCTCAAGCAAGGTGGCTGGTTGCTGCTCAATGTCCTGCTGCCTTTTGTCAGTGGTCCGGTGGCCAATGCCGTGTGGCTTGCACAGTTGATGGTCAGCGTTGATCAGGCGCTGAAGGCTCAAGGCAGCACTGATGCCAGCGTCCAGGCCACCGCGCTGGCCGATTTTTTGCTGAATATTTCTCTGATTCTCATGCACCAAGGTCTCTCTGTCAGCGGGTCAGCCATTCGTACATCAGGGCTGAGCCGCAGAGACGAGGCAGCCCCATCGGTTGTGGCTGAAATGGTTATTCGGCAATCCGAGCCGCTGGCGATGCAGCCGATTGGCGCCGGACGAACTGTGCTCGATTTCACTTGGTCGAATCCGAGGAATCAATTGACCGCGACTCAACGAGGGATTTTGGACACCTTTAAGGTCTCGCTTGCGTCGACCCTGGGGGCTCCTGCGGCTGCCGGTCCTCATGAGGGTTTGTATGAGGTTGAGGGAGCATGGTATGCCAGGGTCGATTCAGACCTTTACCGGGTGATGCTTGAGGAGGACGGCGTCGTCGTTGTCGACTTGAATGATTCACTGCGAACCGGGCCGTGGCTCAAGCATGATGGTCCGGTCTGGGATCTGGACCTGAGGCTGAGATTACGCGGTGGAGGCCCCAAGAAAAAAGCTGGAAAAATGATTGAGGAAAACGCCGCCAAGCTCAAACAAATCACGGAAAGCAGGATGCAGTCACAGTCGCGTTTAGACGCACTGTATAAAAAAATCATGGCTTACGACACGCAGCTCCGGACCGCGACCGGCGAGCTTCGCTCATTGTTTTTCCTGCGTTATGAAAAAGATTTGCAGGAAGTCGTTGAAGTTGTCGAGCAAAAAATCAAGCAGGGCCAAGCGTTGAGGTCCGCAGATCGTCCTTTAGAGCAGGTGACTGCGGCTGATCTTCGGGGCGCTGCCAGGCACGTGTGTTATTTCGAAGGGCTTTTGCTTCAGGATATTCAACGCATGACGCGGCATGACATCGCGATCCTGCAAGAATCATCCTCGGATGGTGTGGTGGTCCCCGCTAATGTCGATGCATACCTGAATTTATTCAGGAAGCTTCTGGTGCAGCAGGAAATGGGCGCGAAATGGGCAGATGCCAGGGAATTACTTTGGCAGCAGTTGCGTGCGGTTCCCAAGGTGGGAGAGTCGCTTTGGCGCGTCGAGGTATTGGAATTGCACAAGAATAATATGTTCACCCGTCTGGAGTGGAAAGTGACGCGCCTGTTCTCTTTGCTTGAACTGTGTTTCAGCAAAGAACAAATGCTCATGGATCAAAGCTTGAAGCAGCTCAAGGCGTTGCGTAACGACGACGGCCTTCACGGTGCACTCAGTTCTCACGCCGAGCTGGACAAGCCTAACGACTACTCGCTGATCGAGCAGATCAACGTGCTTGAAAGTGCATTTCGCGAATATGGCAGGGCCGTTGATATTGCGGTTTATGCGCAGTCCTTTGAAATTGACTCTGTTCAGAGTGAGTACCTGAAGCGATTTTTGGCTGAGATGGTTGCCATACGTGACAGCGCGGAAACCCGTTTGTCTGCGCTGATTCAAGAGGAAACAGACTCGTCTGCACTGCCGTCTGAATATGTACCCAAGGTTGAGCAGCCCAGGAAAAAAATAATCAGGACACGAGGTCAGCGCTCGCTGGTGGGGCAGGTTCGCTCGGAAGAACCGGATTTTCCCGGCGAGGTTGTAGATGTGACCGACCTGATCACCCATCGAGTCATCGGCTCCTATCACCAGCATGCCGACGGGGAATGGGTGGGCATCGAGACTGCTCAGCCACCCACGACCACCCCGAAAGTCAAAAACGTGCCATTGAATGAGTTGCAACGCGATGCGCTTGAGTCGCTCAGTCAAGTGGAGCGAACAGTCAGCAGCGCCTGGCGTCAGTCCAAGAGGGCCAGTGAACCTGAAGATATGCAAGATATTCTGGTGCAAAAGGCCGGAAAGCTGAGCGAGCTTGCGGACCGGCTCGACGTGTACAGCAATGATGCAATGCTGGCTGAATCGGTTTATGCGCAGGTGGTCAGCGTGCTCAAAGACCTTCGGGCGGCAGCGGCCCGATTGACCAAAGAGGGGCGCAGCATTCGTATCAGTATGATCAAGGCTCGGCCGCCGACGGCGGCACGAATCAACTACCTGGATAGGCAAGGGGAGGTCAATATTTCACGCTTCGACGGTAGAAAGAACTTGTCGGGTGCCCGGCGTGACGACTTTCTGCAGGAGTACGCGATTCGCGACAAGGACAACCAGATCTTATGGTGGGCGCATTTTCATTACGCCACAGAAAGCGCCAGTTCCGAGGCCTTCACGGCTGCACATCTGAAGTTACCTGAACAGAGACGTCTGGGTTATAAGGCTTTGCTTAGAGCCGCCAGTGACAATAAAGAAGTCGTGAGCATTTACCGCAGTGTAATTGGCAAGGAGCTGGCGCAACGCTTGTTCCTGGTGTTAGCTCGCTGATACGAAGCACAACAGCCTTGCTCAATTCTGCGTGAGCAAGGCTTCTCGCAAGTCGTCTGAGACCCCCTGAGTCCCCAGCCAGATCGAGAAATATACCTGGGCCAATTCGCTGTCCCGGCTGCTGAAGATGACCTTGCTGTTGCATTCCATCTTCAGTCCCTGGCCAGGCTGCCAGGTCAAGGCGTACCTGTCTCCGCGACGAATACTCTGGATGCTCTGATTGATCTGATCCAGTTGTGGTTGCAGGCGGGCGAGGGTTGCGGTGTTTTGCTGGCGTTCGAGCGTAGCACTGGCGGCTTTGATCACGTCCTGACGATCAATGTCGCGAAAATAATACAATTCGAGGCGCTGCGTTTTTTGGGCGGAAACCGCCTGTTGGGCGCTGGTCGAAGGTTCAGCAAACAGGGCTGCAGCGTATACGTCGACCCATAAATACGTCAGTACCGCCTGGCTCTTGCGTTCAAGCACAGGTGAGTGGTCGCTGAGTTGCGCGGGGAAGTTTGCTTCCTTGAGGCGCTCTGCTTGATTAGCCAGTGCCAATGGACTGAATGTCAGCAGCAGGTAAATCATCAGATGTCGCATAATGGCCGCGCTTCGTTGAATGCCTACTGACAGGTTAAGTCAATTTTTGCTCGATGCCGGGCTTGCGAGGAATAAATGTGTTCCGATTGGATAGCAGAATCGCGCGCGCTCAATTGCAGCGTTTGGCTCGTCAAGTTTTGGATGCCCTTACTGCTGATGGGCTCCATGGCCGCATGCGGTTCGGGTGATGGCCTGGAACGCTTTGGCGGTCCGACCATGGGCAGTACGTATTCGGTGAAATACATCCGCGGCCCCTCCGGGCCAGACGTTGCGCACGTCCAGCCGGAGGTGGAAGCGATTCTGGCTGAAGTCGATCAGCAGATGTCGACCTACCGCAGTGATTCCGACATTGAGCGGTTCAATGGGCTGCCAGCGAACAGTTGTCAGACGATGCCCGCAGGGGTGTTGGCGTTGGTGCGGGTGGGGGAGCAATTGTCCATCGACAGCGACGGCTCATATGATCTGACGGTGGAACCCTTGCTCGATTTGTGGGGTTTTGGCCCGCAGGCCCGGGTCGAGCAAGTGCCGACGCCTGAGCAGTTGGCCGTGGTGCGCCAGCGGGTGGGGTATGGTCACTTGCATATCGACGGCGATCAGTTGTGCAAGGATGCGCCGGTGGAGGTGGACTTCAATAGCATCGCAGCCGGTTATGCGGTGGACCGCATCAGCGCGCGGATGCAGGCGTTGGGTATCGGCAGTTTTTTGGTCGAGGCGACAGGTGAACTCAAGGCGGTTGGGAAAAAAGCTGATGGTTCGCCCTGGCGTGTAGCGCTCGAAGCGCCCCGGGACGATGAGCGGGTCGTCGAAAAAACCATCGAACTCGATGGTTATGGCGTCTCCACCTCTGGCGACTACCGTAACTATTTCGAACAGGATGGGCACCGTTACTCCCATACCCTTGATGCGTTGACCGGTGCGCCCATTGATCATGCGCTGGCATCGGTCACCGTTATTGATCACTCGACGTTGATGGCTGATGGTTTATCCACTCTGCTGCTGATTCTCGGACCGGAACGGGGTTGGGCTTTTGCAGAGCAGCATAAAATTGCCGCTTTTTTTGTGATTCGTGTCGACAAGCGTTTTATCATCCGCAGCAATCCGGAGTTTGACAGGCTGTTTGCCGGGAAATCGCAGTAGTCCGACAGCGATTTATCACCCAGGCGTGTGATGTAGTGCAGACAGTATTAGCCTACGACGCGACCAAGGGTTAATGTTCGCCGCTTGCGCGCTTGGTTAGACTGCGCACCAGTTTCGATCCTTCATGCCGCTGGCCGCGGCATGATTTAGCCAGAGACGCCAGAGTGGTGCCTCGGCCTGTTCTAAAGGAGTACGCATGGCTGTCTACAACTACGACGTAGTAGTGCTGGGTTCAGGCCCGGCGGGAGAAGGCGCGGCAATGAACGCCGCTAAAGCAGGACGCAAAGTAGCGATGGTCGATAGCCGTCGTCAGGTCGGCGGCAACTGCACTCACCTTGGCACCATCCCGTCCAAGGCGCTGCGTCACTCGGTCAAGCAAATCATCCACTTCAACACCAACCCTATGTTCAGGGCCATTGGTGAGCCGCGCTGGTTCTCGTTCCCGGACGTACTTAAAAACGCTGAAAAAGTCATCGCCAAGCAAGTGACATCGCGTACCGGCTATTACGCCCGTAACCGTGTCGACGTGTTTTTAGGCACGGGCAGTTTTGCCGATGAGCACAGCATCGACGTGGTGTGCCCCAACGGTACGCTGGAAAAGTTGGTGGCCAATCAGATCATCATCGCCACCGGCTCGCGTCCCTATCGCCCGGTCGATATCGATTTCACCCACCAACGAATTTATGACAGCGACACCATCCTCAGCCTCGGGCATACCCCGCGCAAGCTGATCATCTACGGTGCCGGTGTTATCGGTTGCGAATACGCCTCGATCTTCAGCGGTCTTGGGGTGATGGTCGAACTGGTGGACAACCGTGAGCAACTGCTGAGCTTCCTTGATTCGGAAATCTCTCAGGCGTTGAGCTATCACTTCAGCAACAACAACGTAATGGTTCGCCACAACGAAGATTACGAGAAGGTCGAAGGCCTGGATCATGGTGTGATCCTGCACCTCAAGTCCGGTAAAAAGATCAAGGCCGACGCCTTGCTCTGGTGTAACGGCCGGACCGGCAACACCGACAAACTCGGGTTGGAAAACGTCGGGATCAAGGCCAACAGCCGTGGTCAGATTGAAGTCGACGAGAGCTACCGCACCAGCGTACCGACCATCTATGGTGCGGGCGATGTGATCGGTTGGCCTAGCCTGGCCAGTGCGGCTTATGACCAGGGTCGTTCAGCGGCGGGCAGTCTCGTCGACAATGGCAGCTGGCGTTTCGTCAACGATGTACCAACCGGGATCTACACCATTCCGGAGATCAGTTCGATCGGCAAGAATGAACACGAACTGACCCAGGCGAAAATACCGTACGAAGTTGGCAAGGCGTTCTTCAAGGGCATGGCCCGGGCGCAGATCTCCGGCGAGCCGGTCGGCATGCTGAAGATCCTGTTCCATCGCGAGACGCTGCAAGTGCTGGGCGTGCATTGCTTTGGTGACCAGGCGTCAGAGATCGTGCATATCGGTCAGGCAATCATGAACCAGCCGGGTGAGGCCAATACCCTCAAGTACTTCGTCAACACCACCTTTAACTACCCGACCATGGCAGAAGCTTATCGGGTAGCTGCTTACGATGGCCTCAACCGGCTTTTTTGAGCGGCTCCGGCCGGTGGCCTGAGCCGGCCGGGGAGACCGATTTCAGCAATTCCCGAGAGTGGCAGTGGCCAAACCGGGAAAGTCTGTAATCAGGCTATCTACGCCGAAGTCGGCGAGCCTGCGCATCAGCGCGGGTTCGTTGACGGTCCAAACAGATACGTGCAATCCCTGACGCTGGGCTTTCTGCAAGCGCTCGGGGGTGCACAGTGTCCAGTTCAACGCCAGAATCTTGCAGTCATAACTTTGCGCGACCTTCAGTGGGTCGAGCCAGGCGTATTCAGCCACCAGTCCGCGTGACAGGTCGGGTGTCAGGTCCAGCGCTGCGCGCAATACTTCCCGCGAACTCGACGTAACGGTGACCTTGTCCAGCAAGCCGTGACGCTGGGCCAACTCCCGAATTGCCAGCACGGTGGTCGCAGCGCGTGTGCGTGATGCGCTTTTGACTTCCAGTTGCCAATGATCGAAGGCGCATTGCTCGAACAATTCCTCCAAGCGTGGGATCGGGCAGGGATGAATCCAGCCGGGGCCGCCTTTGCGCGCATCAAAAGTCACCAAGTCAGCAGCGTCTTGCTCAATGACTTTGCCGCGCCGATCCGTGGTGCGTTTTAGCGTCGGGTCATGGATTACCATCAATTCGCCATCACGGGACAGGTGCAGATCCAACTCGCAGCGGCGAACGCCGTGCTTGAGGCATTCCTGGAAGCTGGTCAGGGTGTTTTCCGGTGCTTCGCCTTTAGCGCCGCGGTGGCCGTAAATAAGGGTCACGTTTACTCCTTGTGGGTTTTTGCGCTGCTTATTGCCTAAGCGTCTTCGTTACCTGGGTTCGGATGTTTTCACGGGATAGCCGAATTTGTCAGGTATCAAGTCTCTGAGCCATTGTTTTGCTCTCGCGCCAGGCGGCGTTGCTGGGATTGTCGTTGCAAAATATAACGGGCGAGCAGCTGTCGCTGGGCATCCGGCAGGTCCTCGAACTCAGTGCCGATTTCGAAATTTCCGATTTCGCGAGCGTCGCAGTGCGTGACCTTGGCGTTCATCATCAAGCCCAGTGCTTGTGGCATCAGCACCATCTTGATGGACAGTTTTGTGCCTGTGGGAATCGGCAGTGGATGATGAAACAGCACGCCGCCTTCGGAGAGAATCACCAGCTGTGGCTCGCCGATCTTGCCCAGGACGGTGTGTGCCACGACTTGGCCGAGCAAATCGATACGCTTGTTCAGGGCCTTTAGATAACTGCCTAGCGCGCGGTCGTGATCGCCTAACTGGCGTAGCAGATGTTGAGACTCGAACTCGCTGATGTGCAGCTCGCTGAGCAGGTTGAACAGCGTGGACGTGTCCTGCGCTGGCGCCTGATGGGGCGCGTGAGTGTCGGACAAGTGGTTAATTTCCAGTGCGATCGTGTCCTCGATACGGTAGTATTCGCGGCGATCTTCTTCATTTAATGTCGACATGGCGAACCCATGGTAGCGGCGGTGTTCTGAGTGTAAAGCTGCTCGCTGAGCCCCGCCACAAGGACGTTCCCTTTCCTCCGAACAAGCCCCGACATGTTCAGACCTCTTTTTGTATTTATTGGCACGCGTTATACCCGTGCAAAACGCCGCAATCACTTTGTCTCCTTCATTTCCCTGACGTCGATGATCGGCCTCGCCCTTGGCGTCGTCGTGATGATCGTCGTGTTATCGGTCATGAATGGTTTCGATCATGAGATGCGCACCCGTGTGCTGGGCATGGTGCCCCACGCGACCATCGAGTCCGATCAGCCGATCAGTGACTGGCAAAGCCTGGGCGACAAGGTCAAGGCGAACCCCAAGGTTGTCGCGGTTGCGCCGTTTACCCAGATGCAGGGTTTGCTGACCAGCAACGGTCAGGTGCAGAAGGTGCTGCTCAACGCGATTGATCCGGCGCAGGAGCGCAAGGTTTCGATCATCGATAACTTCATGCTGAAGGGGCGTCTGGATGATCTGGCACCCGGTAGCTTTGGGATCGTTATCGGCGACAAGGCCGCCACGAAACTGGGTGTAGGCCTCGGTGACAAACTGACCTTCGTCGCTCCGGAAGTGACGGTCACCCCCGCCGGAATATTTCCGCGGATGAAGCGCTTTACCGTCGTCGGCATCTTTCACGTCGGCGCTGGCGAGCTGGACGGCTACCTCGGCCTGACCAATCTTACCGATCTGGCGCGTCTGCATCGCTGGAAACCGGATCAGGTGCAAGGGCTGCGTCTGAAGTTCGACGACCTGTTCGAGGCGCCCCGGGTGTCATGGGAAATCGCGCAGACGTTGGGTGATCATAATTTCTATGCCCGTGACTGGACCCGGACCCAAGGCAATCTGTATCAGGCGATCCGTATGGAAAAAGCCATGATCGGCTTGCTGTTGTTACTGATCGTTGCGGTCGCTGCCTTCAATATCATTTCCACGTTGGTGATGGTGGTCAACGACAAGAAGGGCGATATCGCGATCCTGCGGACCCTGGGCGCTACACCTGGGCAGATCATGGCTATCTTTATGGTGCAGGGCACTGTCATCGGTGTGGTCGGGACGCTGATCGGTGCCGTGGTGGGGATTTTCGCCGCGCTCAACGTCAGCGCTGCGATCTCCGCGCTGGAAGGTTTGCTCGGGCACAAGTTTCTCAATGCGGACGTCTACTTCATCGACTACCTGCCGTCGCAATTGATGGCCGAAGACGTACTGCTGGTCTGCGGTGCTGCATTGATTCTGAGTTTTCTCGCCACCCTGTATCCAGCCTGGCGTGCTGCGCGCACCCAGCCTGCGGAGGCGCTACGTTATGAGTGAGTCGGGCATGAGTGATAAAGCAGTACTGAGTTGCCGCAATCTGGGCAAATCCTACGAGGAAGGCCCAGAATCGGTGGTGGTCCTTTCGGGCTTGCAACTGGAGTTGCACCCCGGCGAGCGCGTCGCCATTGTCGGCAGTTCGGGTTCCGGTAAAAGTACCTTGCTCAATCTGCTTGGCGGTCTGGATACGCCTTCGCAAGGCAGCGTGTGGCTGGCGGGTGAAGAATTGTCGGCGTTGGGCGAAAAAGCCCGGGGTCTGTTGCGTAACCGGGCGCTGGGGTTTGTGTATCAATTCCACCATCTGTTGCCTGAGTTCACCGCTCTGGAGAACGTCTGCATGCCGCTGTTGATCGGCCGGACGGCGATCCCGGAAGCCCGTCAGCGTGCCACCGAGTTGCTGCAGCGGGTAGGGCTGGGGCATCGCCTGGCGCATAAGCCATCGGAATTGTCTGGCGGCGAGCGTCAGCGCGTGGCGATTGCCCGGGCGCTGGTCAACCGGCCGGGACTGGTGATGCTCGACGAACCTACCGGTAACCTCGATCATCACACGGCGCAGGGCATTCAGGATTTGATGCTGGAGCTCAGTACCTCATCGCAAACGGCGTTTCTGGTCGTGACCCACGACATGGCTCTGGCCCGGCAGATGGATCGGGTGTTGCGTCTAGAAGATGGTCATTTGGTCGCTGATTGATTCAATCAACCCGGCGCCGGTTGTCACAGCGTCGGGGTTTTCATTTTTTCTACGGTGCTCCGCGAATGTTCAGACCGTTATCAATTTTTATTGGCGCGCGCTATACCCGCGCCAAGCGCCGTAATCACTTTATTTCGTTTATTTCGATGACCTCGATGATTGGCCTCGCGCTGGGCGTGTTGGCGATGATCGTGGTGCTGTCGGTGATGAATGGTTTTCAGCGTGAAATGAGTTCGCGGATTCTGGGCATGGTGCCCCACGCCGTTATCGCTGGCGTAACGCCGCTTGACGACTGGAAGCCCGCAGCCGCTGCGGCGATGAAGAACCCCGAGGTGACCGCTGCCGTTCCGTTCACTGAAATGGAGGGCATGTTCTCCTATAAGGGTTCGATGCAGCCGATCCAGATCAGCGGCGTTGACCCCGCGCTGGAGCACAAGGTTTCGATTGTTGCTCAGCACATCACTCAAGGGCGCCTGGAAGACCTCAAGGCTGGCGAATTCGGTGTGGTGGTCGGTGAGATCACCGCTCGACGTTTTCGCCTGAACGTCGGCGACAAGCTGACCCTGATCGTCCCGGAAGCCAGTAACGCGCCCGGCGGCATTACCCCGCGCCTGCAGCGGCTGACGGTGGTCGGCGTGTTCAAGGTGGGTGCCGAACTGGACGGTTCCATGGCTCTGATCAACGTCGCCGACGCTGCGCAAATGCAGCGCTGGCAGCCTGATCAAGTGCAAGGCGTACGTCTGGCGCTGAAGGATCTGTACACCGCGCCGCAAGTCTCGGCTGCCATTGTTGCCGGCCTCGGTGCTGATTACCGCGCCGATGACTGGACTCACACTCAGGGCAGCCTGTTCAGTGCGATGAAAATGGAAAAAACCATGATCGGCCTGCTGCTGTTGATGATTGTCGCGGTGGCGGCGTTCAACATCATTGCCACCTTGATCATGGTGGTTAACGACAAAGGTGCTGACATCGCCATCTTGCGCACCATTGGTGCCACGCCAGGGCAGATCATGATGATTTTCATGGTTCAAGGCACAGTCATCGGGATCGTCGGTACCCTTATCGGCGGCGTTCTCGGTGTGATCGCGGCGTTCAATGTCAGCGAGATGGTGGGTTGGCTGGAGCGCGTCACGGGGCAGCACATCTTCAGTTCCGATGTGTACTTCGTCAACAATCTGCCATCCCAGCTGCAGTGGGCAGACGTTGCGCTGATCTGCAGCGCCGGGTTTATCCTGAGTTTTCTCGCGACGCTCTACCCAGCCTGGCGTGCGGCACAGATTCAGCCGGCGTATGCGCTGCGTTACGAGTGATTGCTGTGCAGTGATTCACGCTTGAACTCAAGCCGGCAACTCAATCACAAAGCGCGTCCAGTCGTCCGCCGATTCGCAGCGAATCTGTCCGCCGTGGGCGCGGATGATTGACTGAGTGATCGCCAGCCCCAATCCCGCGTGCTCACTGCTGCCTTCGCTGCGTGCAGGGTCCGCACGAAAAAACCGATCGAACACATGGGGTAACGCTCGTGCCGGAATAGTTGCGCCGTTGTTTTCGATGCTCAGTTGCACCCCTTGATCCGAGTGGGATATGCGCATTGCGACCTGTCCGCCCGCCGGGGTGAAGCGCAGCGCGTTGTCCAGTAGGTTGGAGATAGCGCGGCGCAGCATGTTGCGATCACCGGCCAGTGTGGCGTTGCCTTCGCGTGACAGCCGCACCTGTGCGTCCTCGGCCAAGGGTGCGAAGAACTCCAGCACTGCGTCCGCTTCGTCTTCCAGTTGCAGGGTTTCCCGCATCGGGTTGAGCAAACCGTGTTCGGCCTTGGCCAGATACAGCATGTCGTTGATCATCTGCGCCATCCATTGCAGCTCCTCAAGATTACCGAGCAAGGCTTCGCGATAATCTTCGGTCGAGCGCGGGCGGGTGAGGGTGACTTGGGTGTGGGTCAGCAGGTTGGACAGCGGTGTGCGCAGCTCATGGGCGATGTCCGCAGAGAATGCCGAGAGCCGCTGAAAGGCGTCGTCGAGGCGCCCAAGCATGGCGTTGAAGGCGTGCGTCAGTTCCGCCAGTTCAGCGGGCATTTCCGTCTGCGGCAGCCGTGTGGTCAGCGAACTGGCTGAGACGCTGGCGGCGATTTCGCTCATCTGTCTGAGTGGGCGCAGGCCACTGCGTGCTGCCCATGCGCCCAGCAGTGCGGTGGCCAGAGCGGAAAAACCGACCGTGAGCCAGATCAAGTGCTGCATGCGCTGAAGAAAGTGTTGGTGATGAGTCACGTCCAGCAACAGCGTCAGCTGCGGTGAATTAACGGCCTCTGGCTCCAGCAAGGCGTGATACGTTCGATACTCAGTCTCTGCGCTGTGCAAGGTGTGCAGGCCGTGCGGAACGGACAATGTTGCCGGGAGCGTCGGCAGGCTGTCGAACCAGATGCCTCCGTCACTGCCGCTGATACGCAGCGCCAAGTCAGGCTGACGGCCGAGTTCGCTTTGCAGCGCCGCTTGTCGACCGATGAGATCGGTTTGGCTTGCAACACCCTTCAATACCGAGCGAAATGTCTGCAACTTGCTGTCGAGTGATTGTTGGTCCAGCTCGATGAAGTGTGCTTCGCTGGCTCGATTGAACAGTACGCCCGCGGTCAACGAAACCACGGCAGTGCAGGCTGCGAACAGCAGTGCCAAACGACTGCTGAGGGACAGGCGAGCCATCACAGGGGGCGCTCTTCAAGGACATAGCCCATGCCGCGCACGGTATGGATCAGTTTGTTTGGGTAATCATCATCGACCTTCAAGCGCAAGCGGCGGATGGCGACTTCGATCACGTTGGTGTCGCTGTCGAAATTCATGTCCCAGACCTGTGATGCGATCAGCGATTTAGGTAGCACTTCACCCTGGCGCCGCAACAGCAGTTCCAGCAGCGAAAACTCCTTGGCCGTCAGGTCGATGCGGTGTCCATTGCGCTCGACACGTCGACGCAGCAGGTCAAGGCGCAAATCCGCCAGTTGCAGATGGGTTTCCTGCGCGACGCTGCTGCCACGACGAAGCAGGCTGCGGACCCGGGCGAGCAGTTCAGAGAAGGCGAAGGGTTTGACCAGGTAATCATCTGCACCCAGCTCAAGGCCTCGAACCCGATCCTCCACTGCATCACGGGCTGTGAGAAATAGCACAGGCGTCTCCAGTCCGGCGCTGCGCACGGCCTGGAGTATCTGCCAGCCGTCGCGGCCGGGCAGCATCACATCCAGGATCAGCAGCGCGTAGTCGCCGCTCAACGCCAAGTGCTGTCCCGTGGTGCCATCGGCCACCAGTTCGGTGATGAAACCGGCCTCGTTCAGGCCTTGGCGCAGGTAATGGCCGGTTTTCGGTTGATCTTCGACGATTAGTAATTTCATGGGCGACTCGTGGCGACGGCGGAGGAGCTTATGCAGCGGTACTTTATAACGCGAATGGCAGATCCAAGGCCGAAGCTGACAAAGTTGTAATCTCCCGGTCAGCTAACTGCCAGCGCTGCCTCTCTACAGTAGGGTGATTGATTGTCGCTTATTTGGAGAAGTCTATGGTTTCGCTTGTTCGTATTGCCGTGGTCGCGGGGCTGCTGGGGTTGAGCCTGCCGCTAATGGCTTCGTCTGCCCATACACTGAACTTCGGTCACGCTGCTCCGGCGGCTCAGGCTACTCGCACGGTCGAGTTGACCTTGGGCGATATGTTTTTCCAGGACAAGGCTATTCAGGTCAAAGCGGGTGAGACGGTGCGCTTCGTCCTCGTCAACAAGGGGCAGTTGCTGCACGAGTTCAACCTTGGCGACGCGGCCATGCACGCGGAACATCAGAAGGAAATGCTCGCGATGCAGCAAGGCGGCATGCTCTCGCCGACGGGTATGAGTCATGAGGCAATGAGCCATGAGGCAATGGATCACGGCAGTATGGGTCATGACAGCATGATGCAAGGTGCAATGAATAATGATAAACCCATGAAACACGACGCCCCCAACAGCGTGCTGGTTGAGCCGGGCAAAACCGCCGAATTGACCTGGACCTTCAGCAAGGCCAGCAACCTGGAATTTGCCTGCAACATTCCCGGGCATTATCAGGCGGGTATGGTCGGCAAGATCAACGTCGTCGACTAGGCGCTGAAAGCTGCGGGCAAACCCTATAAACTTGCGGGGATTATTTAGCCAGGTCCCCGCCATGCATCCCGCAGCCGAACATTCGCCGCTGGGCAAGTCCAGTGAATACATTGCTACCTACACGCCGTCCCTGCTGTTCCCGATCCCGCGCGCGGCGAAATGGGCCGAGCTTGGGCTCACAGCTGAAACGCTGCCCTATCAAGGTGTCGACTTCTGGAACTGTTTCGAGTTGTCCTGGTTGCTGCCGTCGGGCAAGCCGGTGGTAGCTATTGGTGAATTCACCATCCCGGCAGACTCGCCGAATATTATTGAGTCTAAATCTTTCAAGCTCTACCTTAACTCGCTGAACCAGACCGAGTTCCCGGATCGCGCCAGCCTGGTCTCGACGTTGCAGGCGGATCTGTCTGCCGCCGCTGGCAAGCCGGTGGGCGTACGCATTCGCAGCCTGAGTGACGTTGAAGCAGAGGGTGTCGCGGCATTGCCGGGCGTTTGCATCGATGAGCTGGACGTGAGCATCAACAGCTATGAAACGCCGCGCCCAGAGCTGCTGCGTTGCGATGAATCGCGGGTGATCGAAGAAAGCCTGCACAGCCATCTGCTCAAGTCTAATTGTCCGGTCACTAGCCAACCTGACTGGGGTAGCGTTGCTGTGGAATATCGCGGTTCCGCTCTGGATCACGCCAGTTTGTTGGCCTATATCGTCAGCTTTCGTCAGCACTCCGATTTTCACGAGCAATGCGTCGAGCGGATTTTTCTCGATCTGCAACGCTTGCTCAAGCCAGAGAAGTTAACGGTCTACGCACGTTACGTGCGACGCGGCGGGTTGGACATCAACCCTTATCGCAGTACCGAGGCGATCAGTCTGGAAAACCGCAGGCTGGCACGTCAGTAAACGAAAAAACCCGTCTAAATCAGACGGGTTTTTGTGGTGCGTAACCGATGTGTTTCGCGGGTGGGCTTAAATCCCGATATTACCCAAGGTCTGAACAATGCTACGCAATGTTCCGGCAATGGCTGGATGTTCCAGCTCAAAGCGTTCGACGGCAAGATTGACGTTGTCAGCCAAGCTCGAATCCTGAGTCACGGTTTCCAGTTGCAGCTCCAGTTCGATCTTCTGCATCAGATCATGCAGGTGCTCGCGTTCCGATTCGGACAGCGGCGGGTTCTGCTCCAGTTGCTCGCGCAGGGTATTGAGTTGTTCTTGCAGTTCGCGGGCAGGCATAGCGTGCTCCCTTTATGGATAGTCTCTGGCATGGACCTTAGCGCTGAGCTAAAGGTCCTTGATAAGTATAAGACTAATCCACTCCGAAGCTGCATGCATGATCTTGATCAACGGGTCGCGATCAGGGTTTCTCACCCTTGGTGCGGCGCAAGCTGATATCGGCGAGGCAGGAAGCGAGTTCCCCAAGGTGATCGATCACTGAATGCACACCAAGGCCATACAGTTGTAGGGTCGCTTGGCCGCGTCGGTATTCGCGTTCAGTACTGTTCAGCGCTCGCCATTCACTAGGCGACAATCCGCAGAGGGGGCCGCAAGATGCCAGGCCGACGGTCCAGAGTCCGGCATTGAGCCCGGACTGCAGCAGGCGTGGTTCACCGCTGACGAGCACGCAGCCATCGAGTTGTTTCACCTTCAAGGCCATTAACGCCTGCCAGCAGGCATCGGGTGCGGGCCAGGCTGCGCAGGAGGGAGTGGCATGATCGGCCGGTTGAACCCATTCCAGCAGTGGCGCCGCCAAGCGCTGGCTGACCGTGGAGGGGAGATCATCCAGCCATACGCAAGGTACGCCTTGTCGGCTTAGAGTTTGCAGAATATCCAGAGCGCCCGGTGTGACGCGGGCCTGCTCGCTCATCTCGAATTGAATATCCTGCGGCTGTGCGTCGAGTGCGTTTCGGGCCGACACCGCTCGGGCGCGAGCACCAAAGTCGACCAGGCAGCCACTGAGGCCAAAGAGCAGGGCAGTGAAGGTCGGCGAAGGAGAGGGGGCTGGTGTGGCGCGTGGCGCAGGCATGGTGACGTCCCTGAAGTATCCTCACACGCTACGGGTGATAGATGACAGTCGCATGACGACTTAGTCACGAGGGTGGGCCGTTGATTTTGTGCTTTGTCAGCCTCTGGATCCACTAAGCTGCCTAAATAGTCGTGGAAGGCTTTATACTGCGCGTCTTGAGTTGCAGGGCGTAGCGCCCGTCCCATTACTGTCTCTAGGAGTGTCTGCTATGCCCGTGACTGGTGCAGGCTTTATCGATCGTCTGGCTCAATTGTGTATTTGTGCCGGTGTTGCGCTGGTTCCCATGGTTGCTCAGGCCGCTGATGAAGACCCTTGGGAAGGCGTCAACCGAGTCATTTTCCGCTTCAATGACACGCTCGATACCTATGCGCTGAAGCCATTGGCGCAGGGTTATCAGTACATCACGCCGCAGTTCCTTGAAGACGGCATCCACAACATGTTCAATAACATCGGTGACGTTCGCAACTTCGCCAATGATGTATTGCAGGCCAAGCCGTACGCTGCGGGCGTCGACACAACGCGTCTGCTCTTGAATACCACGCTTGGTGTGGCCGGCTTCTTCGACGTCGGTACCAAAATGGGTTTGCAGCGTAACGATGAAGACTTTGGTCAGACCTTGGGTTATTGGGGTTTGCCGAGCGGCCCATATGTGGTGCTGCCGTTGCTCGGTCCTAGCAACGTGCGCGATGGCCTCGCCCTGTACCCTGATACTTACGATGCACCGTACCATTACATGAATGACATACCGGCCCGTAACACCACGTGGGGTGTGGATATTATTGACACCCGTGCGAGCCTGCTGTCAGCTGAGAAGTTGATCCGCGGCGACAAATACACGTTCATCCGTAACGCCTACTTGCAAAACCGTGAGTTCAAGGTGAAAGACGGCAAGGTCAAAGACGATTTCTAGTCTTCCGGCCAGTAAAAAAGGCGACCTTCTGGTCGCCTTTTTTGTTTGATTTTCCCTTCGAAAAAAATCGATTCAATTCATTGAGAGAATAGTCAGGCCTAGCTTCTGACCCCCTTCTTCTTGATCGGTTAGCCACACGACTTCGGTATCTGCTTCCAGCCCCTTGAGCGCCGTATGGTCGGAATCGATCCGCACACTCAGCTTGTCTCCGACCTTGAACACGCGAGGCGTCTCCACTTGCATGCCCGAGCTTGACAGGTCCACGCAGACTGCTGGAATGATCTGGCCGGCGTACAACAGGGTCACGTCGGCATCCACACGCATGCGGATGTAATCTCTCTTTTCCGCGTAGTTCCGATCATTTTGGCTCATGACATGTCCTTCGATTTCGTTGCTGATTTACCTGTTCTTATAACTCCGGGTGATTTGCGATGTAAAGACATCCAGTGACCATCGGCGTGAGCTTGAAACGCCCGGCGTATGGGAGTACCGTCTGCGCCTTGAAGGGCACCTTTGAACAGCGCTGCGCACGACCAAAAGTCTGTCGTTACTGTTCAGAGAGGCTAGAAGCGAATCCAGTACGCGAGTCCGGTAAAAACCGAGCCGCCTACGCCAACCTACTCTGGCGCCGTTTGCCCACATGCAGAAAACCAGTGCCACGCTGCTGATAATCGATGACGACGAAGTAGTGCGAGCTAGCATCGCCGCCTATTTGGAAGACAGTGGTTTCAGCGTCCTGCAAGCGAGCAATGGCTTGCAGGGTCTTCAGGTCTTTGAGCAAAAAAAGCCCGACCTTGTGATCTGCGACCTGCGTATGCCTCAGGTGGGCGGCCTCGAGCTGATCCGT
Organism: Pseudomonas sp. MH9.2; assembly: GCF_034353875.1. Lineage (NCBI taxonomy): Bacteria > Pseudomonadati > Pseudomonadota > Gammaproteobacteria > Pseudomonadales > Pseudomonadaceae > Pseudomonas > Pseudomonas sp. MH9.2. Next base: position 5,168,073 of record NZ_CP133784.1, read on the forward strand.
CAGGTAACTACCCTCTCGCCTGAAACGCCAGTGATAGTCGTATCCGGGGCAGGAGTCATGAGCGACGCCGTCGAGGCCTTGCGCCTGGGTGCTGCCGATTACTTGGTCAAGCCTCTAGAAGATCTAGCGGTGCTTGAGCACTCAGTGCGTCGAGCCCTGGATCGTGCGCGGCTGCTTCTGGAAAACCAGCGCTATCGTCAGAAGCTCGAAACGGCCAACCGCGAACTCGAAGCCAGCCTGCATTTGCTCCAGGAAGACCAGAACGCCGGTCGACAGGTGCAGATGAACATGTTGCCGGTCAATCCATGGGCGGTCGATCAGTTCCAGTTCGCTCACGAGATCATCCCGTCGCTATACCTGTCGGGCGACTTCGTGGATTACTTTCGGGTCGACGAGCGCCGCGTGGCGTTTTACCTCGCCGACGTGTCCGGGCATGGTGCTTCTTCAGCCTTTGTCACGGTGCTGCTGAAGTTCATGACCACGCGCCTGTTGTTCGAATTCAAACGTAGCGGTACATTGCCGGAGTTCAAACCTTCGGAGGTGCTGGGTCATATCAACCGTGGACTGATCAACTGCAACCTGGGCAAGCATGTGACCATGGTGGGTGGTGTGATCGACGAAGAAACCGGGAAATTGACCTACAGCATCGGTGGCCATTTACCGCTACCGATCTTGTACACGCCCACGGATGTCCATTATCTGGAAGGCCGTGGCCTGCCGGTCGGGCTGTTCAATGAGGCGACCTATCAGGATCACGTACTGGACTTGCCTGAGACCTTCAGCCTGACTTTACTCTCCGATGGGATTTTGGACCTTTTGCCCGGTGATACACTCAAAGAGAAAGAGGCCATTTTACCTCAGCTGGTAAAAAAGGCCGGCGGCAGCCTGGATGGTCTGCGTCAAGTTTTTGGATTGGCCACGCTAGGAGAGATGCCGGATGATATCGCCTTGTTGGTGTTGAGCAGGAACCTTTAATGAGTACCGGTAGAATCCAGTTCGCTGAGCAAGCAGGCACTTTTGTCCTCAAGTTTGTTGGCGAAGTGCGCCTTACGCTCTGTTCGGCTTTGGATGCAACTATTGAACGTATCTTCACTGCGCGGAATTTTTCGGCAATCGTCATCGATTTGACCGAAACCCGTAGCATTGACAGCACGACGCTCGGCTTGCTGGCCAAGTTGTCCATCTTGTCGCGCCAAAAAGTGGGGTTATTGCCGACGGTCGTCACCACCCACGAAGACATCACTCGACTGTTGCAGTCGATGGGCTTTGATCAAGTGTTCAACATAGTAGATCGGCCGATCCCATGTCCTGAGTGCCTGACCGACTTACCGTCGCAGGATCAGTCCGAAGAAGTAGTGAAGGCCAAAGTGCTGGAAGCGCACAAGATACTGATGGGCTTGAACGACTCTAATCGCGAAGCGTTTCACGACTTGGTCAATGCGCTAGAGCGGCACTGATAGCGGCACTGTTGCGCGGGAATTAAAAAGGGCGGACCTGTGAAGGTGCCGCCCTTTGATGTATTCAGGCCTTGGCGGCGAGTAATGCTTCGAGTTTTTCCTGATCCCGTGCGAACTGACGAATGCCTTCTGCCAGTTTTTCGGTGGCCATCGCATCTTCGTTCGAGGCCCAGCGGAACTGGTTCTCGCTCAAGCTCTGACGTTTCTCACCGGCATTGCCCGGTGCCAGTTTTCGCTCCAGCTTACCGTTGTCATTCGACAGCTGCTCCAGCAAGTCCGGGCTGATGGTCAGACGATCACACCCGGCCAGTAGCTCGATCTGGCTGAGGTTGCGGAAGCTCGCGCCCATGACCACGGTCTTGTAGTCATTGGACTTGTAGTAGTTGTAGATCCGGGTGACCGATTGCACGCCTGGGTCTTCAGCGCCAAAAAAATCACGACCAGCCGATTTTTTGTACCAGTCGTAAATCCGCCCTACGAACGGCGAAATCAAGAACACGCCAGCCTCGGCGCAGGCAATTGCTTGAGCAAACGAGAACAGCAGCGTGAGGTTGGTCTGAATGCCATCGCGTTCGAGCTTCTCGGCGGCACGAATGCCTTCCCAGGTCGACGCCAGTTTGATCAGTATCCGGTCGCGGCCAATGCCGGCATCATCGTAAAGGCCAACCAGACGCTCGGCGCGATTGATCATGGCATCAGTGTCGAATGACAACCGGGAGTCCACTTCAGTGGAAACGCGGCCAGGTACCACGTTGAGAATTTTTTGCCCGATCGCGACGGCAAACCGGTCGCAAGCGAGTCCAATATCGTTTTTGCTACCGCTAAACGCATCGGCGAGCAGTTCGGCGTTGTTCGAACTGGACGCGGCCTTGAGCAGCAGGGAAGGGTTGGTCGTCGCATCCACCGGCTTGAGGCGGGCGATGGCATCAAAATCGCCAGTATCAGCGACCACAGTAGTCATTTGCTTGAGTTGATCCAGCTTGGAAGTCATGAGCGTGCTCTGTCCTGTGCGGTTAGAAGACATTACCCGAGCGCTGCCAGCCACTCAAGGGCGCATCCTTATCGGCACTCCAAGAGGCGGATAAGCGATCCAGAATCCTTTGAACCCGATCCGTACCGGTTGTTCCCCAAGCGACGCGGTAACTACCGACCTTCGAGTAGCTGCGCCGCCTGATCCAGCAACGCCAGCGGGTCTTTCGCCTTATGGATATCGACCGACAGCAATTGCCGAAACCGCCGAGCTCCCGGAAAACCCGTACCCAGCCCCAGCACATGCCGAGTGATGTGATGCATCGAACCGCCGTTGGCAATATGAGCCGCTATATAAGGCCGTAACGTCGCCAGCGACTCCGCCCGGGAAATCACCGGCGCGGTACTGCCAAATAGCTGCTGATCGACCTCGGCCAACACATAAGGGTTGTGATAAGCCTCACGCCCCAACATCACGCCATCGAACACCTGCAAATGTTCACGGCATTGCTCGAGCGTCTTGATCCCTCCGTTGAGAATGATTTCCAGGTCAGGAAAATCCGCCTTCAACTGCGCAGCTATGTCATAGCGCAGCGGCGGAATATCGCGGTTCTCCTTAGGCGACAACCCCTCAAGAATCGCAATCCGCGCATGCACGGTAAAACTCGTGCACCCCGCCTCACTCACCTGTCCGACAAAGTCACACAACTGCGCGTAACTGTCCCGACCATTGATCCCTATCCGATGCTTCACCGTCACCGGTATCGACACTGCATCCAGCATCGCCTTGACACAATCCGCCACCAACCCCGGATGCGCCATCAACACCGCGCCAATCAAATTGTTCTGCACCCGATCACTCGGACAGCCCACATTCAGATTGACCTCGTCATAGCCTACGGCTTCAGCCATACGCGCGCAGGCCGCCAAGTCGGCAGGAACGCTCCCGCCCAGTTGAAGAGCCAGTGGGTGCTCTGCTTCATCGTGCTGCAGGAAACGAGCGTGATCCCCATTGAGAAGCGCGCCGGTCGTGACCATTTCCGTGTAGAGCAGCGCGTTTTTCGACAACAGCCGCAGGAAAAAGCGGCAATGGTGATCGGTCCAATCCATCATCGGCGCAACGCTGAAGCGGCGGGAGAAGGATTGGGGTGGTGCCGTGGCGAGATTTAGGGGCATTGGGTATCTAGGTGGGTGAGGCGGGAGATGAAAGTTTATCAGGAATGGCGTCGGAAGGTGGGTAGGCAGATCCGTGCAGCCGGGTAGCTATCTATACAAACGGGCCCACTGCATTTAAACAATCAATCCAACCCGAAAATTTCGTAGGCATCAAGGTTTAGGGCTGGCCAACGGAATACCGGCAGCGCTCAGTCTCTTGAGTATTTCAAAGAGGAGGTCACTCTTGGTCGCGCTAACAATTCTAGGGCTACTGACATAACCGGTGATGGTTAGCGTGATGCCATCAGGTGTCAGTTTGCTGAATCTTACCCTGGCGCTACACATAACTCGGTTATTTCCTTGCTCAGTCAAACGTACTGTTTATAGCGCTGTCGGTCATGGGCCATTGATTCAGATCAGCTTAAAAGCGAATTTGAAAAACTATAGGCGCCTCTATCTCACACCCGTGCTCGCCCTGGAATTTGGCTACTGACCGAGTCTGCCTAGTGTGTCGCGTATGGGCTCAAGTGATACACCGATCAAACCATCGAGCGGCCTGTTCAGTTCCTCGACCAGAAGAATCGCCGCGGAGGTTGATAGTGCGCACATCATTAGCACGGCCAAAATGGTGCCGTTACGGGGCGCGAACAAGCCAAAGGTGCCGAAGATAATGCACAGCCACGACACCAGAGTCGCAAGCATCGTAAGCGGGATCGAGCCATTTGCCTGAAGGAGTGCCAGCCAGCGGGTAGCAAACACTTCATCCATAACCAGCAAGGCACGTGCCTTGAGCGCGCTCTGAGCATCATTGCCAGGGGAAAGGGCTTCCACCTTGCGCTGCAGCTCTTCAGACCGGTTTATTGCCTCGGGGCTGTCGAGCTTTGCGATCTGTGTCGCATCGCGTGATGCAAGCACTTGCATGACGCCTGCGTAGTTATGCTTGAGCAGGCTGCGGATTTCTTGGGTGTCCGGCCCATATCGGGACAACACTCGGTCGAATTGAACGACCTTGGCCGCCGTTCCCACGAGCTCGGCGCTGGTCGTATCGAAAGTGCCTTTGGCTGACGAGACAAGAAGACCAAGCACCAGGGCGGCCATTGTCGCGATCAGGCCTGTGGCGAGTTTCACTACGCTGATGGATTCATCGCTCAGGTGTTGAGAGGGCAGCCGTCCGCGTAGATACGAACCCAGCAGCGCGCTACCGAACAGACAGATGAAAACGACTGCCGCGATCACCAGATGATTCAAGTTCAACCTCCGTTGTCGTTGTCTTCAGGCTGTTTGGTAGATTCATGATAGTAGACGGCCTGGCTGTTAAGGCGTCGGATAGCGTTTGAATATTCAGCCACCGACAGCCCCGACAGCCACAGCTCAGCGATACCGCCAGCGCTAGAACGGGGTGCTATTCTCGGTTTTTCGGGGTGAAGGTCGAATTTCTTCTGCTGCTCGGGTGTCTGTCTTGTCAGTGTTGGATTTTCGCGGCGCGCGAGCCTTATCGAAGCCTCTTTTTTGGAGAATCGCTCAATGAAAGCTATCAAGATCACGCTGCCTGCGTCACTGAAAAACCTTCAACTGGTCGAGCTGCCCGATCCTGGAAAACCCGCTGCCGGGCAGATTCGTGTGCGCATTCATGCGTGCTCATTGAATTTTCACGATTACGCGGTAGTGACCGGCATGATGCCAACCGCCGATGGGCGTATCCCTATGGCCGATGGCGCGGGCGTGGTGGAAGCAGTGGGTGAGGGTGTCAGTGAGTTCAAGGTCGGCGACCATGTCGTCTCGTGTTTTTTTCCGCACTGGGAAACCGGCGGTGCCGTGATCGCTGACTTCAGCACGACACCCGGCGATGGCGTGGATGGTTATGCCCGCGAGGTAGTGGTCAAGCCAAGTCACTGGTTCACGCTGGCGCCTGCGGGTTACAGCCATGTGCAAGCCGCCACATTGACCACGGCAGGGCTTACCGCCTGGCGGGCACTTGTCGTCGATGGCGGGCTCAAAGCGGGTGACAGTGTGTTGGTGCTGGGGACCGGAGGCGTGTCGATTTTCGCCTTGCAAATAGCTAAGGCGATGGGCGCGACAGTGATTGCCACCTCGTCATCGGACGCCAAGCTGGCCAAGGTTCGAGAGCTGGGTGCAGACCACACGATCAACTACCGCCAACAGCCCGAGTGGGGCAACGAAGTGCTCAAACTGACCGGCGGCCGAGGAGTTGACCACGTCATCGAAGTCGGCGGTCCGGGCACGCTGCCTCAATCAATAATCGCGTGCCGTATCGGTGGGCATATCGCCCTGATCGGCGTCCTTACAGGATGGGAAGGTCCGGTGCCGACGGCGGCATTGATGGCCAAACAACAACGTCTGCAGGGGTTGATCGTGGGTAGCCGGCAGAACCAGCGGGACATGGTGCGCGGGCTTGAAGCGACGGGCATCAAACCGGTGATCGACAGTACCTTCGTGCTGACTGATATCGGTAGGGCCTTTGCCCATGAAGCGTCGGGTGCTCACCTGGGGAAAATCTGTCTCGCGTTCTAAGTACCGCTGATCTGACGCGAAAATTCGGGAGAGCCACCCTGGCAGGTGGTCTTTTCGGATATACATATTGAGATATATCAATATGCAGATTATAGTTGCCGCTGTCATTAATCAGTACCCGTGATCCACAAGGATTCTACGTTGAAACACTCGACTCTATTCAGCAGCACCGAACTCGGCCCCTATACCCTGAAAAACCGGGTGGTCCTGCCACCATTGACCCGCTCTCGTAGCTCGCAGCCAGGCAATGTACCGAATGACCTCATGGCGACCTACTATTCCCAGCGCAGTGGTGCGGGCTTCATGGTCACTGAAGGTACCCAGATTGAACCAAGAGGGCAGGGTTACGCCTGGACACCGGGTATCCACACTGCAGAGCAAATCGAGGGCTGGCGCAAGGTGACAACCAAAGTGCACGCCGATGGCGGAGTCATCTTCGCCCAACTCTGGCATGTCGGCAGGGTCTCGCATGTTTCGCTACAACCTGATGGTGGCGCGCCGGTAGCGCCCTCGGCAATTGCCGCACAAGGGGTCAGCGTATTCATCGAAACAGGACCGGGCACGGGTGAGTTAAGCGCGCCGTCCCAGCCACGAGCGCTGACACGCGAAGAGATCGCAGAGCTGGTTTCGTTCTATGCGCAAGCTGCACAGAACGCGATGGATGCGGGCTTTGATGGCGTTGAGATCCACAGCGCCAATGGCTATCTGATCAACCAGTTCATCTCTCGGCACAGCAACCAGCGTGAGGATGAATACGGCGGCAGCCTGGACAACCGCTTGCGCTTTCTCAGGGAAGTGACCCAGGCTGTAGCTGATCGCGTGGGCAAAGATCGTGTGGGGGTGCGTTTCTCGCCCCTGTTTCAAAGCACCGACGAAGCGCGCGTCTACCTCGGGCTGGTTGAAGACGACCCTCATGCAACCTACGTCGCAGCGATCAAGGTACTGGAGGACATCGGTATCGCCTACTTGTCGCTGGCCGAGGCTGACTGGGACGACGCACCGCAGCTGCCGGAGAGTTTTCGTCACGCTGCTCGCGCTGCGTTCAGTGGGCGCATCATCTACGCAGGCAAATACACGGCAGTGCGCGGTGAGAAAGCCATTGGCGAGGGCTGGAGTGATCTGATCGCATTCGGACGCCCCTTCATCGCCAACCCGGATTTGCCGCAACGCATCGCCAACGGCTGGCCACTGAATCTGGCTGATCCCGCCAGTCTTTATGGCGGCACTGCGATGGGGTATACCGACTATCCTTGCCACGGCGTTTAGGCATCGGATGCGCCACGAGGGGCGGCGCGCTGTATTTTCGGCGTAGATATCGTAATATCTCGAAAAGCAGATGCGAATGACCTATGAGTATTGATATCAGCGAAGCCCTGAAGGCCTTGGACAATCCCACTCGGTTGTCCATTCTTGCGTGGCTCAAAGAGCCCCGTAAAAATTTCCCCGAGCAAGAGGTCAATGCCGATGAGGTTGGCGTTTGCGTGAGCATTATTCAGGCGCGGGCCAACTTGTCGCAATCAACGGTTTCGCTTTACCTCGCCGCGTTGCAAAGGGCTCAACTGGTAACGTCGCAGCGCATTGGCCCGTGGACTTATTACAAGCGCCACGAGCAGAACATCGAACAATTCCAGCAAGCACTTAAAGCGCTTATTTGAGTGTGCTCTTGGGCCGTTGATATTACCTGTAATTGGCCCTGGAGCGTTCAGCGAACACTGTGGAGCTCCGCGCATCGCTTCAATGGATTCGACCTTGATTCGCCGCGATGGTGGCAACATGCTATTGCGCACTTCCTTCATTGAGGCCTGGTCGATATGAACACCGCCAAACTCCCTCCTGAAACCGATAGTGCTGTTTATAAAACCCTGCTTGAGTCGACCAAGGCAATCCCTTGGCGGATTGACTGGAAAACAATGACGTTCAGCTACATAGGACCGCAGATCGAAGGGCTGCTCGGGTGGACGCCGGACAGCTGGATCGGGGTTGATGACTGGGTTGCGCGCATGCACCCGGATGATCGTGACTATGTGGTTAACTTCTGCGTATCGCAGTCCAGGGCCGGCGTTGATCATGAGGCGGATTATCGAGCATTGACCAAGGATGGCGGCTACGTCTGGATACGCGATGTGGTGCACGTTGTGCGCAAGGGTAGTGAAGTTGAAGCCTTGGTCGGCTTCATGTTTGACATTAGCGAACGCAAGAGGACCGAAGATCATCTGATTCGTCTGCAAAAACAACTTGAAGAATTTTCCTTCCAGGATGGGCTGACCGGGATAGCCAACCGACGCATGTTCGACAGGGTGCTCGAACGCGAGTGGAGCAGTGCACAACGGGATCAACGCCCGCTGTCTTTGATTATTTTGGATATCGATTACTTCAAGCAGTACAACGATCACTACGGGCATGTGAAGGGCGATGAAGCCTTGCGGCGAGTAGCCCAGACCTTGTCGCAGGCAGCGAACCGTCCAGGGGATTTCATTGCGCGTATCGGGGGCGAAGAGTTCGTTTGGTTACTGCCTGAAACCACTGCTGAAAAGGCCAGGGATGTGGCGGAGAAATGCCTGCAACTGATCCGCCAACAGCAGATCAGCCATCCAACGTCCGAAGTTTCAGCACTCTTGACCCTGAGCCTCGGAGTTGGCACCACGACCCCCAAGCATGATGACACTGCGCTGCAATTTGTCGAGAAAGTCGACGGGCTGCTCTATCAAGTCAAGCGTAGCGGCAGGATGGGAGCCGAGTACGCTGACTTCAGTGATTGATGCCGCCTTTTGGAGATGGCCGTCCTGTTCCTCGCGGATGTCCATCTTGACCAAGGCCGTTTGAATCCATCGGGTCGTTGAAGAAGCACCAATGCCGCGACACATCCTGTTGTCGGAGTCGGACAATTTCTATTGTTTGAGGGTTGACAGGCGAGCGGGTGAAAAGAAGTCTGGTCGTATCCCGGCCTTACATAGGTCGGCTGGCGGCGCACCCTCCAGAAACAAGCCGGCAGCCCATGCGGAAAGGGCTGGAGACGTTAGAATTCCACTACCGCCTTGGCCTGCCAGCCAGAAGAAATCCGCGTCCTGCGGACTAAAACCGACGACCTGCCGTTTGTCTGGGGCAAAGCTGCGCAGCCCCGCCCATTTGTGAGTGATTCGGTTGACGGGTAGCGTCGTCGACTCTGACAGAAAGTGTGCGGCGTAGGCGACGTCCAGTTCATCGGGCTGTGCGTCGCAAGCCTCGCTCGGCGTTGCATCTGCGGGTGAGACCATGATCCGCCCAGATTCAGGTTTGAAGTAAAACGCCTCTTCGACTTCGTTCACACCTGGCATGGCGGAAATGTCCATGCCTTCAGGCCCATCGACAGTGATTGCCGTGCGGCGGTAGGGCACGATGCCCAGCCGTTCAAGGCCTGCCAGCGCGGCGAAATCATCCGCCCAGGCGCCCGCCGCATTGACGATTTTTCGGCAGAGTATCTCGCCACCCGGCGTTTGCAGACGATAGACACCGTGCTCACGATGGACCGAGGTGACCGGGCTTGCGACCTGCACCTGCGCCCCGGCTTGTCGTGCCAGGCGAAGGTAGCCTTGCAGCAGGCTGTCTACCTCCATATCCCAACTCAACGGATCGTAGAAGGCAGCAGCAACATAGTCCGCCTTCAAAAACGGCACCATCGCCAAAGCGTCGTCTGGATGCAACATGCGTGACTCGGGTGAAGTAGACAGGGCGTGACGAAATGCTGACTCGATCAAAGGCGCCCGCGCGCTCGCCGCAATGATGAGGTTGCCGCGCGGGATTAGAAGATCGATATCTGTGAAGCCGGTTGGGGGGTTGACCAGGAAGTCGTAGGAGTTTTCGGCGAGGGTGCCGACCCATGGACTTTGGAACTGACTGGAAAACTCCGCAGCCGAGCGGCCAGTGGAGTGATAGCCGACATGATTTTCGCGTTCGAGCAGGATCAGCGAGCGCTGACCCGCAACCCGATAGGCGAAAGAAGCACCGGCAATTCCGCCACCGATGACGGCAACGTCAAAAATCTGAGACATATTAAACTCCGGAGCGCGGTGGTGTAGTGCGGATCATTTCGCGGTCTAGCGGGTAGATCGGACGCGGTATTTTGCTGAAGGGCAGGCGTCCATAATCCAATGTGCAGAGTGCACCGCTGTCGCAGACCAGCACGCTGCTGGCAATCGGCTCAAAAGCGGCTCGGAAATGCTGCATCGACTTCAGCGCGACGACACGCTTTGCTGCCGGGTCGATGCCAAAGGCGCGAAATTGCTGGAGATCCAGCATTTGCAATGCAGCACTGGTGACCAGGATTTCGATGCCGTCGACCACCAGCACCGCGCTCGGTCCGAAGCTCTGTTCCAGGCCGCCGATCATCGGTCCATCGCCGATGAAATCACCATTGCTAACCAGCAGGATACGTCCGGTCACGGTCAGCGGTTCGCCGCCGAAACGGGCATCGCTCTTTCCTCCGACTGTTACCGTGACCGTGGTTCCTACACCCTTTTCGCACAGAGTCGCGGCGACCTCTGGATCGACCATCGGGCCGAAGCAGGCGTCCTCTACCCCGGCAGCCAGCAGGGCACGCAGCAGCTCAGTGGAGTCGCCATAAGCACCCGCTCCCGGATTGTCGGCATAGTCAGCGACAATCAATGGACCGTTTTGACGGGGGTAAGCGTGGGCGATCTTCGCCACTTCGTCCACGGTGTAATAGGTATTGATCACTTCGTCGCGGCGGTTCCAGATGTCGTCTGCCAGGTTTTGGGCAAAGGCGCGATGCAGGCGCTCATTGCCTTCATAGGTGACGAGCACGGTAGGCCCGACTTCGGCAATATCGGCTTCTGGAAATGCGCCGTTTATGCTGACTGCGAACGCCCCAGGCTGTTCTGCTTCCCAGGCTCGGGCCTTGGCGATGCGCTCGACCATCGGTCCCGTGTCAGTACGCCCGCCATTGGCCTCTTCGAGCATTGGCAGATGAATACGCAGAGTACGCGGCTTGATTTCGCCCGTCATGGTTCGCTGCAGCAGGTTTCCAGCGTGGCAGGCGGTCTCCTTAAGGTCGATATGCGGATAAGTCTTGTAGGAAACAAGAATTTGCGCCAATGCGCACATGCGTTCGGTCACATTGGCGTGCAGGTCCAGTGTAAGAGCAATAGGTAGATCAGGGCCGACCACTGCGCGCAATCGCGCCAGAAGCTCACCGTCGCCATCGTCGGTATGTTCGGCAACCATGGCGCCATGCAGGCACAACAGAATACCGTCGAATTTTTGCGCCCTGGAGGCGTCGACAATCAACCTCGTCAGGTATTCATAAGCCTCGACTGTTACCGGGCCTGAGGGCTCGCTCCAGGCGCTGACGACATGGTGCATGTCCCAATTGAATTCGGCAGCGCAACTAAGCGCACCCGCCAGTCCGGTATTGGATTCGCCACGTTTCTTCACAGCTTCCTCGCCCAGCATCAAGGTCTCGCGCCGAAACTCTGGCAGACCGGTCTTACGGGTGCTGAAGGTGTTCGATTCGTGCATGAATTCGGCGGTGAGGACTTTGAATGACATTTAGAGCTCCGGGGCAAGGAAAGTCGATTCATGAACGTGGCACGCCACGGCATGGTCGCCAGTCTGGGTTCGAAGGATGGGCAGGCTTTCTCGGCAACGCGGTTGTACTTTTGGACAGCGCCCAGCAAAGGCGCAACCGAGTGGTACATCGTAGCCACTCGGGATTTCGCCGGTGATCCGCACGATCTCGTGTCGCTGGTGCGGGTCGGGAACCAGAACGCTGGCCATCAGCGCCTTGGTATAGGGGTGGATCGGTGTGGCGCCCCGAGGGAGGACCTCGACCACGCGGCCGAGGTACATCACCAGGGTGCGATCGCAGAAATACTGCACCAGCGCCAGGTCATGGGAAATGAACATGTAGGTGAGATCGAGTCGATCGCGCAGATCCTGCAGTAGACGGATCACTTGCGCCTGGATCGACACGTCAAGGGAGGCTGTCGACTCATCGAGCACGATCAGCGATGGATCGAGCGCCAGCGCCCGGGCGATGCCTACCCGTTGCTTCTGTCCACCGGACATCTGATGTTGATAGCTGCCAGCCAGGTGCAGCGGCAGGGCGACCATCGTCAAGAGCGCATCGACTTTGGCGCTGGCCTGTGCAGACGACAGGTGGATGCCCTGCACCTGAAACGGTTCAAGCAACGTATCGCGCACTTTCTGGCGTGGGTCGATCGAGGAATAAGGGTCCTGGAAAACCATCTGGAATTGACGCCGCAGTGGCCGTAAGGCCCGTACCGTAAGGCTGGCGATATCCGTGCCGTCAAACAGCACTTCGCCGCAGGTGGGCGTCAAAAGTCGCATGATGAGGCGGGCAAGGGTCGACTTTCCACAACCGGACTCGCCGACGACGCCCAGGATTTCCCCGCGTTGCACGTCGAACGAGACATCGCTGACGGCGCGAAAGTGACGTCGGGGCTTGAGAATGCCTCCGCCGCTGGTAAAGGTTCGTCCGAGACCGCGTACTGAGAGGATCGGCTTCATGGCAACTGTCCTGCGGTGTGCAGGAAGCAAGAGACGCTGCGTCCGGCCTCATTCATGGGTGTGGGCATTGATTGGCGACATACATCCATAACCCTGTTACAGCGGGTATTAAAGCGGCAACCATTAGGCATGTTGCCGGCCGAAGGCACCACGCCAGGGATTCCCGTCAGGGTTCCAGGCAGCATGCCTGGCCGAGGAATACAGCCGATCAACGCGCCGGTGTAAGGGTGTCGCGGGTGATCGAAAATGGTCGTCACCGAGCCGTATTCGATCACTTGCCCGCAGTACATCACGGCGACCCGGTCGCAGGTTTGCGCCACGACTCCCATGTCGTGGGTGATCAACACCAGCCCAAGGCCGCGTTCGCGAACGAGCTGGACCAGAAGCTGGATGATCTGGGCCTGGACGGTCACATCCAGCGCGGTGGTCGGCTCATCGGCGATCAGCAGCTCTGGATCACCGGCCAAGGCCATGGCGATTACGATTCTCTGGCGCATTCCGCCAGACAGTTGGTGTGGAAACAAATCGTAGGCAAGCGCCGGGTCCGGGATGCGCATGCGCTCCATCAACTCGACCGATCGGGCTTTGGCTTCTTTACGGTCGAGGTGCAGATGCAGTTGCGCCACTTGGTCGATTTGCCTGCCGACGCGAACCACGGGGTCTAGTGAAGTCATGGGGTTTTGCGTGATGAGGGCGATCCGCCCGCCACGCAATGCGCGATAGCTACGTTCGTCCAGGGTAGTGAGTTCCGTGCCATCAAACCGGATACTGCCGGCCTTGACCCGTCCCCCCATCAGTGGCAATAGCCCCATGATGCTCATCGCAGTCATCGATTTGCCAGAGCCGGATTCACCGACGAGCCCAAGAATCTCACCTTTGTCGAGGTCCAGGTCTACTCCAGACAGCGGTTCGAACGGACCGAAACCAATTTTCAGATTTTCAATGGTCAATAGCATGGGCCTAGTGACTCCTCGCTTGAGCCTTGATATCCAAGGCATGCAAGACACCCTCTCCAAAAAGATTGATGAAAATGACAGAGAGGGCGATGAACGCACCGGGCAACAGAATGACCCACGGCGCGCTAAACAATTGCGCCGATCCAGTGCTCATCATGGCTCCCCAGCTGGGCACCGGCGGTTGAACGCCCATGCCGAAAAAGCCAAGGGTCGCTTCCAGGAGAATGGCGTTGCCGGTCGACAACATGGCTACGACGATGACCGGGGCCACCACGTTCGGCAGCAGCCGACGCAGGATGATATGCGTCGGTCCCGCGCCCAGACTCAAGCTTGCCTCCACGAACGTTTGACGTTTCAGGCTTCTGATCTGGGTGCGGGTAAGACGTGTGAACTGCGCCAGGTAGGCGATGCTGATGGCAAGGATCGTACTGGACGAGCCGGGACCGATGATTGCAACGATCAAAAGTGCCAGCACGATTTCTGGAAAGCTCCACGTCAGGTCGACGACAGACATCACCGCGCGATCCACTCGCCCGCCTACGTAGCCGCAAATGGCGCCGATCAGAATGCCAACCGTCACCGAAAGACTAATGGCAATCAGTGACACGCTGAGTGAGGTCCGGGCGCCGAAGATGACGCGCGACAGTACGTCCCGGCCGAACTCGTCGGTGCCGAACCAATGGGCGGTAGACGGGGCCTGGGTGGCGATGGCGAGATGTTGCAGATCGTAGGGGTAGGGCGTCACCCAGGGCGCAGCGCAGGCAATGAGGATCAGAATCAGCAGAGCGACACCCGAGATGGCCGAGCTGAACGTCGGCATCAACACCGTGATGCTCCTCCAGACGGCGGAAGAATGGGCGGTCATTGGGCGGCTTCCTCACGTTGACGCGGGTCCATCGCCGCTTGCAGCAGATCACCCAGCAGCGTGCCCAGCATGACGGCGATGGCGAGGAACAGCAGGCAGCCCTGTATCAGCGGGTAGTCGCGCTGCGCCAGGGCCCGGATTAAAAGTGAGCCCAGCCCTGGCCGGGCAAATACATACTCCACTGTCACCGAGCCGCCGACGATCAGACCGATGCGTAAACTCAGGATCGTGACCACTGGAATGAGGGCGTGACGCAGGATGTGGCGTATCTGGATCGTCCAGCGAGACAGGCCCTTGGCATGTAGCAGCATTACGAAGTCCTCGCGGGCAATTTCAATCATGGAAATGCGTGTCACCCTCGCAACCAGCGCCATGCCGCTTAGCCCAACGGTAATCGCGGGCAAAATCAACGAGGTCCAGTGACGTGCGCCAGACACCGGCACCCAACCGAGTTCGACGGCAAACAGCATGATCATCAAGAGGCCAAGCCAGAAAGTGGGCATCGTCGAACCCAGCAACGACACCCCCATCAGGCTGTGATCAATCCAGCGATTCTGAAAAGATGCGGCAATCGTTCCCGCCAGCACTCCTGCCACTGCCGAGAACATTAATGCCCAGCCGCCCAGCGCCAGGCTGTAGCCGAGATTGCTCATGATGAGGTCGGCCACCGGGCGACGCATGACGATTGCCATCCCCAGGTCGCCGTGAACGATATTGTTCAGCCAGGTGAAGTATTGCTCGGTCAGACTGCGGTCCAGGCCGTAGCGAGCGATGATTTCCGCTCGCTGGGTTACCGACGCTCCCACGCTCATCATGTTGTCGACCGGGTCTCCCGGCACCAGATGAACGATCAGGAAGACGACGCCGGAAACGATGAAAAAGACCGGAATCATCGCCAGCAGCCTCCGAATGAAATAGCTCACCATGTCAGTCGTCTCTGCACCGTCATGTTCTGATCCTTATTTCTTGATGGCGATATCAAGCACGCTCTGGGCTGAAAATTGTGGCCCATCGATCTTCCCCGGCAGTACCAAGTGTTCCTTGTCGAAGACCAAACTCTGTTCCGGCTCGTAGATAGGGGCGAAGGGATATTGGCTGAGCACATATTCGTGATAAGCAAGAAAATTAGCGGTTCGCTCTTCTTGTGTGCGCGAACCGGTCAACGCCTTGGTTCGCAGCTCCTCCGCCTTGGCGTCCTTCCACATCGAAACATTGGGGTAGCCGAGGCGTTCGGCGCTGAAGAACCAATCGAGGATGTCTGCGTTGTTCCAGCCATAGCTGCGCACCGCCAGTTGTTGTGTGCCCTTCTTGTATTCGGCGCGAATCGAACTGGTATCGAAAACCGAGATTTTTGCGTTGATGCCTACGGCTTTCAGTTGTGCCTGGATGACTTCTGTCAGGCGTTTGAACTCGGTATCGCTTTGCGTCACTAACGTCACGCTCAAGGGCGTGCCATTTTTTATACGGATTCCGTCAGATCCGACCTTCCAGCCTGCCTCTTCGAGCAAGGCCTTGGCTTGTGCAGGGTCATGGGAAATATTGAACTTGGGATCGACCTTTGATTCCGGCAGTGAAGAAATCAGAAAGTTGTGCGCGGCTCGTCCCTTGCCGCCGAACAGATTGTCGACGATCTCCTGTTGGTTGATGGCGAGGGCCGCAGCCTTGCGTACCCTGAGATCGGTAAAAGGCTCGACGGTGGTGTTGATTGGCATGTAGTAAATGCCGAAGCCGGACTGGCTTTCAATCGTTGCGTTGTCCAATGTTTTGTACTGCGCCAGGATGTCACTTGGGACATCAATCACCAGGTCAACTCCTCCGGTCTTGAACTCGAGGAAGGCCGTCGAGGAGTCGGCAATTTCACGCAAGGTCAGTTTGTCTATTTTTGCCGGTCCTTTGTTCGCGGAAAGGGCGCCGCCCCACGTGTAGGCGGGGTTACGAACCACTACCGCTTCGGAACCGATAGCAAAACTTTCAAGCCTGTACGGACCCGTGCCGACGGCAACCGTCACGCCGTAATCAGTGCCCGCCTTGTCATAGGCCTTGGGGCTGGGAACCCCCATAAAACCGCTCGACAGGTTGTAGAGGAGGTTGGCGTCGGGATGCTTCATGACGAAATGCACAGTGTGGTCATCGACGACTTCAACTTTGTCGATGGCGCTGACCAGGTAAGCATTTTCGGTTCCGGAAAATTTCGGAATCCACCAGGCAATGGTCTGAGCGTTGAAGGGCTCACCGTCGTGGAACGTGACGCCCTCGCGCAAGTGGAAGACCCAACTCATGCCATCTGCCGTGGTTTCCCAACTTGTCGCCAGATGCGGATGAAATTGCTGATCCGCGCCCTGGTCCACTAAACGGTCATAGATCAGGCCATCGACCAGCGTTACCAGGGAGCTCCGGATCGGGTCCAGAGATGGCGCACCCGCTTGGGAAGATGGCAGCACAAAGGTCGCTTCGGTGTCTGCCGAAGCGGCATTTGATAGCAGTCCTCCGACGCAGATGAAGCTGAGAGCGAACAGCGACCCGTAAAACTTGCCTTTGATTACATTCATGATGTGCGCTCCCCGCGTTGACCCGTCGGTGGGTTGGTTTACTCGGTATTAGTCTTCCTGAGGCGTTCCTACGTATCCGGTGAACGTGTTGTAGCAGGTAAAAATCTGGCTCAAGCGATCCTCGACGGTGGCGCCCAATTGCCCGAAGACACCATTTATCGCCAACTGCACCAGAGAGACGAGTGGGCCCAGAGAGTCCCAAAAGTGGTTGAGCTCAGTCGGTACGGCGAAAACCTCGCTGGCAACCGACGGCCCCCAATCGCAAAAGGTGTCGGTAATGATGGTCACCGGTATGCCGCGAGCCTGAGCTGCAGTCGCCAATAACAGGCTTTGGCGCGAATATCGACGAGTGTCGATGATGACCAACATGATTTTGGAAGGATCGGTTAGCAGCACGTCGACGAAATTGCCAGCGGCCTGATCGACCAGATGCACGCCGTCGCGTAGATATTGCAACTGATGTGCAAGAATCGATGCAACGCCCCGCTCTGTTTGAAATCCCGCGCAGTAGACGGTTTCTTGGGTCGCCAGACGCTTTACGAAGCGTTCGAACTCGGGGCTTTGAGCCATCTCGTAAACGCGAACCATTGTGCTGATTTCAAACTCCAGGCTGGAGGCGAGCTGGTCGTTCCCTGACTGTGCTCGTGTGGCGAACTCTCTGAGCCGATCACCAACCAGCCAAGGGCTGTCGCCGATATTGCCTTTAAGATCGGCTTTCAGCTCTTTGAAGTGGATATAGCCGATAGAGCGACAAAACCGGCCCACAGACATTTCGCCGACGCCAACCTTGGTCGCGATGCTCGCGGCCGTCTCGAATGGCAACTCGTTTAAATTAGCCAGCATGTAGTTGGCGATAGCTCGCCCGGAGGCGGTTGATTGTTCGAGGCTATCGAGCAAACGTTGTTTCACTGTCTTCATTGAGCAATCCGTAAAAATGGTACATTTCTATCTGTAATCACGATGATAATATTTTTATATCATGGATTGGCGGGCAGCTGTCAATTTATTGCGCAATCCATTTGTGGGCGGGAATTTGGTCTTGCCAGTGCTCATGTGCAACGCAGGTACTCATAGAGACTTTCTACCCCCGACACACACGTCAGCCCTGGCCGGGTGGCCTGGAATTTCTGTGTCGAAGATCGGTGTCAGGGTTTCATCCGTTCAAGTCGTCTTGGTGTGGATCTGTCGCTGAGGGAAATGGTCTATGGTTGTTTCACACATTAAGGGAGATTTGAAATGCATAAAATTCTGGTTGCTTTTGATGGCTCGGAGCCTTCGAAACGTGCTCTGCAGTACGTGATTGATCTCTTTCGCGACAGTGCTCGGCCCTTGGAGATTCATGTTCTTAACGCACAATATGGGCCGGTTATCTACGGGGACTACTTTACGAGCCGAATGGTCGAAGACGTCAACGAAGGGCTCTTGACCCAGGCCAATAGCGTACTTGAAGAGGCCGCGATTTTACTGTCGGCGGCTGGCGTTGCCCATGAAACCCACGCGGCCCTCGGCAATGTGGCGGAGCAGGTCAATGAGGCCGTCAAACAGTTGGGGTGCGATACCGTGGTCATGGGGACGCGAGGCTTGGGCAGCTTCGGCGGATTGCTGCTGGGTTCGGTAGCGAACCGGGTCATTCACGAGGTATCGGTTCCGGTGGTGCTGGTGAAGTAGCACGCAGGCTGTTGTGGCATACGCGGGGTAGGGCGGGGATGGCAGTACTGTCCCACGCTATCCCGCGTCAACTTATTGAAACGTTCTAACCGGTTTTGACGCTTCCGCCACGGTGGCGTTATCGCAATTGATAAACAAGGACGAGTTAAGCCAGCGCGGATCGGGGTAATAAGAAAATAGTAACTGGCCATCTTTCATCGAGTCGATGAGTTGATGAGCAATCGCTGGCCGCACGGCCGGGCAACCTAAGCTTCTGCCAATACGGCCGTTCGAACGCGCCAGATCGCCGCTGACATACGGTGCCCCATGAATCACAATCGCTCGGTCAAGGGCATTATCATTGAAGCCGGGTTCTAACCCTTCCATGCGCAATGAGTAACCGTTATGGCCGAGG
The DNA here is from genome assembly GCF_034353875.1 of Pseudomonas sp. MH9.2. NCBI lineage: Bacteria > Pseudomonadati > Pseudomonadota > Gammaproteobacteria > Pseudomonadales > Pseudomonadaceae > Pseudomonas > Pseudomonas sp. MH9.2. The sequence goes on from NZ_CP133784.1 coordinate 5,187,143, forward strand.
TAGGTCGCACGCGTTCTGTACAGCCCCAGGCTGGTGGCCATGCTTTGATTCTGGTTGGAAAATTGACGGGCCATGTTTTCGCCGCTGTTTCGGCCGTGCGCAACCAGTTCATGAAACAGTAATGTGCGGCGTTGCAGGTCAAACACCCACAGTCGCTGTTCGGTGGAGGGCAGCGAGTAATCTATGACGGCGAGTCTTTGCGCAGGCGATTCGCCTTGTGCCCGTCTGCACTGAGAGGCATGGACAGCCAACGCAATAACCTTGGCGTTAGCGTCGGGCGCGGCTTTGACCAGCGCGACCTCAAGCGAATCGGCGTACGCTACCTCGGCAGAGAGGGATATCAGAAGCATGAAGGCCATTAAACAGCCAAAGCGGTCGAGCGTCATGTGGGTTGTCTCATGGCTATTTATACGAGCCTAGCAGTGTTAGGAATGCTAGCTTTCCATTGATACGAGAAACTAAGGACGTCCATGCTGCAACTATCAAACTTATCCATGTTAAGCCGCGTCTTTTTTATGGGAGTCCTGATAAGCAACTCAGCGACGGCAGAGCCTTTGCCTGTTTCGGCGACAACCTTAGCACACAGCGTCAGTGACGTTGCGCCAGCCGACGAGGTGGCACAGACGATCCAGGCCGCGCTCGCCCCGTCGGGCGTAACGCCTTCTTCCCCTCTGCCCGTCACCCCACCCCGTCACCAACGGCTGGAGGTCGGTCGTGCGGTCATCGATTTTTATGCTCAACGAAGCTTTCGTGCGGCCTGGACGAACGTTAGCGACGTCGCGCAGCTGTTGAAAAGTCTGAACGACATTCAGGCAGACGGCCTGGATCCCCGTGATTTCCGTATTGATGAGCTATCCAGGGCAGCCGCGTCGATGCATGCAGCGACGCCGTCCCCAACGCAACGCGCGATGTTTGATATTGCGGCTACCCGTGCCTACATCGCAGCGCTGCTCCAGTTGCGGCGCGGCAAAGTCGACCCCTCGCGTTTGGAAATACACTGGAACTTCGACCCGGTCGGTGTCGACCCTCGTGACGATCTCAAAGAATTGTTTGTTGCCGTCGAAAACCATGACGTCGCACGCGCATTCAAACAGGCGCCGCCACAAAATGCGATTTACAGCCGGCTGCGAGAGGGGTTGGCGCAACTGCGCCGGCTTCGAGACTCAGGTGGCTGGTCACTGATTCCTGTCGGGCAGGCACTTAAGCCAGGCGTTGCCGGTGCTTCAGTCTTGGCGTTGCGGGCCCGTTTGGCGGCAGGGGGTTATCTGGACAAGCAAGTGGCAACCCGGACTGACTACGACGACGTCGTTAAAGCGGCGGTTAAACGGTTTCAGTCCGAGCACTACCTTCCCGTGGATGGCATTGCCGGTGCGGCGACACTTGCGGCGCTGAATATACCCATAGGTGCGCGTATAGACCAAGTCCGCGTGAACATGGAGCGCGCGCGTTGGCTATTGTATAAACTTCAGGGCACGTTCGTCGTTGTTGATATCGCCGGGTACAAGATTGCATTCTACCGTGACGGCAAGGTTATCTGGCGTTCTCGTGTGCAGGTCGGTAAACCCTTCCGCAGCACGCCGGTATTTCAATCCGAAATTACGCACATAACGTTTAACCCCACCTGGACAGTTCCACCGACCATTCTCACTAATGATGTTCTTCCCAAGATTCTAAAGGACCCTCATTACCTTGACGCAAACCGTATTCGTGTCCTTGACCGTCAAGGGACTGTCTTGAATCCATCAACCGTTGATTGGCATAACCCTGGCGGCATCACACTGCGCCAGGATGCAGGCCCGGACAGCTCTCTTGGTCAGGTTGCCATACGGTTTCCAAATGAGTATTCGGTGTATCTCCACGACACGCCGCATCGCGAGTTATTTGCCCAGGCACGCCGCGCGACGAGTTCAGGCTGTATCCGGGTTGAAAACCCGCTTCAGTTGGTCGAGTTGTTGTTTAACGACCCGGGTCGCTGGAACGCCGCCGGTATTCAGGCTCAACTGGCCAACGGCATTACAGAAAATATCAGGCTCCCTGTGAAGGTGCCTGTGCTGCTGGCCTATTGGACAGTGGGCCTGAGTGATGATGGTCGAGTGACGTTTAAACCTGACGTATACGGGTACGACTCTCCAGTGCTGCGGGCGCTGAATCAACCTGTAGATCCGTCCGTTTTGGCGTTGCCCCGTGTAGGGTTTTCTGAGGCGGCGACGTTGCAAAACGAAGCCCCGAAGCCCTCTCGATAACCGTCGGCACGGCCTTGACTGAAGTCGGTGCATGATCTAGGTCAGGTCTCGGTGTTGGTGTGGCGCATTGTCGACAATAGTCTAATGACATTTGACATTTATGGGGATTGGTCGTAGTTTTCCGCCATCTAATTGCCAATGTGTCGACAATGTAATGGAAGTTCTTGCAGAAACCCAGGTTGTAGGCGAGGAGTCCGGTACCCTCTCCGAGCATGTGTTCCGGCGTATCCAGTCGGCCATCGTGCGTGGAGAGATCGCACCCGGCAGCAAGATTTCCGAGCCAGAGCTGGCGCGCGCCTACGGCATCAGCCGCGGACCGCTGCGTGAAGCGATCCATCGCCTCGAAGGGCAACGCTTGTTGGTGCGTATCCCCCATGTGGGCGCTCGTGTGGTTTCCCTGAGCCACGCCGAGCTCATCGAGTTGTATGAAATTCGCGAATCGCTGGAGGGCATGGCTTGTCGTCTGGCCGCCGAACGCATGACCGTCGAAGAGATCGACGAATTGCGCCGCGTCCTCGATACCCATGAACAAGATGCCGCTTTTAAGGCCGGTGTGGGCTACTACCAGCAAGAAGGCGATTTCGATTTCCATTACAGGATCATTCAAGGCAGCGGCAACCGCACGCTGACCCAAATGCTCTGTGGCGAGCTTTATCAACTGGTGCGCATGTACCGCATCCAGTTCTCTGCGACGCCCAATCGTCCGCGTCAGGCGTTTGCCGAACACCACCGTATTCTTGATGCCATTGCCGAGCGTGACGGCGAACTGGCCGAACTGTTAATGCGCCGCCATATCAGCGCATCCAAACGCAACATCGAGCGCCATTATCAGGCCGCTCCCCAACCGACAGCCCGAGGTGAAAAATGAGTACCGCCAAAACTACTCCCGGTCAACGTTTCCGTGATGCCGTCGCCAGCGAACATCCATTGCAAGTGGTAGGCGCGATCAATGCCAACCACGCACTGCTGGCCAAGCGCGCCGGTTTCAAAGCCATCTATCTCTCGGGTGGCGGCGTGGCAGCAGGTTCGCTCGGCTTGCCGGACCTGGGCATCACTGGCCTGGATGACGTGCTGACCGACGTGCGTCGTATCACCGACGTCTGCGACCTGCCATTGCTGGTGGACGTAGACACCGGTTTCGGCTCTTCCGCGTTCAACGTGGCGCGTACGGTCAAGTCGATGATCAAGTTCGGCGCAGCGGCGATCCATATCGAAGATCAGGTCGGCGCCAAGCGTTGCGGCCATCGCCCGAACAAAGAAATCGTGTCCCTGCAAGAGATGGTCGACCGTATCAAGGCCGCCGTCGATGCGCGCACCGATGATAGCTTCGTGATCATGGCGCGTACCGATGCACTGGCCGTCGAAGGGCTGGAGTCGGCACTGGAAAGGGCTGCGGCCTGCGTTGAAGCGGGCGCTGACATGGTGTTCCCGGAAGCTATCACCGAGCTGGCGATGTACAAGCTGTTTGCTGCCCAGGTTGGCGCGCCGATCCTGGCCAACATCACCGAGTTCGGTGCTACACCGTTGTATACCACTGATGAGCTGGCGTCGGCCGATGTCTCTCTGGTGCTCTACCCGTTGTCAGCGTTCCGCGCCATGAACAAGGCTGCAGAGAACGTCTACACCGCGATTCGCCGCGACGGCACGCAGAAGAATGTCATCGACACCATGCAGACCCGTATGGAGCTCTACGACGCCATTGATTACCACATCTTCGAGCAGAAACTCGATGCGTTGTTCGCGCAGAAGAAGTGATTCTGGGTGCCGGTCCAGGCGTAACGTCGTCTGGACCGGATTGCCGATTCCCAAATAAATTCAAGATTGGAGAAAGCAATGGCTGAAGCAAAAGTGTTGAGTGGGGCTGGCCTGCGAGGCCAGGTGGCGGGGCAGACCGCATTGTCCACTGTTGGGCAGGCCGGAGCCGGCCTGACCTACCGTGGTTACGACGTGCGTGAATTGGCCGCCGAGGCGCGTTTTGAAGAAGTGGCTTACCTGCTGCTTTACGGCGAGCTGCCGACCAAGACCGAACTTTCGGCGTACATGAACAAGCTGCAAGGTTTGCGTGATCTGCCGCAAGCCTTGAAGGAAGTGCTTGAGCGCATTCCTGCCGAGACCCACCCAATGGACGTCATGCGTACCGGTGCTTCGATGCTCGGCACCCTGGAGCCAGAAGCGAGTTTTGCGCAGCAGCATGACGTCACGGATCGCCTGCTGGCGGCGTTCCCAGCCATCATGTGCTACTGGTATCGGTTCAGTCATGACGGCGTACGCCTTAATTGCGTGACGGACGAAGAGTCCATCGGCGGGCATTTCCTGCACCTGCTGCTGGATAAAAAACCGAGCGAACTGCACCGCAAGGTGATGGACGTTTCGTTGATTTTGTACGCCGAGCATGAATTCAATGCCTCGACTTTTACCGCACGGGTTTGTGCCTCGACGCTGTCGGACCTGTATTCCTGCATCACCGCAGCCATTGGTTCATTGCGCGGCCCGCTGCATGGCGGCGCCAACGAAGCAGCGATGGAAATGATCGAGCGCTTCGGTTCTGCCGAAGAAGCCGTTAAAGGCACGCTGGGCATGCTTGAGCGCAAGGACAAGATCATGGGCTTCGGTCACGCGATCTATAAAGAGTCCGACCCGCGTAACGAAGTGATCAAGGGTTGGTCGAAAAAACTGGCCGATGAGGTGGGCGACACCGTGCTGTACCCCGTGTCCGAAGCCATCGACAAAACCATGTGGGAACAGAAAAAACTGTTTCCGAACGCTGACTTCTACCATGCCTCGGCCTACCACTTCATGGGTATCCCGACCAAGCTGTTCACGCCGATCTTTGTTTGCTCACGCCTGACCGGCTGGGCCGCTCACGTGTTCGAACAGCGTGGCAATAACCGCATCATCCGCCCGAGTGCCGAATACATCGGCGTCGAACAGCGCAAGTTCGTGCCCATCGAACAACGCTGATTGGGAAAAGGGGAGTGGACCGTGATCTTCGGTGCTCCCCGCCCATCCCTGAACATTCCGTGATTGAGTCCCAACGCCATGAACACTGAATACCGCAAATCTTTACCCGGCACCCGATTGGATTATTTCGACACGCGCGCGGCGGTGGACGGAATCAAGCCTGGGGCCTTCGACACACTTCCTTATACATCGCGCGTGCTGGCCGAGAACCTGGTACGCCGTTGCGACCCGGCTACGTTGACCGCATCGCTGAACCAGCTTATCGAGCGCAAGCGCGATCTCGACTTTCCGTGGTTCCCGGCCCGTGTGGTGTGTCACGACATTCTCGGTCAGACGGCGCTGGTCGACCTCGCCGGCCTGCGTGATGCGATCGCCTCCCAAGGCGGCGATCCCGCGCTGGTCAACCCGGTCGTGCCGACCCAATTGATCGTCGACCACTCCCTGGCCGTTGAGTCCGGCGGCTTCGATCCCAAGGCGTTCGAAAAGAACCGCGCCATCGAAGATCGTCGCAATGAAGACCGCTTCCACTTCATCAACTGGACCAAAAAAGCCTTCAAGAATGTCGACGTGATCCCGCCGGGCAATGGGATCATGCACCAGATCAACCTGGAGAAAATGTCTCCAGTGATCCAAGTGCGTGATGGCGTGGCGTTCCCCGACACCTGCGTCGGCACCGACAGCCACACCCCGCACGTCGATGCGTTGGGCGTGATCGCCATCGGTGTCGGTGGCCTTGAAGCCGAAAGCGTCATGCTCGGCCGTGCCTCCTGGATGCGCCTGCCTGAAATTGTCGGCGTCGAACTCACCGGCAAATTGCAACCGGGCATCACCGCCACTGACATGGTGCTGGCGTTGACTCAGTTCCTGCGCCAGCAAAAGGTAGTCGGCGCCTGGCTGGAGTTCTTCGGTGAAGGGGCATCAAAGCTGACTCTTGGTGATCGCGCGACCATCTCCAACATGGCCCCGGAATACGGCGCCACCGCAGCGATGTTCTATATTGACCAGCAGACCATTGACTACCTCAAGCTCACCGGCCGTGAAGACGAGCAGGTGAAACTGGTCGAGAGTTACGCAAAACTGACCGGCCTTTGGGGCGACAGCCTGAAGGGCGCCCAATACGAACGTGGGCTGACCTTTGATCTGTCCTCGGTGGTTCGCAACATGGCGGGCCCGAGCAACCCCCACGCCCGTGTGGCCACCTCGGACCTCGCGGCCCGAGGCATCGCCGGCCATTGGGATGAGGTGCCTGGGCAAATGCCGGATGGTGCGGTAATCATCGCGGCGATCACCAGTTGCACCAACACCAGCAACCCACGCAACGTCATCGCCGCTGGCCTGCTGGCGCGTAACGCCAACAAGCTGGGGCTGACCCGTAAACCTTGGGTCAAGTCTTCCCTGGCGCCCGGTTCGAAGACCGTTGCGTTGTACCTGGATGAAGCCGGCCTGACTAGCGAACTGGAGCAATTAGGCTTCGGTATCGTGGCTTTCGCTTGCACCACCTGTAACGGCATGTCTGGCGCGCTGGATCCGGTGATCCAGCAGGAAATCATCGATCGCGACCTGTATGCCACCGCGGTACTCTCGGGTAACCGTAACTTTGACGGGCGGATCCATCCGTACGCCAAGCAGGCATTCTTGGCTTCGCCGCCGCTGGTGGTGGCTTACGCGATTGCCGGGACCATCCGCTTTGACATCGAGAAGGATGTGCTGGGCCTGGATGCCAACGGCAAGGAAATTCGCCTGAAGGACATTTGGCCGACCGACGAAGAGATCGACGCAGTGGTCAAGGCCTCGGTAAAACCGGAGCAGTTCCGCCAGGTCTACATCCCGATGTTCGCTATCCAGGAAGACACCGGTCCCAAAGTAAAACCGCTGTACGACTGGCGCGAAATGAGCACCTATATCCGCCGTCCGCCGTACTGGGAAGGTGCGTTGGCTGGCGCTCGTCCGCTCAAGGGTATGCGCCCGCTGGCGGTGCTGCCGGACAACATCACCACCGACCACTTGTCGCCGTCGAACGCCATCATGCTCGACAGCGCGGCCGGTGAGTACCTGGCCAAGATGGGCCTGCCAGAGGTGGACTTCAACTCCTACGCGACTCATAGGGGTGACCACTTGACCGCGCAACGCGCCACGTTCGCCAACCCGAAGCTGTTCAACGAGATGGTTCAGGAAAACGGCAAGGTCAAACAGGGTTCGCTGGCCCGCGTCGAGCCAGAAGGCAAGGTCATGCGCATGTGGGAAGCTATCGAGACCTACATGGAGCGCAAGCAGCCGCTGATCATCATCGCCGGTGCTGACTACGGTCAGGGCTCTTCCCGTGACTGGGCTGCCAAGGGCGTACGTCTGGCTGGCGTGGAAGCCATCGCGGCTGAAGGCTTCGAGCGCATTCACCGCACCAATCTGGTCGGCATGGGCGTGTTGCCACTGGAGTTCAAGGCGGGCGTTGATCGCAAGACACTGGGCATCGACGGCACCGAAACCTTCGACGTCATCGGCGAGCGTACCCCGCGTAACACGCTGACCCTGGTGATCAATCGCAAGAACGGCGAGCGTGTCGAGGTGCCGGTCACCTGCCGTCTCGACACAGCCGAAGAAGTGTCGATCTACGAGGCTGGCGGTGTCCTGCAGCGTTTCGCTCAGGACTTCCTTGAATCGACGGCAGCTGTCTAAGCAACATACTCAGGCGCGACGGCAACGTTGCGCCTGAGTCTTATCAGGACACTATTTCTATGGCTTACGTACCCCAGATCAAGATCCCCGCCACCTACATGCGTGGCGGTACCAGCAAAGGTGTGTTTTTCAACCTGCAAGACCTTCCCGTCTCCGCACAGGTCCCCGGCGCGGCGCGCGATGCACTGTTGTTGCGCGTGATTGGCAGCCCGGATCCTTACGGCAAACAGATCGACGGCATGGGCGGGGCAACCTCGAGCACCAGCAAAACGGTCATCCTGTCCAAGAGCAAAAAAACCGATCACGATGTCGATTACCTGTTCGGTCAGGTGTCCATCGATAAGCCGTTCGTTGACTGGAGCGGCAACTGCGGCAACCTGTCTGCCGCCGTCGGCGCGTTCGCCATCAGCAGCGGTCTGGTTGACGCCAGTCGCATCCCGCACAACGGCATGGCGACCGTGCGCATCTGGCAGGCCAATATCAGCAAGACCATCATCGCGCACCTGTCTATCACCGATGGTGCTGTCCAGGAAACCGGTGACTTCGAACTCGATGGCGTGACCTTTCCCGCTGCCGAAGTGCAGGTGGAATTCATGGACCCGGCAGCCGACGAAGAGGGCGCGGGCGGCTCGATGTTCCCCACCGGTAACCTCGTGGACGATCTTGAAGTGCCGGGTGTTGGCACATTCAAGGCCACGATGATCAATGCTGGCATCCCGACTATCTTCGTTAACGCGCAAGACATCGGCTATACGGGCACCGAGCTGCAGGACGCGATTAACGGCGATTCCAAGGCACTGGCGATGTTCGAGACGATTCGCGCTTATGGCGCGTTGCGTATGGGCCTCATTCAGGATATTGCTGAAGCCGCCAAGCGCCAGCACACACCGAAGATCGCCTTCGTCGCCAAGCCAGCCGAATACGTGTCGTCCAGCGGCAAACGGGTGACTGCCGGTGACGCCGACCTGCTCGTGCGTGCGCTCTCAATGGGCAAACTGCATCACGCCATGATGGGCACGGCCGCCGTGGCCATTGGTGCCGCTGCGGCGATTCCGGGCACGCTGGTGAACCTGGCAGCTGGCGGTGGTGCACGTAGCGCTGTGCGCTTCGGTCACCCCTCGGGCACCCTGCGCGTGGGTGCTGAAGCCAGCCAGGTCAATGGTGAGTGGACGGTGACCAAGGCCATCATGAGCCGCAGTGCTCGCGTATTGATGGAAGGATGGGTCCGTGTACCCGGTGATGCGTTCTAATGTGCGCCATCGCTGAATTCTGGGCACCTGTCAACGGTTGAACAATGCTATCGCGCCGGTTCTCTTTGGCGCGATACATTGCCACATAGCAGCCTCTGTTTTCGATCCAGGCCGTCATAGGGCATAAGTCCTGGATAGTTAATGGCGAACTGATAGCAAACTCTGCCTTTGCGCCTGTTCCAGTGCACAAAAAACGCGGCTCCTCGGGTAAACTCCCAAGATGCCAAAAAAATATTATGTGCGCACAAGCCTTCCCCGCATTTTCAATAGCATCGTTACTCGGCTGTTGGTACTGGCGCTGTGCATTGTGATCTCTGGTGCAGTCGTTCGCTATTTCGTGCTGACTCATTTTTTGCGTGAGGATTTGAGCGCGGTAGTGGAAAACCAACAATTAGCGTTGGCGACTTATGTTGCCCACGATATTGATGGGAAGATTGTTCAGCGCCAGGTCTTGCTTGGACGCCTTGCCGCCGCCTTGCCGACGCGTTTGCTTGCGCAGCCTGAGCAACTACATGCATGGCTGAAAGAGCACTTCGACTACCAAACGTTGTTCTCGGCAGGTCTATTCGTGGTAACGCCTAATGGCGTTCCAATCGCGGATTATCCTGTTCTGCGTGATCCACTGACGATCAACTATTCTGACCGTGACTATATTAAAGCTGGATTAGGCGGTGCTTCGTTTGTCGGTCGTCCTGTGGTTGGCCGTTCTGCAAAAGAACCGGTTCTGCCGATCTCTGCTCCGGTCAGAAGCGAAAACGGTGAGGTTCAAGCTGTTTTGGTGGGTGTTACGGCACTGGCTGCCCCCGGGTTTCTTGATTCGTTACTCCAGAGTCGAATTGGTAATGCAACGGGTGGGTTCTTGCTTGTCTCCCCGAGAGATAAGTTATTTGTCGCCTCCTCTGAACTTGATAGTGTGCTCAAACCCACACCGCCCCCCGGCGTCAATGTGCTTCATGATCGGGCCATGGCGGGCTTTCGCGGTACCGGGATAACGGTCAACGAGCAGGGTGTTGAAGAGGTCGCTGCGATGGTGTCTGTCCCGAGCACGGGCTGGTTTGTCGTCGGCCGAGTGCCGAGCAGTGAGGCGTTTGCGACGGTGGGGCGGATGCAGCATTTTTTGATTAAAAATGCAGTCTTCGCTATTTTGGTATTCGCTATTCTCTCCACTACCGGGCTGTATTTCGTCCTCCGCCATTTGTTTTATGCGGCAGAGCATGCCGACCGCATGACGCGGGACGAGTTGCCGCTCGAACCCTTGCCTGTCGTCCGCGATGATGAAGTTGGGCACTTGATATCGGCGTTCAATCGTTTATTGATCAAACTCAACGACCATCAAACTGAACTTACCCGCATGGCTCATCACGACACGCTGACGGGGTTGCCCAATAGAGCGCATCTTTCTGAGCGGCTTCGTCAGGTATTAGCGCGCGCGCCGTGATGAAACACAGGTCGGCCTATTATTCATGGACCTTGATGGTTTCAAGAATATCAACGACACGCTCGGCCACGAGGCTGGTGACGAGGTGTTGCGGCAGGTTGCGAAGCGCTTCGCCAGTACTCTGCGAGAGTCCGATACCCTGGCGCGTATTGGTGGTGACGAGTTTGTTTTGCTGCTCAGTGACCTTGAGGACAATGCCGAAGAGGCTGTCAGCACCATCGCCGCTAAATGTATCGATGCACTGAAAACTCCATTTTTTATTTTCGGCACATCGTGCATCGTGGACGTTTCGATCGGGATAGCACTGTGGGACAGGGAAAGCTCTGCGGATAATCTCCTGCGCGCCGCAGACAGAGTGATGTATCAAGCTAAAAAGACCGGGCGCGGCAAATATATGATCTACAAACATTAGCCAATGATGACCTGAGGCCCAATACGGCTCTGTCGTCAGTTGGGTCCGGTTGTATTCTTTTTTGATCGGTCGGAATAACGGTCAGTTTAATGCCCGCGAATATACTGTTCCAGTTTCCGGATCAGGTCAGCCTGCTCGGCTATCGCCTCTTTAATCAAGTCACCAATGGACAGCAGGCCGAGCAGTTGTCCGTCTTCCACGATGGGTAAATGGCGCAGGTGGCTATCGGTCATAACCCCCATGCACGTCTCGATACTTTGGTGGGAGTTCACCGTCACCACGGGCGAGCTCATGATGGCTCTGACAGACGTGCCGATGGAGGAGCGGCCCTGGAGAACGATCTTGCGTGCGTAGTCTCGCTCGCTGATTACGCCCACCACTTGACCGTCTTCTATCACCGGTAGAGCGCCGATATTTTTCTCGGCCATCACCCGCAGCGCCTCTAGCACCATCTGGTCTGGAGTGATGGTATGGACATGTTGATTGTGGATGGCTTTTAACTTGAGCAGTTGCGCAACGGTCTTCATGCGGGTTTCTCCACTACCATTCTTATAGGTGGCCGCGAACCGCCCTGACGCTGCGGCACAGGTCGTAGGGTCAGGACTGTTTCCACTGTTTAAAGCTAGCGCGCTGCGCTTACTCCGATCTCTACGGCATCCCCGTTCAAACGTACGGGCCAGACACGCAGGCTCTGCTCTGGATATTCCAGGCAGCTGCCGTCTTCGAGACGAAAGTGCTGTTTGTACAGGGGTGAGGCAATCACCAACTCGCCCTTAAGGTTGCCGACGATGCCACGGCCAATGACGTTGGCGCCTGACTTTGGGTCGAGGTTGTCGATGGCGTAGAGGGTCTTGCCCAGACTGTCAGGCAGGTGAAATAACGCGACCTGGGCGCCATCGAGCCAGGCGACGACGCCGGAATTGGCCACCAGGTCTTGGCGGCTGCACAGCATCTGCCATTGCGCAGGGCTTTCAATAGCGTGGCGGGGTTCGATACGGACGACGTTTGACTGGCTCATCAGAGCACCTCCTGGGTAACGGGAATCAGGTGGAGTTCGTTAGCATGCACCGGGCGGCGCTGGCCTCGTTCTTTGACGAAATGGATATCCGGGTCACCGCGCTCATCGTTGACGAAGGTCCGGAAGCGCTTGAGCTTTTCCGGGTCATTGATAGCGTTTGCCCATTCGCATTCGTACCGGTCAATGACCAGTTGCATTTGCGATTCCAGCTCAGCCCCAAGCCCCAGACTGTCGTTGATGATGACGTCTTTGAGGTAGTCCAGGCCGCCGTCCAGGCTTTCGCGCCAGACAGAGGTGCGTTGCAGTTTGTCGGCAGTACGGATGTAGAACATCAGGAACCGGTCGACGTAGCGCAATAGGGTTTGGTCATCCAGGTCCGTGGCTAGTAATTCGGCGTGACGCGGGCGCATGCCTCCGTTGCCACAGACATAGAGATTCCAGCCTTTCTCGGTAGCGATCACCCCAACGTCCTTGCTCTGCGCCTCGGCGCATTCGCGGGTGCAGCCGGAAACCGCAAGCTTGAATTTATGCGGTGCGCGCAGGCCCTTGTAGCGGTTCTCCAGGAGCAGCGCCATGCTCACGCTGTCCTGAACGCCATAACGACACCATGTGCTGCCGACGCAGGATTTGACCGTACGCAATGACTTGCCGTAGCCGTGTCCGGTCTCGAAACCGGCCTCGATCAGTTCGCCCCAGATGTCCGGCAACTGATGCAATTGGGCGCCGAACAGATCGATGCGCTGGCCGCCAGTGATCTTGGTGTAGAGGTCGTATTTCTTCGCGACAGCGCCCAGGGCGATCAACTTGTCCGGGGTGATTTCGCCGGCGGCGATGCGCGGGATGATCGAATAGGTGCCGTTCTTCTGCATGTTGGCCATGAATGTGTCGTTGGTGTCCTGCAGGTGCACCAACAATGGGTCCATGATCGGCTGGTTCCAGCATGAGGCGAGAATCGAGCCCACAGCGGGTTTGCAGATATCGCAGCCGGTGTGGCCACGTCCATGTTTGGCGAGCATTTCGTCGAAGCTAATGATGCCTTCCACCCGTACCAGGGCGTACAGTTCCTGACGGGTATGGGCGAAGTGCTCGCAGAGGCTTTTGTCGACGGCGACGCCACGGGCACTGAGCTCGTGCTCGAAGACCTGCTTGAGCAGTGCGCTGCAACCGCCGCAGCCAGTGCCTGCCTTGGTCTTGCCCTTGAGTTCGCCGAGGTCGGTGCAACCTGCGTCGACCGCACAGCACACCGCGCCCTTGGTAACGTTATGGCAGGAGCAAATAGTGGCGGTGTCCGGCAGCGCATCGGCACCGAGTGTCGGTGCGCCGTCTGACAGCGGCAGGATCAGGCTGGACGGGTCCTTGGGCAGCGCTATGCCGTTCTGCGCGTATTGCAGCAAGGTGTCGTAATAGCTGTTATCGCCGATCAGTACCGCGCCCAGCACATGCTTGCCATCGGCAGAGACCACCAGGCGGCGATAGCTGGCGCTGGCCTCGTCGATAAAGCGGTAGCTCTTGGCGCCGGGAGTCGCCGCGTGAGCGTCGCCGATAGAACCGACATCAACGCCCAGCAGCTTGAGCTTGGTCGACATGTCTGCGCCGGTAAAGGGGTCGTAATGCTGACCCGCGAGTTGCGCGGCAACGTTACGCGCCATGCTGTAGCCCGGCGCGACCAGACCAAAGATGCTGCCGTTCCAGGACGCACACTCGCCGATGGCGAAGATGTAGGGGTCGCTGGTGCGGCAATGATTGTCCACGACCAGGCCGCCACGCGGTGCCACGTCCAGCCCGGCGCTACGGCCGATAGCGTCCTGCGGGCGGATCCCGGCAGAGAATACGATCAGGTCGGTTTCAAGGAATTCGCCACCGTTGAAGTTCATGCGGTAGGCATACTCTTCACCGATAACGATCTCCTGGGTCGCTCGCGAAAGGTGCACACCGACGCCCAGGGTCTCGATCCGTGCCCGCAGTGCTTCGCCACCTGAGGCGTCCAGTTGCACCGGCATCAGTTGTGGGGCGAATTCAACGACATGGGCTTCCAGCCCCAGGGACTTCAGTGCATTGGCGGCTTCAAGGCCGAGCAGGCCGCCACCTACCACCACGCCACGTCGGGCATTGGTAGCCGCCTCGCGGATGGCGTCTAGGTCGTCCAGAGTACGGTAGACCAACCGGGAGCGGCCTTCGGCACCGGGGATCGGCGGCACAAAGGGATAGGAGCCGGTGGCCAGCACCAATCGGTCATAAGCCTGGCGTCTGGCGCTGGTGACTACTTCCTTGCGCTCGCGGTCGATGTCGAGCACTTGCACGCCGAGGTGCAGCTGCACACCGTGGCGGGCATACAGATCGGCCTCACCAAGTGCGAGGGACTCTGCATCACGACCGCCGAAGTACTCTGAGAGGTGGACGCGGTCGTAGGCACGCTGCCGCTCCTCACCGAACACATGCACGTGATAGTGGGCGAGCGCGCCATGCTCGATCAACTGCTCGACGCAATGATGGCCGACCATGCCGTTGCCGATGACGACCAGTGTTTCGCTCTTGATCGGGGTGGCGGTTGCGTTCATAACCTTTCCTCAGTCGAAGCCGCTGCCGTGGCATGGCCAGAAAAAAAAGCAAAAAAAACGCCTGGAGCCGTGTGACGGCTCCAGGCGTCTTTGCCTGGTATTCATGGATGTGTGGTGGGGTGATTAACCGAAGCCGCGCTGCCTGGTTCACCCGTCCTGCGCCAGTACTGGAAGGTGGTCGTCGGTGACCACGCCTGGACGTCCTATAGGAGATTTCTACAGGTTTGTCAGGACTAAAGCAGGTTTCATGCCAGTGTCGGATGGACGTCTTTCTATCCAGAGATCGCTAAGCGGAGGAGGGTTGAAGCGCTACACAGCGGGTCTTTTTCAGGTGCTCTCTACGCACCGGGAAACATGATCGGGTCATATGCTAATGAGTACATTGAACCAGAAGGGTGCGGATAAGTTTCCCGGTTCCCTTATTTGGGGCAATGTAGGTCGTGGGCAATAGAGTCGTCATGGTATGACCATGCCCCCTGCAAGCTGCTGCGCAGTCTGGAAAAGCGGGGGGAGTGCTGATTACCCTTATTTAGGCATATAAGCCAGTTGCCAGCGGCGTGGGATTTTCAGTGCGGCAAACCCCAAAACGGCAGAAAGCAAGCCGCTGAACAATAGAGCTTTCATACCCAGTTGCTGCTCAAGCAGGGCGCCGATCACCGCACCTGCAAACATGCCGGTCCAGGGTATCAACTGAACTCGCCATCCATTTCTTCGCTCTCCCAGCATCCACCGGCCTAATCCTCTGCCGAATCGTGAGAGTGCGCCTGTCACGTAAGTCAGGCCAATAGGGAAGCCATTGACCTCTTCGACGGCGGCGTTGAGCATGCCCATGGCGATAATAGCGGCCAACAGTGCTGGCAGTTGAGCGGTCAATGGCAAGGCTGCCGCAGCGGATAACAACGCAGCGATGCACAGCAGCAAGGGAAGGGCGCGTCGCCCCGTCATTCGGCTTACGACAATGCCCAGTGTATTGCCGCCGATAAACGTGGCAACGACGATAAGCAGTCGCAGCATAAGCCCGAAGTCGCCTTCGCTTATGGCCACGGCCAGGCGGGTGGTGTTGCCGCTCATGAACGATACGAAGTCACCGGTTGCCATAAAACCGATCGCATCCGTCATGCCTGCCAATACCGAGAGACCGGCAACCAGGCACAGGCCAACGCGCCCACGCCATTTCTGTGTGTGCAGCCGCGCGGGATTGGTAAGGATTTTAAGGGGGGAAGGCAGCATCAGCGTATCGGGCTCCTTGGGGGGATTCGTGAGGTCAAGGTGCTGGTATCGTCATATCTCAGCGCAGAGTATGAGGCAAAGCCCAGTGGATTTGAATTCGACGAATGCCTCTTCAAGGATTCCTTGCTTTTCGAGCGGGAGTTTTCGCGGTTGCGCCAACAGTCAACCTGTTCATTTTAAGGCGGCTTACCCACGCGAAGCATGGGTAAGCCGGATTACGTCGCCTTGACAGCGTTCATGCCTGGCTGTGTATTACCACAGCGGTACGATATAGCTCACGTAGAAGCGATTTTCGTCCTGCAGGGTCTGCCCGGTAATACTCGGGTTGGCCCTGGCGTTCTTCCAGGTAACACCCAGGCCCTTCAGTTTCCCCTCAGGCACTTGGTAGCTCAACGCAAGGTTGCGTTCCCATTCGCTGTCACCACCGCTGGCCACTCTGATCTGATCACCATGGGCATAAGTGGCTGCGAAGCCCAATCCTTTGACGCCCAACTGGCCAAAATCATACTTGTACTGCGCAAGCCAAGTACGCTCGCCGGCGTGTTGGAACTTGTTCAATTGCATGTTGGTCAGCGCTGGGGTGTCAGCGCCCGCACCCGGTCCCTGACGGGCGTCACCGCTGTTCAGGCCTGAGTCCAGATAAGGGAAGTCGCTGTCGCCGGTGTTTTTCTGAAGGCCCAAACCTAAGGTGTGGCCTGCCAGGCTATAGCTTTCCATCAAGCTAATAGTCGACTGGTTGATCCGCCCTTTGCTCAGGCCATTACCGTAGTAGCCATTGGTTGCAAAGTCACTGTCGCCATTGGCGTTGCCGCCTATGCCCAGGCTGCGGTAACCACGGAAATCACTGGCGAGGCTACCGACGGGTAGTTGAGTGATGTGCTTGGCACCGATAAAGGCTTGCTGATAGTAATCCTGCAGGTTGGAGTACCACAGGCTCAATGTGGTGTCGGCAATGCCCGTGTAATCGGCGCCGCCATAGAGGAAGCGATCACTGAGTTTGGCGCCGCCACCGGTGATCATGCCACTGTCGTTGGTTTCGTTGCGGATTTTCGTCCGAATGATATCGCCACCGGTAAAGGTGAAGTCTGACAAATCCTTGGAAACCAACTGCGCCCCGGTATTGGTCTGGTGGTACAGACGCCCATCGGTATTGGCCAGCATCGGGTTGTTTTGATACAGCCCGCCCACACGCAACTCATCTTTAAGGAAGCGCATTTTGAGGGTAGGGGTCAGCACGGCGAAGTCATTGGCGGACTTGCCGTTATCCAGCGGGAACATGCTACCAGGGTAACGGCTTTGATTGCTCTTGTCGTTCAGGTCGCCGCCGGAGTCGAGTTTGAGGCCATAGAAGCCCTCAACATCCAGACCAACGCCAACGGCGCCTTCGGTGTAGCCAGACTTGAAGTTGAGCTGAAAGCCCTGCCCCCAGTCCCGGTAGCTTTTGGCTGCTTTACTAGGATTGTTATTGCCATCTATACCGCGACCCTGCTGATTAAGGTAGCGATTGAGCAACGTAAGGTCGGCATGGCTGTCGTCGATAAAATCCGCTTGAGCAGACATCACTACGCTGCCCAATATGGCGCCGACAATGGGTTTGTGCAGTTTCTTGATCATCATGGGTCTCGTTCACAGGGGTATTCAAACTGCCGATCAGCTACTCAAACGGCAGTATTGCGATGCTGGCGGTCAACGCCTTTATCTGTGCAATATTTTGAAACGCATTAGGAAACAATGACATGACAATCATGTGACAGGACGCTAAGAGGAATGTCGCATTGACCGATGCCTGAAAATCGAGGTTGGTAGGGGTAAAGCGGAGGGCGTTCTTTTAATTTTCCTTGCAGGGGATCTGATGTAACTAAATCCCCTTTAACCTGACGTCAATGTTTAGAGGCAGGTCGCCAGCGCGCTAAGCCTGCGCTCTGCAATCGAATTACTCAGTGCCTGGTAATAATTGACAGTTGTGCCGGACGCTCCACTGAGCACATCAACGAAGTACTCCGAGCCCCTTGTGTAGACCGTGAGTTCTTTCTGGCTACCGGAATGTATAAACGCATCACCCTCTACGCCAAAAACTGACTCATCCTGCCAGGCGAACTGGATACATTGGGCGACGAGCTCGCCTGACTTCTGAGATAAAAACGTCTTGTACGGGCCTTGGGATCTGGCCTCATTCATGGCCGGCGCTGTACATCCCGCCAACATCCCCAAGGTCAGGGCAGCTATGAGCATCCGCATTATGCTTCCTCGTTCTGAAAGTGCCGACTTTAGCACTCCGCAGTCATGAGTCCACTTACTCCATGCACCCTTGCTTTTTTTGACCCAAATCAAGCCACTCACGGTCACCCGATATATGTTCACGTGACGCACGGACGCAAACTCTGAACACGAGTAGAGTCAAGCGGATGGTCAGATCAAGCACGACAACTACCCCCCACAGACACCCGCGTTTCGAGACCGCCGCACGGCTGACTTCGGGTGTGTTTATTGTCGTGAGTGTCGATCCGTGTTCCCGACCCGACCTTAATCATGAAAGGCCTGTTAAACAGGACATACGATGAAAGATTTCTCGCCTCTGGAGGCGAACGCCACTGCTGAGGTGGGCCTGAGCGAGTGTGAGGCCCAACTTCGTCTTGGCCGGGATGGCCCGAACGAGATGCCGGTTTCGCAACCACGAAGCGTGCTGCGTCTGGTTCGCCAGGTCGCGACTGAGCCGATGTTTCTGCTGTTGCTGGCGTGTGGGGCGCTCTACATGGTGCTGGGGGATGCCCAGGAAGCCTTGATGCTTCTGGGCTTCGTCTTTGTGGTCATGGGCATGAGCTTTGTCCAGCAGCGGCGCAGCGAGCGCTCGCTGGACGCTCTGCGCGATCTGTCCAGCCCGCAAGCCCAGGTCCAGCGCGACGGCCTAATACGCCGGATCGCGGCCAGAGAGCTGGTGCTGGGCGACATCGTGCTTCTCGCTGAAGGCGACCGGGTGCCTGCCGACCTGCAACTCATCGACGCACCGAACTTCGCGGTCGACGAGTCACTGCTGACAGGAGAGTCGGCATCGGTGGACAAGCATGCGTCGCCTTTGAACGTGATCGATGACGATAGGGCCATCGCACAGGATACAGCGGATCTGTCGCGGGCCTTTTCGGGCACGCTGGTCACGCGCGGCACTGCGCGTGGGCGGGTTATCGCTACTGGCGAGCGCAGCGCGCTGGGGCGCATCGGCCAATCGCTCGCGGGGATCGTAGTCGAGGCCACACCGATCCAGCAGGAGACGCGTTGGGTTGTCAAACGCGTGGCGCTCGTCGGCCTGGCACTGGCCGCTTCCCTCGCCGTTACCCACGCACTTATCCTCGGTAGCTGGTTGCAGGGTTTATTGGCCGGACTTACGTTGGCGATGGCCATCCTGCCCGAGGAGCTGCCGGTCGTGCTGACGCTCTTTCTGGGGCTGGGTGCCTGGCGTCTGGCTCGCGAGAAGGTACTGGCGCGTAGCATTCCCGCCATTGAATTGCTGGGGGCGACGACGGTGTTGTGCGTTGACAAGACTGGCACGCTGACCGAAAACCGAATGACGGTGCGGCGTCTGTGGTCCGAAGAGGCAATTTATGACACCTCGCAGGCGGGGGGAGCGGCACCGCTGCAGGACGAGTTGCATGGCCTGCTGGAGTACGCGGTGCTGGCGAGTCATCGCCGTGCGTTTGATCCGATGGAGTTGGCCATTGGTGAAGCCGGCCAGCGCCTGTTGGCGAATACCGAACACCTGCATGGCAACTGGACGCTCGTCGACGACTATCCGTTATCACCCGAAATGCTGGCAATGTCTCGGGTATGGCAAAGTCCGGACAAGGGCTCACCTGCCCGACTCATTGCGGCCAAAGGCGCGCCGGAGGCCATCGTCGATCTATGTCACCTGGATGCCACGCGCAGTGCTGTGATCGCCAGGCAGGTCTTGGCGATGGCGAGCGACGGCCTGCGCGTGCTGGGTGTCGCGCAGGCCACGTTTGATACAGAGGCGCTGCCGAAACTGCAGCACGACTTCGATTTCCAGTTCCTCGGGCTGGTTGCTCTGGAGGACCCGGTGCGGCCCGATGTGCCGCAGGCCATTGCGGAGTGCAAAGCCGCAGGCATACGCGTCGTGATGATGACGGGCGACCACCCGGCCACTGCGATCTCGATAGCGCGGCAGGCGGGCTTGAGTGCTGAGGCGCCAGTCATCACCGGGACTGAAATCGCTACATTGAGCGATGAGGCTCTGACTGCGCGCCTTGCCGACACGCACATCTTCTGCCGTGTGCAGCCCGATCAGAAGCTGCGCCTCGTGCAGGCATTCCGCGCTCGGGGCGATGTGGTCGCGATGACGGGCGACGGTGTCAACGACGCCCCGGCGCTGAAGGCCGCCGACATCGGCGTTGCCATGGGCGCGCGAGGCACCGAGGTCGCGCGCGAGGCCGCTGCACTGGTTTTATTGAACGACGACTTTGCCTCACTCGTGACGGCCGTTCGTTATGGTCGCCGGGTGTTCGCCAACCTGCGCAAAGCGATTGCCTTCGTGGTGGCGGCGCATGTCCCCATCGTCGGGTTGTCGATCCTGCCTGTATTGATCGGCTTGCCGATGCTGCTGATGCCGGTGCACATCCTCTTCCTGCAACTCATTATCGATCCCGCGTGTTCGGTAGTGTTCGAAGCCGAGGCGCTGGAGGCGGACGCGATGAAGGTTGCGCCACGGCGGACGGATCAGCGCCTGTTCGACAGGGCCTTGATGGTGCGTGGATTGTGGCAGGGGGGCGGTTTGCTGGTGTTGTTGCTGGGGACTTACGCGAGTGCGCACTTAATAGTGCCTTCTGATGCCGGTCGTGATGACATGGCGCGGGCGCTGACATTTGTCGTGCTGGTGCTATCGAACCTCGCCCTGATACAGGCCAATCGCTCTTGGGTCCATACCTCGTGGCACAGCAGCAGTGCCTCCAATCGGCAATTCGGCTGGATCGCGGCGGGAACGATCGCCATGTTGTGTGGGGTGCTTTTCGTACCCGCCATTAGCCGGCTGTTTTCGTTCGTGACGCCAACGCCTGTGTTGCTCGCGGCGGCACTCGGCGTCTCGATCGTGAGCCTGATCTGGTTCGAATGCGTCAAGTGGGGCCTTCGTGCCCGTTCAACCAACGCCGTTAAACCGAGCTGTCTGGATTGAGTATCAATACACTGCCGGGCATCTTGTAAAGAATGCGCTCTGCCGTGCTTCCGAGCAGATGCCCCAAGCTTCGGTGGTGTATCCGGCCCATAACGATAACGTCGATGTCTTGGCTCTCGGCAAAGCGGGCTAACACCTTGGAAGGGCTTCCCAACATAAAGTGACGGTTCTCCACCGGAACACCGTTGCGTTCAGCCAATGTATCGAAGGCTACGTTTTCCAGTTCGTACAATGTCGGTGTGGTCGGTGTCAGGTTTGAATCGAACATCATCGAGGCACTGGCGTAGCTATAATCCGCCGCATCAATCATCGACAGGTCATAGGCATACACCACATCAACTTGAGCGTTGCATTGAATGCCCAGTTTTAACGCTTCGTGAATGATCGTGTCATTGAACCCCGAATACTGATCATCGGGATGGAGTAGATCAACCGCTGCAACGATTCTGCGAGGCGTAGGGTTATGGCTCTTTGCAACGAAGTGCAAAGGGTAGGGACACTCGTGAAGCAACTGCAGGTCCAGGGTGGTAAATACAGCACGCTTTAATAACGACTCGTGTTGCAAATCCTTGATCACCAGATCAACAGGCATCTCGTGCAGGTATGTAAGCATTTCCTTCAGGGGATGTTCAGCCCACACCACTTCTGTCGTGACCTCTATGCCCAGATGACGTAGCGGATGCGCTTGCTCTTCCAGCCATTGACGATGGCGCTCGACATAGCTGTAGCGCATTTCTTCCAGTGCCCGTTCGTTGACCAGTCCGGCGGTCGCCAAGCCTTCCAGATAATCAAAGGCAACAATGTGCAGCGCAGCACCTTTGGCTTTTGCCAATGCTGTGGCGCGCTCAAACGCCGGGGTTTTATCCAGCAAAGGAGGAACAATGAGCATGAGTCGCTGTTGGTTGGTCATGATGCACCCCGGCGAAAAAGTCGTTAGTTGCCAGCGATAATAGCCGTTTAACGCAAGCATGTTCCGAGTCGTGGCGCAGTATTTGATGTGGATCAACCTTAATATAGCCAGTTGCGCAATCAACCTGATGTTCGCGGCGCTGATGATCCCGAACAGGCTCCAGGCCAACGGGCGCGTGGGCAGGCGAGGCTCGTCAGACATGCGCCAAGGGCAAGGCCCAATTTGGATAAGGCTGTATATCCATACAGATAAAGGTTGCTTCAACCCCCAACACTGCGCATGCTGCACCTCACCCCTCGACGCAATGAACGATGACGACCATGCGGCTCTTCCTGTGTGAAAAACCTTCCCAGGCCAAAGACATTGCCAAGGTGCTGGGCGCTAACAGGCGCGGCGATGGCTGCTGGGTGGGATCAAACGTCACGGTGACTTGGTGCATCGGTCATCTATTGGAGACCGCACCGCCAGACGCCTATGACGCCCGGTACAAACGTTGGGTCCTGGCCGATCTGCCGATCATACCCAAAGAGTGGAGAATGCTGGTCAAGCCGAAGACCGCAAGCCAGTTCAAGGCTGTCAAACGTCTGCTCGGTGAGGCCCGCGAGCTGGTCATTGCGACGGATGCCGATCGTGAAGGTGAAATGATTGCCCGCGAGTTGGTGGAGTACTGTCGGTATCGCGGGCCGATTCAACGGCTCTGGTTATCAGCCCTCGACGATGCGTCGATCCACAAGGCGCTGGCGGCGCTCAAGCCCGGTGCCGAGACATTTAGTCTCTATCATTCGGCGCTGGGCCGCTCGCGCGCTGACTGGTTGATTGGGATGAACATGAGTCGGTTATTCACCCTGCTTGGGCGCCAGTCCGGCTATCAGGGCGTGCTGCCGGTAGGGCGGGTACAGACACCGACCCTGCGTCTGGTGGTGGACCGCGACCGCAGCATTGCCGTTTTTGTGCCGGTTCCGTATTGGGCGATTGATGTGCAGCTACTCTGCGACGGCACGTATTTAACCGCCCAGTGGCGCGCGCACGAAGACACATGTGACGAGCACGGTCGCTGCTTGAACCAGGCACTGGCTCAAGAGGCTGCAGCCGCCATGACCAATGCCGCCAGCGCACGGGTGATCAAGTTGCGCACCGAGCGTATGCGCGAAGCACCGCCGTTGCTGTTCGATTTGGGTACTCTTCAGGAGGTGTGCTCCAAGAAACTGGGCTTTGGCGCTCAAGAAACCCTGGATATCGCCCAGGCACTTTATGAAACCCATAAAGTCATTACCTACCCGCGCAGTGATTGCGGCTATCTGCCGCTGAGCCAGCACAGCGAAGCGCCAGCGATCCTGGCAGCCTTGGGCCGTGCCGATCCGGGCTTGGTGGACCTGCTGAAACACGTAGACCCCAAGCGCCGCTCGCGGGCGTGGAACGACGCGAAGGTCAGTGCCCACCACGGCATCATCCCGACTGCCGCAACGATAGACCTTGGGCGCTTGGTAGGTAAGCATCGGGCGGTCTACTCCTTGATCCGGGCGCGCTATCTGGCGCAGTTTCTGCCGAACCACGAATACGACCGAACCCAAGCCGATTTTGATTGCGCCGAGCAGGCGTTGCGCGCGGTGGGCAAGGTGATCGTGGAGCCCGGTTGGCGGCGTGCACTTCCGCAAGCCGTGGCCCCCGCCAAAGGCCGCGAAGCGCCTCCCGCCCAAATTCTGCCGGCCCTGACCGAAGGGCAAGAGTGTGACGTAGCGGACGTGACGCTGAAAGACCTCTGGACCCAGCCGCCCAAGCCCTTCACCGAAGGCGATCTGATCAAGGCGATGAAGAACGTCGCCAAACTGGTAGACGATCCCCGTCTCAAGCAGAAACTCAAGGACACCACCGGCATCGGTACCGAGGCGACGCGCGCCGGGATCATTCAGGGATTGCTCAATCGGGGCTATCTGATCAAGCAGGGCAAGGCATTAGCCGCCACCCCGGCAGCCTTCAGCCTGATCGACGCCGTGCCCCGAGCCATCGCCGATCCCGGAACCACCGCCATCTGGGAGCAGGCGCTGGATATGGTTCAGAGCGGCGAGATGAGCCTGGAGGACTTTGTGGCCAAACAGTCAGCCTGGATGAGCAAACAAGTGGATCGTTGTGCTGGCTTGGGCCTGAGCATTGCCGGACCTGCGAGCCCGGCGGGTCGCGGCACTACGCCCTGGAAGAAGAAGCGCAGTGCAGCCGCACCCAAGACCGCGACCGCCAGTAAGCGCCGCAAAGCCAAATAGCCTGGCTTGATTGAGACGCGGGTCCCAAAAAACGGGTGATGGGGCGACCTCACCGAATCCACTGCGACGGGAGAAATAGGCAAAAGATGCAACGTTTGCCGCTGCAGGCGCTCATAGAAGTAGGCAACAGCGCAGACAGGATTGGTTCAAGGATGTTCATATCGCTTTAGGCATTCTTCTCCAATCCACCTTAAAGAGGGAGTGACTGAACAGATGACAACCCCGGACAAGCAGTATGTGGAGTGGCTGGTTGAGCAGTCGATGCTCAATGCCGCCAAGCAGCGCGCCAAATTGTATTCGGGGCAGGGCAGGCTCTGGCAGAGGCCTTATGCGCAGACTCGTCCCCGAGATGCTTCGGCCATTGCATCGGTCTGGTTCACCGCTTACCCGGCATCGATTGTGACCCGTGAGGGCGGCTCTGTGTTGGAGGCGCTTGCCGATGAGACGCTGTGGCACGCCTTGTCCGAAATCGGTATTGAAGGCATTCACAACGGCCCACTCAAAACCTCCGGTGGTTTGCAAGGGCGTCTTCGTACACCCAGCATTGATGGCAACTTCGACAGGATCAGTTTCGAGATCGATCCAGAGTTGGGCACCGACGCGCAATTTCAAAGTTTGAGCCGCATCGCCGCTGCGCACAACGCCGTCATCATCGACGATGTGATCCCCTCTCACACGGGCAAAGGCGCTGATTTTCGTCTGGCTGAAATGGCTTACGAAGACTATCCAGGCCTCTACCACATGGTCGAGATCAGGGAAGAGGACTGGCACCTGTTACCTGACATTCCGCAAGGTCGGGATGCGGTGAATCTCACGCCGGAAATCGTCGATTGTCTCAGAGACAAGCATTACATCGTGGGGCAATTGCAGCGGGTTATTTTCTTCGAGCCGGGTATCAAGGATACCGATTGGAGTGCCACGTCGGTGGTTCAGGGCGTGGACGGAAAGGACCGGCGCTGGGTGTATCTGCACTATTTCAAAGAAGGCCAGCCATCACTCAATTGGCTGGACCCAAGCTTTGCCGCACAACAGATGATCATCGGCGATGCGTTGCATGCCATCGATGTCATGGGCGCACGGGTCTTGCGTCTCGACGCCAATGGTTTTCTCGGGGTCGAGCGCAAGGCTGAAGGCAATGCCTGGTCAGAGAGTCACCCGTTGTCGATCACCGGTAATCAACTGCTGGGCGGGGCCATTCGCAAAGCCGGAGGGTTCAGCTTTCAGGAGCTGAACCTGACCCTGGATGACATCGCCGCCATGTCCCACGGCGGTGCCGATCTGTCCTACGACTTCATTACCCGACCGGCTTATCAGCACGCGTTACTGACCGGCAATACTGAGTTCTTGCGCCTGATGCTGCGTCAGGTCCATGTGTTCGGGATTGATCCTGCGTCGCTGATTCACGCGCTGCAAAACCATGATGAGTTGACCCTTGAACTGGTGCACTTCTGGACGCTGCACGCCCACGATACTTATCACTATCAGGGGCAGACCTTCCCCGGAAACATCTTGCGCGAACACATCCGCGAAGAAATGTACGAACGGCTGGCAGGGGAGCACGCGCCCTACAATCTCAAGTTCGTCACTAACGGCGTGTCCTGCACCACGGCCAGTATCATCACGGCCGCCTTGGGCATTCGGGACCTTGAGGCCATCACTGAGGCAGACATTCAGCGGATCCAGCACATTCATGTGCTGTTGGTGATGTACAACGCGATGCAGCCGGGGGTTTTCGCCTTGTCCGGCTGGGACTTGGTGGGCGCGCTGACACTGCCGGCCGAACAGGTTCAACATTTGATGCAGGACGGCGATACGCGCTGGATTCATCGGGGGGCTTACGATCTGGTCGACCTCGACCCTGACGCGGAGTTTTCGGCCGGCAACATGCCGCGTCCGAAGACCCTATACGGCAGCCTGGTCGATCAATTGCAGCGGCCGGACTCCTTTGTTTCTCTGCTCAAGAAAATACTGGCTGTGCGGCGCGCGTATGACATCGCCGCCAGTCGCCAGATTTTGATCCCTGACGTGCAGCATCCAGGTCTGCTGATCATGGTTCACGAACTGCCAGCCGGGAAGGGCACCCAGATCACCGCACTGAACTTCAGTGCTGAACCCGTCGTCGAGACCTTGCATCTGCCCGACATCGCCCCCGGCCCGGTCGTTGACATCATCAATGAACGAGTCGAGGGGGATCTGACCGAGCAAGGCGAATTCACCATCACCCTGGACGCTTATGAAGGCCTCGCGTTACGGGTGGTGAGTACATCGCCGATGGTTTGAGGATGACCGGCTGGCTTCGCTCCTGTGGTCCATAGGTTTACTGACCCTAGGGGCGCTCTGGCGCCGTTTGCCCAAACAGGATTTTCTTGCCGTCCTCGGTGACGGCAGGGCGGCTAGAGAAGGGTTCGCCTTTGGCGTAAGCCCGTATCGTCGCCGGACGGGCTTGCACGGCTTCAAACCAGCGACGCAGGTTGGGGAAGTCGTCAAGGTTCTGTTGCTGTTGTTTCCATGGGACAACCCAAGGGTAAGATGCCATGTCCGCGATGGTGTAGTGCTCGCCGGCAATAAACTCCCGACCGGCCAGCCGACGGTCGAGCACGCCGTACAGTCGCTTCGTCTCGTTGACGTAGCGATTGATCGCGTAAGGGATTTTTTCGGGCGCATAGAGGCCGAAGTGATGGTTTTGTCCAGCCATGGGGCCCAAGCCGCCTACTTGCCAGAACAGCCACTCAGACACGGTTTTACGACCGCGAACATCGCTGGGCAGGAATAGCCCGGTCTTCTCCGCGAGGTACATCAGGATGGCGCCAGATTCAAAAATCGTTATTGGCTCACCGCCGTCCGCCGGTGCAGTGTCGATGATGGCGGGCATTCTGTTGTTGGGCGAGAAAGCCAGAAACTCTGGTTTGAACTGATCGCCCGCACTGATATCGACCGGGTGGAGGGTGTAATCCAGCCCGGCCTCTTCGAGAAATAGGGTGATTTTATGGCCATTGGGGGTGGGCCAGTAATAGAGCTCAATCATGGCGGATGCTTCCCATTGCAGTGGTGTGATGGTCGAGTAGGGCGAGGGCTGGACGCACCAAGCCTTCCAGCAGGTCGCGCTCTGGCCGTGCGCGGGCGAGGACGCGAATGCCCAGTAGGACGCCCAGAAGAAGGCGCGCCAAGTCATCGGCAGGCTGTGAGGTGGAAATTGCCCCGGTGTGCTGACCCGTTACCACGCACCGGCGAAAAAAAGCCTCCATCTGTGTGAAGACTTCGGCAATGGCGCGTTGGAACTCCGGGTCAAGGGGGGAGGCTTCGAGCGCCCCGTTCACCAGCATGCAGCCTTTGTTCTGCGGGTCGTTCAGGGACCGTTCGATGATTTCGCTAAAGAATGCACCAATCGCTTCACGCGGGGGCAGCTTCTCCAGACGATTGATGCGCTCAACCAGGCGTTGCTTCAGATAGTGGTCCAGCGCGCGTCGATACAGTAAACGCTTATCACCGAACGCGTTGTAAAGGCTGGCGCCCGTGATCCCCATTTTCTGGGCAAGGTCGCGAATCGAGGTCGCTTCATACCCTCGTACCCAGAAGCATTGCACGGCTGCATCGAGCACTGCGGCTTCATCAAATTCTCTTGGTCGAGCCATCTCGCGGTTCCTCAGCATGCGGCAGACAAAGCTGTTGCCCCTTTGTCGTTTCCAAACTATTCTAAATCAATCGTTCTAGAACGCAAAGGCGAGCAGCACCCCCGAGTTCCGCGCCATCTTGCTCTACCTCAGTGAGAAAACCGGACGCTTTATCGGCACGCCTGTTGATCTTCCCGAGCTGCTGTCGTGGCTGTTGTTCATCTGCACGGGCCAGGCCTTGCATTTCCAATACGCAGCGCCAAGATGCGAGTCTCGGATTTAACCATGCATCCATGACCCTATTCCCTGTCGCGACGTATTCAACCTATTAATTGCCCCTTGGCGTGCGTTATCCATGGCTATCAATTTCGACCTGAACGATCTCCAGGCTTTCCGCGCCGTGGTGGAAAAAGGCAGCTTTGGAAAAGCTGCCGAAGCGATTCATATTTCTCAGCCCGCCCTGAGCCGACGTATCGAAAAGCTTGAGGATGCATTGGGCGTCAAGCTGTTTGAACGCACCACTCGCCGTGTCAGTCTGACCATGGTCGGGCGTGCGTTCGCACCGCGTGCCGAACGTTTGCTCGACGACCTCGACGACGCATTACTGGGTATCAGCGATGTCGCGTCGACACGCCTGGGCCATGTCACGATCGCATGTGTGCCGTCGGCGGCCTATTACTTCATGCCGCGGGTGGTCGCTCGCTATCATCAGCTCTACCCAAAAATCAGAGTAAGGGTGCTTGATGCCAGCGCTCACGATGTACACGACGCGGTGGTCAGTGGCGAAGCCGATCTGGGCCTCAGTTTCATGGGTAATCTGGATGTCGGGCTTGAGTTTGAGTTATTGGTACAGGATACCTATGTGCTGGCCTGCCGCCGTGACCATGCACTGGCGAGTCGGGAGGCCGTGACGTGGAGCGAGTTTTTTGAGCACGACTACATTGCGGTAGATAAAACGTCAGGCAATCGCTTCCTGCTCGATCAGGCGCTGATTCACATTAAACCGGCGCGGCCGAGTGTCTGCGAAACACGGCATGTGGTGACGATGCTGGGGTTGGTCGAGGCGGGCCTGGGGATTGCTGCCGCGCCAGCGATGGCGATGCCGACCGCCGGACATCCGATTTTAATGAGTGTGCCGCTGACCGCGCCGCAGGTGATACGTAGCGTTGGCTTGATCAAGCGCCGGGGGCGCACGTTGACGCCGGCGGCGCTGGAGCTGGAGCGACTGATTGTCGAGATGAAAGCGCTGCCGCCGTCAGTCCAGGGGCCGACGGCGGTGCATTAAGACTGCGTGCCGTCAGTTATGGCTGACGGAATCGAGTCCGGTCGCACGCACCTCCGATTGGACGCCAGGTGATGCAAGGTAATCGAGCAAGGCCTTTGCTTGCTGTGGATTCTGGGCATCGACAGGGATCCCTGCGGCGAAGCGCGTGACCGACTGCAGCGACTCCGGGATCTTGCCAATGAAGATTACGCCGGAAACCGGTAGCAGTTCGCTGACCTGCTGGAAGCCCAGTTCGTAGTCGCCTGTTGCGACCACGGAGGCGACTGGGGTTTTCACAATCATCTTGGATTTTGGCTGCAATTGGCTTTCGACTCCCAGGCGCTTGAACAGTTGATCCTGGATATATACTCCGCTGGCGCTGTCGGAGTAAGCGACTGAGCGAGCCTTGAGCAAGGCCGCTTTGAGTTGGTCTTCGGACGCGATTTTCGGCGTGTCCGCCCCTGCACGTACGACGGCACCGATTCTCGAATCTGCAAGCTCGACCCGTGAGCCAGGTATCACTTTGCCTTGCTTGATCAGATCGTCGAGTGCATACCCGACCATGATCACCACGTCAGCTTTTTCACCGCGCTCAAGCCTATTGGGAATGGCTTCAGGCGCCTTGCCCATGGATGGACCCAGCGTGGTATCCAGCGTATTGCCGGTGTTTGCGGCGAATTTTGGGCTAAGTGCCTTATAAGCAGCGGTAAAGCCGCCGGACGTCATCACGTGGATTTCGGCGGCGTGCACTGCCGCCGTCATGCTCAGGCTGCCGAGCAATACCCATGCGGCAAATCTCAAACATTGTGCTTTCATAAACTGTTTCTCCACGCCGGGAAGTAAGGCTTATTACACTGCAAGGCGCAGTTGCACGGCTTTGCTGCGGTACAGAAACAGAGTCGCGGACAACGCGCAGACGGCGGCAAAACTCATCCAGTAGCCGGGTGCTGCCTTGTCACCGGTGAGGTGGATAAGTGCCGTGGAAATGGCCGGTGTGAAACCGCCGAACACCGCAGTGGCAAGGCTGTAGGCCAAGGAAAAACCAGCGACGCGAACTTCAACGGGCATAATTTCGGTCAGGGCCGCGATCATTGCCCCGTTGTACATGCCGTATAGAAAGGACAACCACAACAGCGTTTCCAGCATATGGCCGAAGCTGGGTGCCTGGGCCAGAAATGACAGGGCAGGGTAGGACGTAACAATGGCCAGCGCGGCCATGGTCACAAGCACTGGTCGCCGCCCGACGCGGTCAGACAGCGCGCCGCCGATAGGCAGCCAGATGAAGTTAGAGACCCCCACCAACAGCGTCACCATCAAGGCATCGGCGGTGCTCAGGTTGAGTACGGTCTTGCCGAAAGTCGGCGCATAGACAGTGATCAGGTAAAAAGCCGTGGTGGTCATCGCGACCATCAGCATGCCTGCGACGACGATCCCCCAGTTCTGCATCAAGGTATTGAACACTTCACGCATGGTCGGGCGGTGCGTGCGCGCAGAAAACTCTTCGGTTTCCTCAAGTTTGCTGCGCAGGACGAAGATGAACGGGACGATCAGGCAACCTATCAGGAAGGGCACGCGCCAGCCCCAATCGGCGATCATCGATGAAGGCATCCACTGGTTCAAGGCGAAGCCTAGCCCGGCAGCGACGATGATCGCGACCTGCTGGCTTGCCGACTGCCAACTGGTGAAAAAGCCCTTTTTACCGGGAGTCGCCATCTCGGCCAGGTACACCGAAACGCCCCCCAATTCTGCGCCTGCAGAGAAACCTTGAAGCAAGCGCCCGATCAGCACCAGGGCCGGAGCCAGCAGGCCGATGCTCTCGTAGCCCGGTACCAACACGATCAGAATGGTGCCGCTGGCCATGATTGATAGCGTGACGATTAGTCCCTTGCGGCGGCCGACGTCATCGATATAGGCACCTAGAATGACTGCGCCCAGCGGGCGCATGAGAAACCCTGCACCGAACACGGCGAAGGTCATCATCAACGATGCAAATTCGCTGCTCGCCGGGAAAAAGGCGGCTGCGATATAGGTGGCATAAAAACCGAAGAGGAAGAAATCGAACTGCTCGAGAAAGTTACCTGACGTTACCCGGAAAACCGCACTTGCTTTGGAACGGGCGGACGCTGTTACGCTTTGAGTTGAGCCCATCTACTTGTCTCCCGACACTTTTATGCATGCACCTGGCGTGCACGATTGTTATAGGAGCGAATAGTGTCTGAGAGGGGCTGAGTTGAGAAATGCATAGTTCGCATTCATTGATGCGTCATACGTATAAATAATCGGGATAAGCTTGGCGCTGGCAGTCCGGTCCGGCATGCCTTGAGTGGCAGGGGGTGCAGTGTCGGCACGGCCCCGCACAATCAAAAAAATCTGCTCAAACCGCTGCTTTCATCAGTGCCGCACACGCGGTTTTATAGGCCTCGTGCTGATATTTGTTTAGCGAGGTGGCCAGTGCAAAGTCATGTTTTTTATGTTGAGCGCTGACGGTTTGCGGCGAAACGAGGGACACCTCGCACTGACTCAGGAGCTGTAAAATCCCTTCGATTTTGAAGGTGGTCGGGCCGCCCGCGAATTCGCCTTTTTTGCTGCGTTTCTTGATCGCGATGTGGTCGATACCGTGATCACGAACAAACGCCTCGACGAGGGCCGCGAACGCTTTGACGTTCGCCGACTCGTCATCGTCCTCAAGGGTGATTTTTTTTGTGGTCAGAGGCAGATGTTCAAACGCGTTATTTTGACGCGTGGCGACCGCGAAAATGGCTTCGCTGCCTTTGATTTCGATACCGCAGATTTTCATGTGGCTGCCTTGCGCAAGTTAAAAGGCAGTCATTTTCTTCTCTTTTTTCATCGATGGCTAACTGATAAACACTCCGCGCGCCATGCCTGCGGCTGCCACGAGTATGACGATGATCAGACCCACTTCGATGTGGCTGATTTTGGAGTACAGCTGGGCGCGCCGGGTATCGATCGGGGTGCC
Organism: Pseudomonas sp. MH9.2; assembly: GCF_034353875.1. Taxonomy (NCBI): domain Bacteria; kingdom Pseudomonadati; phylum Pseudomonadota; class Gammaproteobacteria; order Pseudomonadales; family Pseudomonadaceae; genus Pseudomonas; species Pseudomonas sp. MH9.2. Next base: position 5,219,125 of record NZ_CP133784.1, read on the forward strand.
ATTTTTAAACGCGTTGCGCCACTTGATCAGGGCAACCATAGGCGCGATTTCAAGCAGGATGATCGCAATGAACGCCGTCATCTTCAGGTGAAACAGCGGTTGATGCAGATAGTAGAAGGTTCCCTTCTCAAGCCCGCCAAATGCACGCAACACCCCGGTTACCAGCAGCACTGCTACAGCAATACCCCAGAAGTTGTCGGCCACAAACACATCCCTAAGCTTGGAGGGGTTGGTGCGGCTCAGCCGCCGCAAAGATCTTCCACGGCTGAGTACCGCCCCCAGTGCAACGCCGTATGCCAATAGATGCAGTGTTGCCAGGAACCATTTGAAGAGCATGGTTGTGAATCTCCATTCATGACGATAAAAAAACAATCTATCCAGCAGCCGGTATTCAAGTCGTAGTGTACTGTTCGACATTTTGCCCGAACCTCACACTGTTCCGGGCTTTCATTGACGAGCAGCTCTTGCTGCGGTTTGCAGGAACATTGCATCGGAGCGCCGTCCGTTGACCCGGGCTTTCAGGAGAGGAAACAAACACGGTCGGCAAGTCCGAAAGTATCCTTGATTACTCTTTCGGCTGAATCCCTGCCTGCCTCATGGTCAGGTTTTTCTGAATCTTGTATTGCACGGCAACTTGCGGGGCCGGGTTGCTTTTCCCTGTTTCCATCCAATTGCGCAAACGAGTCGCATCGGCGAAGTGAGTGTATTTGCCGAATGCATCGAGAATCACCACCGACACCGGCCGATTGGCCATCGTGGTCAACAACACCAGGCAGTGGCCCGCTTGATTGGTGAACCCGGTCTTGGTCAGGGTGATGTTCCAGTTGGATTTTCTGATCAGGTGGTCGGTGTTGCTAAAGCCCAGGCTGTAGGTGGGCTTATGGAATGTCACGGTTTTTTCGGGGGTGGTGCTCAGTTCGCTCAGCATGGGGTATTTGCGCGAGGCGAGTACCAGTTTGGTCAGGTCGCGGGCGGTGGACACGTTGTAGATGGACAAACCGGTGGGCTCGACATAAACCGTGTGCTTCATACCCAGCGCCTTGGCCTTGGCATTCATCGCCAGGATGAACGCGTTATAGCCACCCGGATAACTGTGAGCGAGGCTCGCCGCGGCCCGGTTTTCCGAGGACATCAGGGAAATCAATAGCATGTTCTTGCGGTCTAGCTGACTGCCTAGCTTGACCCTGGAGAACACACCTTTCATTTCCTTGGTGTTGGTGATCGACACTGGAATCATTTCGTCCATGGGCAGTTTCGCGTCCAGCGTCACCATGGCCGTCATCAGCTTGGTCACCGAGGCGATAGGGACGACGATGTCCGGGTTGCTCGAATACAATACTTTGTCGGTTTGCAGGTCAACCACCATGGAGCTGCCCGAGGCCAGGTGAAGTTGTGAAGGGTCGCGATTAAGAGGGGCGGGTTCATTTGCCAACGCGCTCTGAGAGAGTGCGGCGCCTGTATATACAAATAATAGGCTCAGAATGGAATGACGAATTTTCACGAGCTGGGCTCACTAATAATGGAATATGCCGTTTAACACGGGGTCTCTACGCAAACACTTCATTTTATGAGCACGCTCCGGGCGCTGTCGATGGGTCTTGTCGGTTGAATTCAGGTTTAGAGCAGCAATGCGCTTTTATAGGTGAAAAAACCACGATTGCTAACCAAAACCAGCAATAGACATGGTGTCTGACGAGCACACCGATTAGCATCCTGTGCGGTTAATGCCACGTGTTCTCAAACGACTCAGGAGTCGCGCAATGCCCAAGAGTTTTATCAGCAAGGATTACCTCGCACTGGTAATAGTAGCGGCTGTGGTTGCAGTGCTCTTGCTTGGGGTTGGTTTTTTTCAGAAATCTGCGGATTGGGCGGGCTGGATTCAGGCGACCGGTCTTATTGTTGGCTTGATGGTCGCGATAGCGGTGCCGGGCATTCAGAAAAAGCAGGACGCTGCGAGCCAGCACAAACTAATGCGTGAGCGGGAGGTGGGGTACGCTCGCCGACTGCAATACTTGTGCGGTGAGCTCAATGAGCTGCTGGCAAAAATCAATATTAACCTGACGCATCTTCGCGCCACCGACAGGCATCGGCTGCAGCATACCCTTCAGGATTTCCTGCATCGCTTGTTCGAATCGCATAAGCGTGATCTGAATGATGACCGTGTGGTGATTGCTCACGAACTGCGGCAGGTGGCTAACGAGTTGGTCGATGAGCTTGAGAGCGGCCGTGCAGATCGAGTGGTCATGATGAATCTGGATAAGCGCCTGCAAAAACTGGCGCACCGGACTCAGGTCAATGCGGCAATGGCTGAGCGTCTCTGATCAGACTTTTTGCTGCGCATAAAAAAGCCCACATCAGAGATGCGGGCAAGGGGATGTGCGGAGCAACGCACGATGTCAGGGCAACACGATTCGCTAGAACGGGTATTTAATCAGTCAGCCCGCGTCAGGCGTTCATCTGGCACGTGTCGAACTTCTTGGACAAGGCCTGGGCCGCTGGCAGGGAGGCGAAGGGGCCGCTTATGGGCTCGCCTTCCTGTACCAGGTACCAGCAGGCAAGCAGGCCACACGCTCTGAGCTGGGCTGGAACTGCGCTACCGACTACCGACATGATCTGAACCTTGGTCATAAGTACCTCCATCAATCAATGCCGCTACTCTACGGCGCCCTGCGAGCGAGTGATAATCACTGCTCTCGATAGTGGACATTGATGATAATGGGGTTCGTTGCGGTTATTGCCGTTGCGTGTCCAGGGCTGATCAGTCGACGACCTGATCGAGCATTGCCATCACTTCATGATTGTTCAGAAGACCTTTTTCAACCAGGTTCTGTGCCAGCAAGGACAAAAACTTTGCGCTACGATGGCCTTCCAGACTCTTGAGTTCGGTCAGTGCGCGATACACTTTGTCCGATGTGCACAATCCCTCCGCATGGTGGGGATGCTGAGTCGGCATAGGGGCGTCCTTATTGTTATGAAGGCTGATGTCGTTGAGTAAGCGTTGCTGAAGAGCACCGTACTCACAACGATGACGTCAATAATGACGGACTCAAGCAAACACGCTGTCCCCCCAGCGACCTCCATCGAACTGATGTAGACGCTAAAAAAACAGCCCCGCCTTTTTGGGGGCAGGGCTATTTTTCAGAATGTTACCAGCGCCCAGGGCCGTCACCCCGGTAGCCTCGTTCATCCCTGTCATGACCATAATAGCCATGTGGACGACCGTAGTAGCCTGGCGGTGGGCCGTAATACCCAGGACGATAATAAACCGGGGCTGGAGCCACTACGACCGGCTGGTAGTACACCGGTGGCGGCGGTGCCTGATAGTAAACCGGTTGTGGTGCATAGACCGGTTGCGGTTCCACATAGACTGTCCGGGGTTGGTTGGATGACATCACGGCACCCGCCACGACGGCCCCGACCACGGCGCCTACCACTAGACCTGGACCACCCCAACCTCGCCCGTCTGCTGACGCTTGGCTTGCGATGGCTAGGGCACCTAACAACAAGGCAACCTTGGGGATGTGACGAATCATGAGTATTCCTCGGCTTTCAACCCCGTTGTCGCGAGCCTGCGTTACGCTCAGGCACTGCCACGGGATACTACTAAGACAGCGGTTTCGGAGAAATCTGCGAATCGCGTGAGTAAAGATTGTGTAAGTGTGTCCGGCGGCTATTATCGCGGACTTGGCCGCGTTGGCAAAGGCCATTCTGTGCGCCGCAGGGCGAGGTTATTCAAGCTTTGCCAAACGCTCTTCCAGCGCCGTAATCCGCGCTTCGAGTTCGTCCAGACGCTCTGTCGAGGCCGACCCGCCACCGGCGCGTTCGGGCTGATTTTGTCGGGCCGCGAGAATAGCCTCGATGTCTTCCGGGTCACCGAGTGAGTGCATATATCGATCTTCACGCTGGCCGGATTGACGCGGCAACAACGTCGCCAGCCCTCGGGCGATCAAGCGTTCCAGTTGATGGGCGACTTGCTCGATATCTTCAAAGTCGTGCATGCGGTTGCTTCGAGTGAGCAATTCATTGACCGTTTGCGGGCCTCGCAGGAACAACAAACCACTCAAGATAACTTGTGCAGGCACTAATTCCAGGGCTTTATCAGCGCGATGCTCCCAGCGATCAGCACGGCTGCCCATCACCAACCGTGTTAAGCCACGGCCTTCGAGGGCGCGCAGACTTTGGCCGACTTGGCCCTGAGTCAGGCTCATCACCGGTTCGCGGCTGGTTTTTTGATTGCAGGCAGTGACCAGCGCATTAAGGGTCAAGGGGTAGGTTTCGGGGTTGGTGGCCTTTTTTTCGATCAGGCAGCCGAGGATGCGAACTTCCACATTGTTGAGTTGCAGCTTATCGGCGGAGTCGGTAGACACGGGCTCGGTAGACATGGCGCTTTCCCTGGGCGTTTGAAGGCAACTAGCCTAGGGGCTCAGTGATATAAAAGACAAGCCGCTTTCGTGCGCCCTCCATGACTATAATCACGTCACCTTCAATTCAGGATCTGCCATGACTATTTCCTTGTACGCCGCTTCCGTCCCGGTTTTCAAACAAATGCTCACTGCTTTGAGTGACGTACTGGCCAAGGCTGAAGCCCATGCCACTTCAAAAAACATTGAACCTGACGCCTTGCTGCAAGCTCGCCTGTTCCCGGACATGTTCCAACTAATCCGTCAGGTACAAATCGCAGCTGATTTCGCCAAAGGCGTATCCGCCCGTCTGGCGGGTATAGAGCCACCGAAGTTTGACGACACCGAAAAAACCTTCGCCGACCTGCAAGCCTTGATCGCCAAGACCCTGGCCTTCATCGGTAGCATCAGCCCTGAGCTAATCAATGGCCAGGAAGGTCGCGAGATCGTCACGCGTCAGGGCACTCCTAAAGAGAAGCGCTTCGACGCTCAGACCTACCTGTTGGGTTATGGTCTGCCGCAGTTCTTCTTCCACATCACCACGACCTACGCCATCCTGCGCCACAACGGCGTTGAAGTCGGCAAGCGCGATTACATGGGCGCGTACTGATTCGTTGAGCGACCTGTTGGATTGACGCCAAGCCGTTGCACGAGATGTTTCGTGCCGCGGCTTTTTTATGCCCCGTGTCACGTGTAGATGTATTTACTGACAGATCGGTCCTTATGGCTTGATCTGCTTCGTTGTTCTGGAGTGTTCATGTTGTTGCCTATTTTGCTGTTGTCGGCTGCCGGTTTTACGGTATTGACCACAGAGTTCGTCATCGTCGGCCTGTTGCCTGCGATAGCCCGTGACCTGGATATCTCGGTGTCTCAGGCCGGTTTGTTGGTGACGTTGTTTGCTTTCACCGTGGCCGCTTTCGGGCCCTTCCTCACGGCGTATTTTTCGCGCTTTGAGCGCAAACGTCTGTTTATCACCATTTTGATCATGTTCGGTTTTTCCAACCTGTTGGCGGCATTGGCACCCAACATTGCCGTGATGGCGGTGGCGCGACTGATTCCCGCGCTCGGGCTGCCAGTGTTTTGGGCGCTGGCCAGTGAGACAGCAGTGGATATTGTGGGTCCGGAATACGCCGGGCGAGCCATTTCAAAGATTGGTTTCGGCATCGTCTGTGCGACGGTATTCGGCATTCCGGTCGGGACATTGATTTCTGATGCCTGGGGGTGGCGTAGCGCGTTCGCCATCCTGGCGGTGGTAGCGTTCGCCAAAGCATTGCTGTTGTTGATCTACCTGCCCACGACGAATAAGCACAAAGAGCCGGTTTCATTGCTCGCGCAGTTCAAGATTTTACGTAGCCCATTGATGCTCGGGCATGTGCTGTTGTCGGTGCTGGTGTTCAGTGGCATGTTCACAGCCTATACCTATCTGGCGGACATGCTGGAACGTCTGGCCGGGTTCAATGGCACGGTGGTGGGCTGGTGTCTGATGGGATTTGGCGCGGTCGGCTTGCTGGGTAACTCGTTGGGTGGGCGCATGGTTGACCACCACCCATTGATTGCCAGCCTGTTCTTCAGTGCGTTCATGATCACCGGCATGGTGGCCGTGGTGCCTAGCATGCATTCGACGCTTGGTCTTGGTCTGGCGTTAGCCGTCTGGGGCATCACGCAGGCAGCGTTGTTCCTCGTCAGCCACGTTCGGTTGATGAAGGCGGCTCCCCATGCGCCCGCTTTTGCGGCTTCGTTGAACATTGCCGGGGCGAATCTGGGGATTGGCATTGGCGCGATCATCGGTGGGCAGGTAATCGACAACTTCGGTCTGGGCAGTCTGGGGTTTGCGGCGGCGGGGATTATCCTGCTGTCGATTCTGCTGGCGCTGCTGTTGATGTCCGCCAAGCCCGTACCTGTTTGGGCTTAATCAGACTGGATGAATAATCCGCGTCGAGCGCCCTCGGTAATGGCAACAATGCCTGGGTGCTTGACCTTGCGTTCGACTGAGATCGCGTAGAAAGACTCGGTTACGGCGTTGGTCTGACCGATCATTTGCACCCCGTACTGCACCTGAACTTCATCGGCAATCACGCTCGGGGCGATGAAAATCCCACTGCCGGATTTTCCGAAAGCCTTCATCAGCGCGCTGTCGTCGAACTCGCCGATAATCCGTGGTTGCACATTTTGCTCGGCAAACCAACGCATGAGGCGGTTGCGGATTACGGTTTCCTGTCCCGGAATCAATAGTGGCGCGCCTTGCAAGCCGTGAGGGAAATTCGGCCCATAGCGCTCGGCCAGCGCCTGAGTCGCGAAAAAGCTGATCCCGCATTCGCCCAGCTTCTGGCTATAGCCTTTGATGTCCATGTGCGAAGGCATTGGACTGTCGGAGATCACAAGGTCCAAGCGCTGAATGGCCAGATCGGCCAGCAAGCGCTCAAGTTTGTCTTCGCGGCAGGTGATGCGGATTGGCTCGGCCAGCTGCATGGTCGGCGAAATCAGGCGGTACACAATCGACTTGGGCACCACATCTGCAACCCCGATGCGAAACAGGATTTGCTGCTCATTGGGCTGGGCGCGAAGCAGCGCTTCCAGTTCACCTCCAAGCTGAAACATTTGCTCGGCATAGGGCAGGGTAAGGCGACCTGCCTCTGTTAACTCCAATTGCCTACCCACCCGGCGAAACAAGTCGATACCGAAGGTTTGCTCCAGCAAACTGATCTGTCCGCTGATGGTCTGCGGCGTCAGGTTCAACTGCTCGCTAGCCCTTACGATGCTGCCGGTTTTAGCCACGACCCAGAAGTAATGCAGCTGTCGATAATTAAGCATGAGCAGCCCGATTCGTAAAAACCGAAGTATACACGGCAAAAATACGAATTTTTCTGATGTGTTTGTCTCCCTAGAATGCAGCGCTATCGCCGGGTCTACTTACGCCCCGGAAATTCATTCAATTTTTCAGGCTGAATCAGGGTTCACTCACATGGAATATCTATTACAACTGGCTGCAAGCCCTACCGCCTGGATCGCTTTGGCGACGCTGGTGGTGATGGAAATCGTGCTGGGCATCGATAACCTGATCTTCATCTCGATCCTGACCAACAAGCTGCCAGAGCATCAACGTGCCAAAGCACGGCGTCTGGGGATCGGCATGGCCTTGTTCCTGCGTCTGGGCTTGCTCAGCACCATCGCCTATATCGTGCAATTGACTGAGCCGGTGATCGAACTGTTTGGGCAGGTGTTCTCCTGGAAAGACATGATTCTGATTGCCGGTGGTCTGTTCCTGTTATGGAAAGCGACTACCGAAATTCACCACAACGTCGAAGCCAGGCATGAAGACGAGAAGGTGGCCTCTTCAGGCGTCACACTAGGCTTGGCTGCCGCCATCGGCCAGATTTTGATACTTGATATGGTGTTTTCCATCGACAGCATCATCACTGCCGTGGGCATGACCGAACACTTGCCGATCATGGTGATCGCTGTGGTGGCTGCCGTTGTGGTGATGCTGGTCGCGGCAGAGCCATTGGCGAAGTTCATCAATGACAATCCGACCGTTGTGATGCTGGCGCTGGGTTTCTTGATCATGATCGGCATGACACTGATCGCCGAGGGCTTTGGTGCGCACGTTCCGAAGGGCTATGTCTACGCGGCGATGACGTTCTCAGCGGTAATCGAAGGTCTGAATATGCTGTCGCGCAGGTCGAAGCTCAAGGCGAAGTCGAAGGCCGTGGCTGTCTGAGTGTGAGGGTTTGTTGCGGGTGAAAGTCCAAGGGTCGGTGTGGAGTTTTCCATTACCGGCCTTTTTCAACGCAAGCGGAAGGAGTTTGAAGTGGAGTGATCGTGCCTGGTCTCGATATTCGCGGGGTTTTCGTGTTCGATTTCACGGTGATGATGCCGGCGAGAAATGCGCATCACCCCCCACAGCATGGCTGCGGCGACTGCCAGCCAAGCGGCTATCAGCATTGCAATTGTTATTTCCGGGCCCATACGTGCCTCTGCTGTTTTCAGCGTCTCTGTGCATCTGACTGACAGTCTAGTACTGCGCATGTTTCCAACAATTGACTAATGGTCTGCAATGCATGATCGATTTGATCTATGTAAGGCAAAAGTCCGCACTAAATGAACTATGCCGAAGGCTTGAGCCGACCTATGATCAGGGTCCGAGCCGGGTCGCGGATTGCCCGGCGCTTGTTGAAGTGAGTGAAAATGCTGCTGGTATTACCTCGAATTCTTGCCGCTCGCTCGAAGCGGATGTACCTGGCCCTTGCCCTTCTATCGACCCTGACTGCCTGCGCTGGCAGCGTGGCCCCTGGGATCCAGCGTTTACCTGATCGGGTTGAGCTCAATTCGGTACCGTTCTTCAAAGGCAACGTTTACCAAAGCGGGCCAGGGGTATTGGCCAGCATGTTGTCGCAACAAGGGGTGATTATCACGCCTGGATTGCTGGACAAGCCCCTGCATTTGCCAGGTGGCGAAGCCAAGCTCGAGCAAAATATGCAGGCCGTGGCGCGTGGGTACGGATTTATGGTCTATCCCCTCGATGGGGAATTACAGGACCTGCTGACTCAGGTGTCGGCGGGATACCCCGTCATGCTGCGTTACACCGATGGCTCGGCCTGGTGGGCGGAGCCCCGTTACGCGGTGCTGATAGGCTACAACCGCAACAAGCAGACGGTCCTGCTGCACTCGGGCATGAACCGTCGTCAGTTGATGAGTTTCAGCAGCTTTACTTCTGCCTGGAAAGACGCAGGCAGTTGGGCTGTACTGGTGCAAGGTCCACGGCAGATCCCGGCGCAAGTCGACCAGCCGCGCTGGCTGAACGCGGCGAATGATTTGACCCAGGCTGGACAAGCGCAAGCGGCAGGCGAAGCGACCAAGGCATTAAAGGCGCGATAAATAGCACCGACTGAAATAATAAAACGGCGCCCTCGGCGCCGTTTTTATTGGAAGGCTGCTCAAAAGCCAAACTTGTCCCGCAGGGCGTAGTACCAAGCGCCCAGCGCCGTCAACGGTGTACGCAACAACTGGCCGCCAGGGAAGGGATAGTGGGGCAGGTCGGCAAAGGCATCAAAACGCTCTGCCTGCCCACGCAACGCTTCGGCCAATACCTTGCCGGCCAGGTGGGTATAGGTCACACCGTGACCGCTACAGCCTTGTGAGTAATAGATGTTGTCGCCCAGACGACCGACTTGTGGCAAACGCGACAGCGTCAGCAGGAAATTTCCGGTCCAGGCGTAATCAATTTTTACGTCCTTGAGCTGCGGAAAGGCTTTAAGCATCTTCGGCCGGATGATCGCTTCAATATTGGCCGGGTCCCGCGCGCCGTACACCACGCCGCCGCCAAAAATAAGGCGTTTGTCAGCGGACAGTCGATAGTAGTCGAGCAGGTAATTACAGTCTTCAACACAATAGTCCTGCGGCAACAGCGTCCTCGCCAGCGCCTCACCCAGCGGCTCGGTGGTGATCACCTGAGTACCGCAAGGCATCGACTTGGCCGCCAGCTCCGGCACCAGATTACCCAGGTAAGCGTTGCCGGCTACGATGACAAACCTGGCTCGGACTCGACCGTGTTCGGTATACACGACTGGATTGGCGCCGCGCTCGATTCGAATCGCCGCCGACTGCTCATGAATCACACCGCCCAGCGACTCCACCGCAGCAGCCTCACCCAACGCGAGGTTCAAGGGATGGACATGACCGCCGCTCATGTCGAGCATGCCGCCGATATACTCATCACAGGCCACCACCTCGCGAATACGGCGCTTGTCCATCAGTTCCAGCTGAGTGTGTCCGTATCGCTCCCAGAGCTTCTTCTGTGCTTCCAGGTGGCCCATCTGCTTGTTGGTGATGGCTGCAAACACGCCGCCATCCTTCAGGTCGCATTGAATCTGATACTTGGCCACCCGATCACGAATGATCGCGGCACCTTCAAATGCCATTTGCCCCAGCAGTTGCGCCTGCTTGGGCCCGACTGTGCGCTCGATCACGTCGATGTCGCGGCTATAGCTGTTGACGAGCTGTCCGCCATTACGCCCCGATGCACCAAAGCCGACTTTGGCAGCCTCAAGCACCGTCACACGAAACCCGTGCTCCAGCAAAAACAGCGCACTGGAAAGCCCGGTATAACCTGCGCCAATCACGCAGACATCGGTTTCCACCTCACCTTCCAGTCGAGGGCGCTCAGGCACCGCGTTCGCAGACGCTGCGTAATAAGACTGTGGGTAAGGAGTGTTCGCCATCCTGCAACCTCTGTTTTATATTTTTTACGGATGCCGAGATGCTACCTGAGAAAAAAAACCTCGACCAGTGAGCGGTGAGATCACAGGCAGAGGACGATCCGTAAAAAATACGCATATTCATGGAGTTAGCGCGAAAAAGGTGTTGACACGAATCCATATATCCGTAGAATGCCGACCCACAGCAGGCGCGTAGCTCAGTTGGTTAGAGCACCACCTTGACATGGTGGGGGTCGCTGGTTCGAGTCCAGTCGCGCCTACCAAACAAAATCCGCTCCTGCTGGCGGTCTAGAAGGGTCAACCGAAAGGTTGGCCCTTTTTTGTTGTTGGCGTTTGGAAAAACTTTGGAAATATTTTGGAAAAACGAACCAGCGGTATCAGTATTTCAAGTCTGCTCCGACGGTCTGGTATTCGATAGTCTTCTCGGTGTGTCCCTCCTGATAATGCCGCGTCATCTTCGCATCCGAATGCCCTAGACGTGCCTGGACGTATTCCTCAGGAAACTCTTGCTGCTCGTAAAGCCATGAGCCCAAAGCGCGAACTTCGTGGAAAGTGGGTCGCTCAGCCGGCCCAATGTGATCGTAAGCATGCGCGGCGTCTCTTGCCTTGGTGAACTCCTTGGTCAGATAGTCAGGCGTGACTGATGACCAATGCTCCTTGGCTTCCACTTGTTCGCGCCGCCGGGACTTCGTTTTGTAATGGATGAGAAATGGAGAGACGATAGGAGATCGTAGGCACTCCAGTACAACCTCCCTCAACGACTGCCCCATTACAATTTCAAGGTGTATCGGGTTTTCGTAACCTTGGGTTTTACCGGGGGATATACGTGGCTCACGCGGGTGCGCTGCTTGTACGCAAGCTCGCTTGGCTCGTCTTTGTCGATCCAGACACCAGCGAATATCGATGGGGCAATTTCTACCAGGCGCTTGCTGAGCTTCTTCTCGATGCGGGCCTTCATCACTGCAATCCCGAGTAGATGCGCCATGCCATTCAGGCGAGGGCGATCACGGTGTCACTACCCAAGCAGCACGTCCTCGGCATCATTGAAGCTTTGGATCGCCTTAGCCTTAGCCTCAACGCCAGCCTCGCTCAATGGAGAATCCTTCGACTCTCTCCAATCCTGATTCGATCAAGCGCCCGGTTTAATGCGTCCAAGGCGTCGAGGAGAGCTTTCGCCTCAGCCTCTCGACCATCTCCCCAAAGGCGTTCCGCCATTTTGTTCAGGGCCTGGATAGAGCGCTCAATTTCAGCAGCAGTCGCTGCAACTTTACTTTCCGGTTGTTTCTTCGGCATTCAGTAACCCTTCTGCAGGGTATTGCTTTGTCTTTCAATTTTTAGTGCGAATACGTCGCCCACCAAAATGCTTGGGCTAGGATCGCGAGCTATTCAGCCTTCCCCCGCACAATCCTTCCCGCCTTCACCTCATCCGCAAGCGCCGCCAGCCGATCTGCTTCCTCATATAGCTTCGCAATTAGCTTTAGCGCAGCGACAACATAGGCATCCCCGCAGCTCTTGGTAATTTCGAGTACTTCAGACGCTGCCTGCTCCAGGCTCAGCGCTGCGTCTTTGAGTTCGCGATTCAGCTCTTGCGTTGGTCTGTTGAGTCCCATTTCGACCTCCTACAAATCCCCAGCGCGCCAACTACTCAGCCTTGCCCTGATCCTCGCTGCCCTTTTCGGCGGCATCAGCAAGAGCCCTCAGTTGGGAGGAGGTGTAAAGAAGTTGGTTTATCAGGTCTGTTGATTCTGTATCAATTAACCCTTCAGCTTTCCTTAGCTCGCTCAAGCCTTTTGCAGAAAACTCGAACTCTTCCGCGAGCCTAGAAAGCTCGGAAATCATGTGTGCTCTGGCAATCTCGGTGCTCACAACCACGCTCCTGATTTTACAAATCGCCACACCGCTCGCGCTTATTTGAACAGGGCGCGCTGCCATTGGTGTTCGCCGATGATAGCTATAGGGGAGCCGGCTTGGCGTAGCTCTGCAGCTTTCATGATTTTCACCCCATAATTACTGTGACGCCACTGCTCATTCCCGATACTTCCGACAACCAGAGAGTGGATTTTCTTGCTAACGCCACCTCCAATAATTCCGCCGCGCTCCTCTACCAGTGTCTGACAGTCTTTTCGTGGACCGTAGGCGCGGCGTTCTGTAGTGGTCAACTAATCCCGGACACGACGTTAAGTTTTTCCTCGGCCTGAGCTGGCGCCAGCCCACCGTTGAACTGATGCGGCCGAATCCAGTTGTACCGATGTATCAAAAAATGGCTGATATCGCGCTGTGCTTCCTGCGCAGTTCTATAGCCTAAGGTCGGTATCCATTCAGTTTTCAAACTCCGGAACACCCGCTCCATCGGCGCATTGTCCCAGCAATTTCCCCGGCGACTCATGCTCTGACGTATGCGGTATCGCCACAACCGCTGGCGAAATAAGCGGCTTGCATATTGCGACCCTTGGTCGGTGTGGAACAGCAGATCCGAAGGCCTGCCACGCTGCTCGTAGGCCATATCCAGGGCCCGGATCACGAGTTCGGCGTCCGGCTTTTCCGACAGTGCCCAGCCCACTATCCGGCGCGTGCAGAGATCCAGAACGACAGCCAAGTAGTGCCACTTTCCTTGTGCCCAAATATAGGTGATGTCACCGCACCAGACCTGATTAGGAGCTGGCACATCAAACTCACGGTTCAAGGTATTCGGGATATCGAGTCTTTCTACTGTCGCTCGTTTATAGGCATGTGAGCCGGGTTGTTTACTGACTAAATCAAGCTCGCGCATCAAACTGCGCACTTTGAATCGACCGAGTTGCTCACCATCTTCACGCATCAGTGACAGGATGCTGCGACTGCCCGCAGCGCTGCGACTTTGCGAGAACAGCTCACTGACCCGGCTACGCAACCGAAGCCGTTCAACATCGGGAGTGCGGCGCCGCAGGCGCTGGGCGTAGTAGCACGAGCGGGTGACTTCAAACACCTTACACAGCCAATCAACCGGCTCATGGGCACTCAACTGATCAATCAGCGCAAACGCTCGTGATCTTCCGACATCAAGAGCGCGGTAGCCTTTTTTAGTATGGATTTTTCTCGCTCAAGCCGAGCGATCCGGGCTTCCAGTTCCTGAATTTTCTGCTGCTCTGGGGTCAGCGCCTTGCTCTGCGGAGTGACGCCTTGGTGCTCTTTCTGAACCTGGTCAACCCAGCGGCGCAGCGCTGACTCACCAATGCCGAGTGAGCGGCTGGCTTCGATGTAGCTGTAGTTTTGCTTGAGCACGAGGTCAGCAGCCTCGCGTTTGAATTCAGCAGTAAAGGAGCGGCGTTGTTTGGTCATCTGACACCTCGATCTGGCGAGCATTCTCGCCTAAATGGGTGTCCGGTTTCATTAGACCACTACATTCAGGGAACGACCTAGATACCCATGCAGCATCTCACTACGAACCCTATACCGTTATAGGTGCTCCATTTCTTGGCTGCTCAACTGATCTGATATGTGCAGTTATTATTGCATTCAAATGGATATTTATTTTCTCTTGGTTTAATCCGAATGGATATTGATCAGTGATGTCATTGCGCCATTATAATGGCGCCATTGTTATATCCAAGGGAATGGCGTTGATGAATCTGGGCATGCGATTAAAACTCGAGCGTGAAGCGTGTAGCCTGACCCAGAGCGCCGTTGCTGCCATTGGTGGCATACAACCCAATGCGCAATTACTCTATGAAAGCGGAATGAGGTGTCCGAGGGCTGACTACCTGAGCCGATTGTCTACTACGGCTATCGATGTGCTGTTCGTCGTGACGGGCAAACGAACGCCGTATGCTGTTGCTGAACTTTCTGCTGATGAATATGCACTTATTAAGTTTTTACGGACTGCGGACTTTTCCGATAAACACGCCGTAGAACATATTATAAATAGATTAGCCGTGACCTTGCGAAATAAGAGTCATGACTAATTTTAAGTTTCACATGTTCCTGGTGTTATTGGCTGGGTCGTTCCTGGCTGTGCTGTGGGCTATGGCCAATTTCCTTTAGAAACCCTCAGAACTGACTTCAAGGTCAGCGATGGGGCTCATTGATGGCTTTATGCGTTGGTGACACGGATTCAGAGGCCCCGTACAGCATATCGGGCGTGGGCATCATGTTACCGGCGCTTTGGAGCTGGGTCATGCGCTTACAATAACCTTTTCCGAGTGCCTATAAAAAATAGGGGTTGTGTTCGGTCGGTAGGACGCCGGTGAGGGGCTACTACTGTATGAAAATACAACGCTAAGCTATTGATTCTTATAGCGTGTATTTGGGCTTTTTGGCCAGTTGATACAATGGATATTTTATTTTATATTCAATGGGTTAGGTGTGGCTAGAAGTCACCTTGACATGGTGGGGTCGCTGGTTCGAGTCCAGTCGTACCTACCAAACAAAATCCGCTCCTGCTGGCGGTCTAGAAGGGTCAACCGAAAGGTTGGCCCTTTTTTGTTGTTTGCGATTTGCAAAACTGTTGCAAAGCCCCGCCTCAAAATGCCAATCCGCGCCCACATAATCAATCACCTTGTCGGTATGGTCTTCCTGAACTCCTTCGTCAGGTAGTTCGGTGTAACGGACGTCCAATGAGGGGAGGCAGTAGGGGGCGCGCACTCGCTCACTGTCCACTTCCTGCAAGTCTAGGCCCATCTTTATGCGCAGGTGTGCCGGATTTCCGTACCCCTCTGCATCTTCCCAGTCGGCACCGAAGCCGCCGCACAGTTGCCGTGACAAATGTCGATCGTTGGGTGCTGGTTTGCTGGCATGAGTGATCCTCGGTGGTCGGTACCTGCAGCGTAAATTTTAAGGGAATGTCCCGCCGTGTTGGTAAGTGGTGTGTGGATAAGAGGAAGGAGCGGTAAGTGGTTATGACCGATTGTCACTTTAAGCATTGAACGATGCGTTGCTATTTGTATGGTATGCAAAAGGGTGGTTGAATGCTGCTTTTGGCACCCAAACGAATTGTTTTGTTCGGGGGGGTTGTAAGGTGGTTCTGTAAGCCACTAAGGGAGCTGATATGACAATCCGATCAGAAAGCGTTTACGCGCAAACGCTTGTGGCAATATTCGGTGCGGCGTTTGAGCTCGGATTTGACCCATATGCCTTGGCTCTGCAAGCCAAACTCGATGTGGACACTTACGACAAGTGGGAGCCTTTAAGGCGCACTGAGAGCGTTCAGCAGGTTATCGACGAGTCCTTATTGGCGGCCAAGCTCCTTCGCAGTAGTTGAAGCAATGAAGGCCCATCCTGTAGGGGGCACGTGTTCTCTGTTTGAATTCGACGACCCAGCCCCGATTTTTATTGTTTACATTCCATGGAGTAATTTCCGGGCACAACTGCGTGATACATCGCGATCTGGGCTAGGCATTCTTCAAGCGTGGGCCATTGACTGAGCGGCTTGGTTTCGCAACCTTGGGCTGTGCAGTAGTGGATATACAAGGTAAACAGGACGGCTACCATAGTCGACCTCCAGGAACGCTGAGTAAGCGAGCAGCTTGGCGATCAGGTGCCAAAAAGGTTAATTGTGCCGCCACCTACTGCTATTCCTGGCGCAGAGCCGACTGTATTGCTGCGATGATCCGGCACATATAACGGTAGTCAGGGTTTGATACCTCTGCACGACCTTTCGCAACCGTCCCGGTGTACAGATCAGTCAAAGCTATAGCCATATCGAAGATAGCCGCGTGTCCGGGGTTTGCATAGGACGTGCCTGGGCATATTCCTCTGGAAACTCTTTTTGCTCGTAAAACCATGAGTCGAATGCGCGACCTTCGCCGAAGGTGGGCCGCATCATGGGTGCGGGGCTGCATGGGGGTGAATTACTGGCGGATACGAATTTGATCGCAATGGCTTTCAACGATGACGGCACTGTGACGCTGAAGTGGATATAGCGACCGAAGATAACGAGGTGGTCGAGAAGAAGGCGGTTTATCCGCCTGATGACGCTCGCCATCTTGTGGTCCCGAGCACTGCGTAGCAGGTCCCTGAGACGGTCGCGCAAGCGATGCAGGCTCATCCTCGCCACCCTTAGCCTCGGCGGTTGATGCCAGCTCATCCCGTCGCCTCGGGACGCTCGGTAGTACAGTGGCAAACGTTCAGATATCCCAAGGTAATTTGCCTCGGGCTTCCTTCCGGTTCGCAATCGCCCGCGACACCCTTGCCTTTGGCTAACACTTCCCTTTGCCGGGTGTGTAGAGGACTTTCATCTCCAAGTCACCCGCGTGGTCACCACAGCCAAACTGGTTACGCTTGCGCGCAACGTGTCATGCCTGACGCACCCACAAAAAAGCCCGCGCTGGGCCGGCTCTCTATTTCACACATGGGTACTGATCCTTCAGTAGGATCAGTGTGCGCAGCGGGGTGACGCGAAATCAATGTCGAGGCGACGAAGGGGGGGCTAGTACAGACGGCCCGATCAATGGCGGGCCATCTAATCGTTTCGGAGTAGGTGAGGGTGATTCGTTGCGTACAGATAGCTCGAAAGCTACATTCAGTCATGAGCGAATTTTGGCGCAGTGGCCGCGGCCAGTAGAATGGGAAACTTTACAGTCCTGCGGTGGAAACTGATGCGAAGAGAAATAGGTTACTGGGATCGAGAGGGACGTGAGCTGTTTTACTACTTGGAATTCAGGGCAGAAACCGCAGAGTTCTTTATCACCTGCGAGCATACGCCTCTTGGTGGTGAGGGAAGCGTCAGGTCCATACCGCTAAGTGAGGCTCGCGGTGAGCGTTACTACGATGACGCGTTGCTGATTATCAAAGAGGAGCTTTTCAGGGATTATACAGTCTGAACATGCATCCAGATGCTCAACTATATTTCTGCGGCCATAGGTACCCGGGAGGCCTATGGATCATCCGGTGGAAGTGGAAGTCTCTCGGTTAACCCGACTGGCACCTACCCGGATTGCAGCCGCCAGAAGCCTTTGCGGGATACTGGGACGGACAGCAAAACGGGTTCGCGCTATTGGAGCAGCTTACCGGCGATAATCCTGGTCTCCACCATCGCGATCACGCCCGCGGTCATGGTCATATCCCCGATCATCGCCACGGTCATTACCACGTTCGTGATCATGACCGCGGTCATGATCACGACCACGTCCTCCTCCATCCTCCCAGTACGGCCAGCAGCCTCCTAGCAGAAGGGAGCCCGAAATCACCAAGATAAATATAGCTGTTCGTTTCATTTTATCGTCCGATAAAGCAAGGACAGAACCCCTGCGAAGAGTTGTCGCTGCCAGTGACTTTTAGTCATGGGGCGATCAACAAGTAATACGACCATTAAATAGATCAATGATTCACTGTGTGACACTGTCAGCCTGGAGGCTGCGCCCATCGCTTGTACCTGCGTCAGACAAGCTATGCATGTAATGCTGAGGTTTGCGCTAACCTCCTATGAATGTTTGCTTCGGCTTCAAAAGGAGGTCACATGAATGGCATTGGTTTGCGACTAAAAGAAGAACGAAAAAGACTCGGGCTTTCTCAAGCCGGCCTGGGCGCCGCTGGCGGAATTGAAGCCAATGCGCAAGGTGCGTACGAAAGAGGCAAGCGCTTCCCGAACGCGACCTATCTCTCCTTGATCGCAGCCGTGGGCGTAGACATATTGTTCGTGGTGACCGGCGTCAGGAAAGCCAGGTCGATCGACAGCATCACTGCGTTGGATGCCAAGGTTCTGGAAGAGTTGGACGGTTTGCCAGAAGACGTCCAGAACGACATCAAGCGTTTGATTAGCACGCTTTTTGACTCCGATGAGAAAGAGACGAAAGGTAACGCCGAATCCTCCTGATCCATTCTGTTTACATCACCACCTGCCCTGTCCGCTCTATCATAGCGTCAGGCTTTTATTTTTGGTTGCCATCCCGAAAGCTTCACAGTCATTGGAGCCACATAGGTGAAAAATCAAGCCCAATGCAGTTGAACCATCAAGAGAGCATCACCGAGTAGCGGACTACCGGGAGGCCCCCTTAACGCAGGTGGCCACATCAAGCTTGGCTTATAGTGCCAGAGCATACGGATCAAATCCGAGCTCAAACGCCGCACCGAACACCACACGTCATCACTGCAGGGTATTCACTTACAATACGTGCAGCCGGTGCCGCCAGACGAGAATTCTCCATGCCCGATAATCAGCGCCCCATCCTTTGCATTTACCACGGTCACTGTGCAGACGGTTTTGGCGCCGCCTGGGTTGTCCGTAAAGCCTTGGGCGCCGACATCGAGTTTCATGCTGGCATTTACGGCAAGCCGGTGCCGGACGTTGCGGGCAAGCATGTCGTGATTGTGGATTTTTCGTACCCTGCCGAGGTATTGATAGCGATGGGCGAAGCTGCGGCTTCTGTTTTGATCCTGGATCATCACAAGACGGCACAGGACGATCTCAAGTCCCTACCGTTTGCTGGCAACACCTATGCGCAGTTCCAAACGGATTGCCGGAGCAAATGCATCAGCTCAGGTTCCCCCCACATAGGCGCACTGTTTGATATGAACCGCTCGGGCGCAGGCATTGCCTGGGACTTCTTTTTTCCAGAAACACCTCGCCCCGCGCTAATCAATCACATCGAGGATCGGGACTTGTGGCTGTTCAAGCTGGACGGCACCCGCGAGATACAGGCCAGCGTCTTCAGTTACCCCTATGACTTCGACGTCTGGGACAGGCTGATCGAGTCTGATCTAGCCATGCTTCGATCAGACGGCATCGCTATCGAGCGTAAGCTGCAAAAGGATGTCGCGGAATTGGTTGGCGTGACCAAGCGCCGGATGGTGATCGGCGGCCATGACGTGCCGGTGGCAAACCTCCCGTATACGCTGACCAGCGATGCAGGGCACCTGATGTGTGCGGGCGAGCCTTTCGCCGCCTGCTACTGGGACACCCCGGACGGCCGATTCTTCAGCCTGCGTAGCTCAGACGCAGGCGAGGATGTCTCGGTAATCGCTCAGCATTACGGTGGCGGTGGCCACCGTAATGCTGCTGGCTTCAGCGTTCCGTTCGGCCATCCGCTCACACGTTAATCCCCATGTGCAACAGCATCGCTGACATGAACGAATTCACTTTTTGTGCTTCTCAAGAGTGAGCATGACCCTTACTCGGTGTGCAGTCTGCGCACCTCTTGTCGATCTCTTTTTTTAAGCAACTTTGGCGCGACTTTATTTCTGTACCATGCAGAGGTTCAGACAAATATTATTAAGTGTATAAAATGGCTCAATAAGGTTCAGAAGTGTTTATATGTGTATGTGAGAGCGCAACTATCATGGCTCACGAGTAGGACTGCATAGAGGGGCGCGCGGTTTAAGCAGGGGCGAACAATGTACGAACCTGAAGATCCGATTAAAGCGCAGAGGCTGATTGAAATCGCCAGAGCCGCAGATACGGACTGTGAACTGTTCCTGCAGCAAGAATCCTCGATGGATACACGATGCAAGCAGGTAGAGCTCAAGCTTCTTCAGCGGAGGGCAAGCCTGGCAAATTCCAATGTCACCAGCTTCTGCATAAACCAGCGCAAGCGACATCCGATTTGAGCCTCCAGTTGAGTCGTCGGGTATGCAGTCAATTGTCAGGTTGGAGCGTAGACCCCGGCGACATGCTGGGGTCGATCAATGGGCGCTGAATGTCTGGAATATCGAGCCTGAAAACGATGGGCGCTCGTAAGTGAGGCAAACGGGCTCCAACCCCGGAGAGGCCCGTGCGGCGGGATTATTTGTTTTTGGTTTTAACCTCGGCCACAAGACACTCAAGGGCGAACTGCTCTGTATAGGTCATCTGAATAGGGCTGGTTACCCCTTTGACGGTTCGTGAGCCATCAAGGATGTAGCGTATGCGCCTGTCGGTGACGCCGATGCGTTTTGCGATCCATGCAGGTGTCTGCCCGATGCGTGTGACCAGTTTGTCGGCATATTCGGTGGATGGATTGTAGAGTTCTGCGTTGGGGATCATTTGACGTCCAGATGAAAAAATTAGGCTGCGATGCGTTCGCGGTTGTGCAATAGATTGCGCGAATCATCGAAGGGTGTCGCGACATAATTTTCTTTTCGGCTTACTCACGGTACCGAGGTCTCAAAAAAAATTCGCATCATGCAGCTGATGGCCACACAAGCCTATAATTGATCCGGAATCAGGCGGGCTGGTTCCACTGTTACAGGCTTATGTTTCATTAAACGGCAACACCGTATTATCAGGATTAGTCAGTGCCTCCACTCATCAATGCTTTGCCCGCTGAAGAATTAAAACGCATACCTATGCTGAAATGCGCGGTGGTATTCATCATCGTGGTCTGTTCATCCATCATCGGTTTGTCTTTGCTTCAACTGCAGCAGTCCAAGGTCCACGAGCTGGCGCAAGCTGAGATATCGTCTTCAAACCTTGCGCGCTCGATGGCGCAGGAGGCGGAGGACACCTTTGACGAAGCCGATATTGTACTGGCCGGATTGGTAGGATGGCTGCAAGCTGACGGTTATGGCCCCGGTCAAATAGACCGTTTGCATGAGGTTTTTGTCGATCGTGTGAGTGCGATTGAACAGCTGCATGGACTATTCTTTTTTGATAAACATGGTCAATGGGTCGTGACTTCGTTTACTGGCATCCCTGCTGAGATGAACAGCTCTGATCGAGACTATTTCATCTATCATCAAAATAATGATGATCCAAACCCGCGGATCGGCCATGCGATCCGCAGTCGAGCGACGGGCGAGTGGGTTGTTACTATCTCCCGTCGGGTGAATGACCGAGAAGGTCATTTTAACGGTGTGGTGTTGGCGGCCATCAAGATGTCTTATTTCGATAAGTTCTTTGAAGGTTTTGATATCAACAAAAACGGTGCGATGTTTATTGCGCTAACCGATGGGACGCTCTTGGCCAGACGTCCGTTCAACGACGCGTTGATCGGGACGTCTGTCGCGCAAGGGGATATATTTAAAAACTATCTGCCACGGTCCAGTTCCGGCACCGCAATGATAACGTCAGTGGTTGACCAGACCGTAAGGCTCTGTGGATACCAACAGTTGAAAACCTATCCGCTGGTAGTGGTAGCCGCCATCTCTAGAGATTCTATCCTTAACGAATGGCAAAAAAATGTGTACAAATCTGCCGCGATCATTGGGGCCGTGCTCATTATCAATTGCCTGTTCGGGGTGTTATTCATACAGCAGTTGCGGAACGGTCAGCGTGTCGAAACCGATTTACGCAGCGCGAAAGACGATTTGCAGATTATGGCAACGCACGACGGTCTGACAGGTCTTGCGAACCGTAGGCTTTTTCAGGAAACCTTAAACGCTGAGTTTAAGCGAGGCGCACGGACGACCCTCCCAATGAGCCTTATCATGTTAGATATCGATTATTTTAAAAGCTTCAATGATGCCTATGGTCACGTTGCTGGCGATCACTGCATTGCCGCAGTAGCACGTGTTGTCCGTGAGTCTTTGCAGCGGGAAGCAGACCTTGCTGTGCGCTATGGGGGCGAGGAAATCGCGGTGCTTCTGCCTGATACGGATGAGAAGGGCGCATTTGTCATCGCGGAAAAAATCAGACTGGGGGTTATGAGTGAACATATTATTCATCAACGTAACCCGCTCGGTAACCTCACCATAAGCCTTGGATGCTATACCTGCTTTCCAGGCGTCGATGGGAATATTGAGCAGTTTATTGAGCGTGCTGATTCAGCGCTTTATTCTGCTAAAGAATCGGGGCGCAATGTGTCAGTGTCTTTTGGCGAAGCGACGACCGTGGGTTCGTTCTATAGCGAGGTGCATATGAACACTGATCAAAAAAAACAAAGAGGCGATCACTCTCCTGATTCCGGATCGGGAATGCCTGATCCGGACAACAGCCTCCCTGTCGAAGACGAAACTCCTCCTTCGCAAGACTGGAAGCATCCCGATGACGGGAAAAGCTTGTCAGAACAGGACGAAGAGTTTCCGCTTAAGCCCTGACCGGTCATTCTGAGCGTTGAGGAATTGCCTGGCGAAGAGGGCATTTTGATCGACGAAGGGGAGGGCGCGGCGTGAGCAGGTTCAAACACTTTGAAAGAAACACGCAGGGCCGTGACTTCGTCGTGGGTGATATCCATGGGCATTTCACTCGGTTGCAAGCCGCGTTAGAAGCAGTTGGTTTCGCTCCGGAGGTCGATCGCTTGTTTAGCGTGGGAGACGTGGTTGATCGTGGCCCTGAAAGTGAACGGGTTCTCGATTGGCTGGCCCAGCCTTGGTTTTTTGCGGTGCAGGGCAATCATGAAGCGTTGGCTATCAAGCATGTGCAGCACAGCGATCTTGATTATCCGATGTATCGGGCAAGCGGGGGCGCCTGGTTTCTCAGGCTTGCCCCTAGCGAGCAGCAGAAGTTCGTCGCATATTTTAAGCAGATGCCCATCGCTATTGAAGTCGATACCCCGTCAGGGTTGATAGGCATGGTGCATGCCGACTGTCCGACACCTACCTGGGCAATGCTTCGTGGCGCGCTTTTGGGGCATCTGCCGGATTCGGGGCGTCTCGAGGAATACTGCCAATGGTCACGTGAGCGCCTTCGCCTCAGAGATTCCAGTGGAATACCCGATGTGCGCGCCCTGTTTGTCGGTCATTCTCCCTTGAGCCGACCCGAACTGTTGGGCAACGTTTTCCACATTGATACGGGTGGCTGGCGTTTTAATGGCAGCGGTTATTTCACGCTGGTGAATCTGGCTACACTCGAAATTATTTCGCCGCGGCCCACGAAACCCGACGAAGACTTGGTCATGCGCTGACGAGTGAGCCTCCGTGTAGTCGCTTCAAAACGCCAGCGGCCCCGATAACACCTCTGAAAATTGATTATTGCCGGGCCTGAATTGTTCAGACCATGGAATTAGAATCTCCATTGGTCGGGCTGTTTTGATGGAGGTATTCGGGGGCTGACCGCACGCCGCTACCGAAGCGTCCAGCGATTGCCCTGTGTTCTGATGGAGGAAGGCGGCCGACTGCCAGGTAGCTGCATGCCGTGCTCGCCTGATTATTCAACGTCGCAAGTAAAGTGAGCGTATCGTTATGAGTGACATTCCTCTTTAGGTAAACCCAAATGAATCATCTTGGTTCGCGGTTGAAGGAAGAGCGAAAGACCCTAGGGCTTTCTCAGCAGGAATTTGCTGCAATTGGCGGTGTAGAGGCCAATGCACAAGGCAAGTATGAAAGTGGCGAGCGTACCCCGCGCTCGGACTATTTGGCGGCGCTGGGTGTCAAGGGTGTCGATGTGCTCTATCTCCTCTCCGGGTGCCGAACACCGTTGCGCATCGACAGTCTCAGTGATGCGGAACGAAATGTAATCATTCACTACCGCGCACTGACCGACCTGGACCAGGATGCGATCAGCCAGTTGGCGCTGTCGCTATCGGAATGCCTGACTGAATAGCAGTGTCTCACTGTGTTGCTACATCCTGTTTCATCTGCAACGCGTCCTCTACCGCTCCTCGCTCTTGATCGTTGATATATGAATCGTATATGATTCATATATTATTTTCCTGAGGTGATCCTGTGGGCCTGGTAAAAATTTCGGAACACATGCATGCCAATGCTCGGACCGCGAGCGCAGCGTTAAGCCGCTCTATCAACGCTCAAGCTGAGCATTGGATGAAGATCGGCATGATGGCTGAACTGCATCCTGCACTCAATTACAGCGACATCTGCCAATTGCTCATTCGTGCCGAAAATGCTGGTGGCACGGTCCTGTCGGTAACCCCGTTCGGTCTCTCTCCGTCGATGGAAAATTTGCAGGAGGCGTTGTAATGAGTGCGGCTGTCAGCATTAAGACTGAAGATGATCTGGTCAGGCTTCGGGTTGCCGGAAGGTTGGCTGCAGATGTGCTCGCGATGATTGGCAGTCATGTCAAAGCGGGTGTCAGCACTGAAGCGCTGGATAAGATTTGTCACGCGTATATCGTTGATGAGTTAAAGGTTATTCCAGCGAACATCGGCTATCACGGCTTTACCAAATCCACCTGTATCTCGCCGAACACTGTGGTATGCCACGGAATCCCATCGGCGTCGGATATTCTCAAAGATGGGGATATCGTCAATATTGATGTGGCTGTGATCAAGGACGGTTGGTTTGGTGATACCAGTCGGATGTATTTCGTGGGAGACGTCAGCCCGACCGCGAAGCGCTTGGTGCATACCACTTATGAGGCAACCCTTGCCGGGATTCACGCTGTCCGACCGGGAGCGACCTTGGGCGATATCGGTCATGCCATTCAGACGGTAGCGCACCGCGAGGGCTTCAGTGTTGTGCGCGAATACTGCGGACACGGCATTGGTCGTAACTACCATGAAGAACCGCAGGTGCTGCATTACGGTAGCTCACGGCAAGGGCTCAAGCTCAAGGTGGGCATGGTGTTTACCATTGAGCCGATGATTAATGTCGGCAAGCCTGGGACCAAGGTGCTGCCCGATCGCTGGACCGTACTGACCCGCGATCAATCCCTCTCCGCTCAATGGGAGCATATGGTTGCTGTCACTGAGACCGGTTTTGAACTGCTGACACCATGGCCCGAGGGCACCGGTGAATATGCGCCTGTTTGACCGTCCTGCGGCTCCACGCACATGGGCAGACCAATAAAGTCACAGTTGTCGGGATGACGAGTATTAGACACCCGCTGTAACCCGCTTCCCGTTCCCCTGATGCGATGCAGTTCTGACCGGCTCATAGATGATCAGAGCCGCATCGTGCAGGGAGGACACCAAGTCTACGTGGCTCGCCGCCATTGAACTTCGGTTACACCAAGACCTTCAGCCTGGCGGAGTGCCAGCCGAACGGGTCCTGCCGCTACATTGTCGTTGACGCTTCCTACCCCCGCATGCAGCGTAGCGAAGTGCAATGCATCGCTTTCGCACAGGTGCAGGGCCTCATGAAAAAAATGCCGACACTGCCCCTTGAAATGATAATTAATCTCGAACGCTTTCAACTGATCCATATCGCCCCTCCGCTCGTTAGACGTATCACGTCTCTGAAAATATGCACGTTCCCTTGTACCCGTAGGGCATCCACGCAGAAGGCGTAATGCACTACTTTTCATTTCTACGTCGATGTAGGCATGCAAACAATTTCAAGCGGCTACGGCGCGGATGCCATTGCTTGGTGAAGTGTGTATCCCCGATATCGGGCTCAGGATTGCCGTACTTTAGTGGGGATTAACCCCGCAAAAATAATTACGCCGTTTTGCACTACTTTGTATCAATTAGAATGCCTATCCGATCAGTGGCACTCTGCCTGCGCAAAGCTGAAACGGTTGAGTGGCTTATGGCTCTTGGTGATTCTGAGGGGAAGTCGGACGGTGAAGTCAGCATCTGGTGTTACAGTGCCGTCTACATTCAAATGAGGAAGTACACATGTCACTGCTTGATGATGAACAAGACATTTGGGATATGTTTGCGGCCTCTGCCTTGACCGGGTTGATCAGTCGTGGTGCCATCGAACCGCTTGATGCTGCCGAGCTGGCCGCTGATTACGCCTCGGAGTTGATGATCCAGCGTTCTCTGCGCATTCAGGCGGAAGAGGATGCGGCTGAGGCGCCATAAAATCTGGTCCAGCCGCGAAAAAAGCTCGACACTTTCACACGTGCCGGGCTTTTTTGCTGTTATGTGCAGGCTTTCAGGTTAACGGGGCCAACGAAGGCATTGCCTCGGCCCATCACACACGCCACGCGTTGATTGCGCTGAATTTCCCACGCATCGACAGGATAAGTCTTGTTCCAGGCCTCATAGAGTCGGCGATCCTGTTTGGACAAGGGCAGGCTGTATTGCTTGCTCATATAAAAATACGTTCTGGCGATCATTCCGCGAACTGACGGACGAGGCATCACTTTCTTTGCTTTGAAATCCACCTGCGTCAGGCAAGACCCGTACTGCCCTGTCTGAACCGGAAGCCAGCCGAAGCTGAAGTTATTTCGGTCACCGTTCACCTCGCCAATACTGGGCACCAGATTATGCAGATCAGCTTCGGCGCGTTGGTAAACAGGGTCGTTTTTTGTGCAGTTTCCCCGGCCGCCGTTTTGCCAACATTGACGTAAATGGCCAATTTGCCAGGCAGGTACAATGTGCTCCCATTCGATCCGCTTGGCGCGGTTGGCATTTTTGCGCGGAACATAACCGCAAGCGGCGAGATTGACCCGGTTACCGCTGTATTTACAGCCGCAATAGAACTCTGTCGACTGCGGGGCATACAGGCCCGAGGCGATCTTTTTTGCTTCACTGAAGGTGCGAGGTGCGTCGGCATGGGCAGCGATGCAGAAACTTAGGGTCAGCAGGGCAATTATTCGAACAATCATGCCGTTAATCTTCCTTCGGCACGGTCCAGAATATCTGCACGCCACCGTCATCGCGGTAGGCGAGGGTGACGTTGTCGTTCTCCGCTATTTCTTCAAGTAACTGATTCCACTCGTCTTCTACCTCGTCGGTCAATCGGTATATCAGTGCTGCCCGGGCCTTTTGCGCGGTTGGTGAGTTGATCACTTTCTGAACCCGGATGCCGAGTCGTTCGTAGGAGCTGGGGGCTGAAGGTGCTGCTGCAGAATTCTTTGCCACGGAGGAGATCCTTGGTTGGCTGTATGCGCATACAGTATTTCAACGTGGGGATTTTCGCAACTGCCTGTCGAGTCTCTGCCTCGATGTGCAGGAGTAAAGCGCGCTAAGGTCTGACAACAAGATGGAGTGGCACTTGCCCGCTCTACGCAGTGCAGCGCGCAGAGCGGGCAAGTGCAGGAATGATCAATACTCCCAGAAAATCCGTTGCAGCTCTTTGCTGTCGTTGGTCTTGGTCAGCGCGACCATTGCAAGAATGCGGGCTTTTTGAGGGTTCAGATCGTGGGCGACGACCCAATCGTATTTGTCATCAGGTTGTTCCGCATTGCGCAGTACGAAACCGCCAGCGTTAACGTGGGATGAACGGATGATCTGGATCCCGTCTTTGCGCAAGGCCTGCAGGGTGGGCACTACGTTGGACGATACCGAGCCGTTGCCAGTGCCTGCGTGGATGATCGCTTTTGCGCCTGCCTGAGCCAGTGCCTTGTAAGCAGTGTCCGAGACATTTCCATAGGAGTAGGCAATATCGACTTTAGGCAGCGTGCTGATTTGCTTGATGTCGAATTCCGAATCCATGGTGTGACGCTTGGCGGGCAAGCGGAACCAGTAGGACTTGCCTTCGACCACCATGCCTAGCGGACCCCATGCGCTTTTAAAGGCTTCGGTCTTGATATTGATCATTTTGCTGACGTCGCGACCCGACTGAATCTCGTCGTTCATCGTCACTAGAACACCCTTGCCACGTGCCTCTTTGCTGCCCGCAACGGCAACCGCGTTGTACAGGTTCAACATGCCATCCGCAGACATCGCTGTCCCTGGACGCATGGAGCCTACGACAACGATGGGCTTGTCGGTCTTCTCTACCAGATTGAGAAAGTAGGCCGTTTCTTCCAGGGTATCGGTGCCGTGGGTGATTACGATGCCGTCCACATCTTTGCTGTCGGCCAGTTCGGCGACACGTCTACCCAGTTGCAGCAGGTTTTCGTTGGTGATGCTTTCCGACGCGATTTGCATGACTTGTTCGCCGCGCACATTGGCCAGTGCACTCAGCTCCGGCACACCCGCAATCAATTTATCAATACCGACCTTGGCCGCCTGGTAAGTCGCGCTGTTGGCAGCGCTCGCGCCAGCGCCAGCGATGGTGCCGCCAGTGGCAAGAATGACGACGTTAGCGAGCTTTTGTTGTTGTTCTGCTTCTTTGGCTGAAACGCCTGTCGGCAACAGCAGCATCAGCGCAAGGGCGCTCGGTACAAAGCTATGGAATATAGTTTTCAATTTTTATTTCTCTTGTTATGGGAGTGCTTGATTCATGAGCCTTGCGAACCTGATGCAGGCTCACCTGACCCGGGCCGCACTAGACAAGAGCATGATCTATACCAACAGAATTGATCATTATGTATTGATCTAAGATACTGATTTATAACTATTTATTTTTATAGGTGGGTGTGTTGGTATTCGGCTTTCCGAACATTGGAGACTTTGCTGTTCGGCTATCCGAAAGCAGAATGGAGGAATAGCGCTCTGCAACTTTATTATCCCGTATGGCGGCGCGCCGTGGCGGTTGACAAAAATGGCCGCCGTTCTCATAGTCCGGCAAAGCAAACGTTTGCGTGCGCGCAATCGATGCAAAATAATCATAAGATCGGAGTGAACTCATGAAGCTGCCATTCGCTGCACGTCTTCTCGCTGTCGCTATGCTCACCGCAGCCTCTGCCATCCTGCCGCTTTCTGCTGCGCATGCTCAAACCACGGAAAAGCCCAAAGTCGCGCTGGTGATGAAGTCGTTGGCCAATGAGTTCTTCCTGACCATGGAAGACGGCGCCAAGGCCTACCAGAAAGAGCATTCGGCTGATTTTGATCTCATCTCCAATGGCATCAAAAATGAGTCGGACACCAGTGCCCAGATCGCTATCGTCGACCAGATGATCGTGCAGAAAGTCAATGCGCTGGTCATTGCTCCTGCGGACTCCAAGGCGCTGGTGACGGTGATCAAGAGGGCTAGGGATGCCGGTATTATCGTGGTTAACATTGATAACCAACTGGATGTCGATGTGCTGAAAAGCAAAGGCATCAGCGTGCCGTTCGTAGGCCCGGACAACCACAAAGGTGCACGTCTGGTGGGTGACTACCTGGCCAAGCAGTTAGCAGCTGGCGATGAAGTCGGCATTATCGAAGGCGTTTCGACCACCACTAATGCCCAGCAACGCACAGCGGGTTTCAAGGATGCCATGGATGCCGCGCAGATGAATATTGTCTCCACGCAATCGGGTAACTGGGAAATCGATAAAGGCAACGCCGTAGCTTCGGCCATGCTCAACGAGTACCCGAATCTCAAGGCATTGCTGGCCGGTAACGACAGCATGGCGCTGGGCGCGGTCTCGGCGATTCGGGCGGCAGGTAAGGCAGGTAAAGTAAAAGTGGTTGGTTACGACAACATCAACGCCATCAAGCCCATGCTGCAGGACGGCCGCATATTGGCCACTGCCGATCAGTTCGCGGCCAGACAGGCGGTGTTCGGTATCCAGACTGCGCTGAAAATGCTCAAGGGTGAAACTGTCGAGGGCGCCGCCAATGGCGTGATCGAAACGCCAGTTGAACTGATCACCAAGAAGTAGTTTCCCGCATGCAGCGTTCGCTCATCGTGGCGGGCGCGTGGAGAGTGTTATGTCTGTGTCTGCTCAGGCGGCTGTTCTATCTGTCAGCGGCGTCGGTAAAACCTACGCCCAACCGGTTCTCAGCGACATCGACCTGACGCTTCTGCGCGGGGAAGTGCTGGCCCTGACGGGCGAAAATGGCGCCGGTAAAAGTACCCTGTCGAAGATTATCGGCGGGCTGGTCTCGCCCACAACCGGGCAGATGCAATTTCAGGGACAGGCCTACGAACCCGGCAGTCGAACCCAGGCGGAAAAGCTGGGTATTCGCATGGTCATGCAGGAGTTGAATCTGCTGCCCACGTTGTCCGTGGCGGAAAATCTATTCTTGGACAACCTGCCGAGTCGCGCGGGCTGGATCAATCGCAAGCAACTGCGCGCTGATGCTATTCAGGCCATGGCTCAGGTCGGGCTGGATGCTATCGACCCAGACACTCTGGTCGGCGAGTTGGGGATTGGGCATCAACAGATGATCGAGATTGCCCGTAACCTGATCGGTGACTGCCATGTCCTGATTCTCGACGAACCCACCGCGATGTTGACGTCTCGAGAAGTCGAGATGCTGTTCGAGCAGATCACTCGCCTGCAAGCCCGCGGGGTGTCGATCATTTATATCTCTCATCGGCTGGAAGAACTGGCCCAGGTTGCACAGCGTATTGCCGTGCTGCGTGACGGCCGGTTGGTGTGTATCGAACCGATGGCTGACTACAGCAGCGAGCAACTGGTCACGCTGATGGTCGGGCGTGAACTGGGTGAGCAGATCGACCTCGGTCCACGTCAGATTGGCGACGTTGCCCTGGCGGTTAAAGGCCTGGGTCGCGCGGACAAGGTGCGTGATGTCTCTTTCGAGGTGCGTAGCGGCGAGATTTTCGGTATTTCCGGATTGATCGGCGCCGGGCGCACCGAGCTTCTGCGCCTGATCTACGGTGCTGACATCGCCGACACGGGCGGTATCGAGATTGGCAGTCCCCTGCAGTCGGTGACCATCCATTCGCCAGTCGATGCCGTCAAGCAGGGTATTGCGCTGATTACCGAGGATCGCAAGGGCGAAGGTCTGCTACTGACCCAATCGATCAGCGCCAATATCGCGCTGGGCAATATGCCGGCAATTTCCAAAGCCGGCGTGGTCAATCGTCATGATGAACTGCGTCTGGCCCAGCGTCAGGTCGATGCCATGCGCATTCGCAGCGCCAGTCCGATGCAATGTGTCTCCGAGTTGTCTGGTGGCAATCAGCAAAAAGTCGTCATCGGTCGCTGGCTTGAGCGTGACTGCACAGTGATGCTGTTCGATGAGCCGACCCGAGGCATTGATGTTGGCGCCAAATTCGATATCTATGCGTTGCTGGGAGAGTTGACACGCCAGGGCAGGGCGCTGGTCGTCGTGTCGAGTGATCTGCGTGAGTTGATGCTGATCTGTGATCGTATCGGGGTGCTATCGGCCGGGCGTTTGATCGATACCTTCGAACGCGACACTTGGACCCAGGATGAATTGCTTGCCGCCGCGTTTGCCGGCTACCCAAAACGTGATACGCGGCTCACTGAAGTCGCTCCCAGGAATAACTGATGAAAACTTCAGCCGCACCCCAAACATTGCCTTCGTCGGGCAAGCGCAGCAGTCATTATTTCGGACTCGGCACCTACCTGGGACTGGCCGGTGCGTTATTCGCAATGATTGCGTTGTTTTCCGTGCTCAGTGATCACTTCCTGTCTTATGAGACTTTCAGCACCCTGGCCAACCAGATACCGGACTTGATGGTGCTGGCGGTGGGCATGACTTTCATCCTGATCATCGGCGGCATCGACTTGTCGGTGGGATCTGTTCTGGCACTTGCAGCTTCTGCAGTCAGTGTGGCAATCCTCGGCTGGGGCTGGGGCGTCGTGCCAGCAGCCTTGCTGGGCATGACCTGCGCGGCCGTCGCGGGCACCATCACCGGTTCGATCACGGTGGCTTGGCGCATTCCATCGTTTATCGTTTCCCTCGGCGTGCTGGAAATGGCCCGTGGTGTGGCCTACCAGATGACGGGGTCGCGAACCGCTTATATCGGTGATGCATTCGCGTGGCTATCGAACCCGGTCGCTTTCGGGATCTCTCCGTCCTTCATCATTGCGCTGCTGATCATCTTCATCGCCCAAGCCGTGCTGACCCGCACCGTGTTCGGCCGTTACCTGATCGGTATTGGCACTAATGAAGAAGCGGTTCGTCTGGCCGGCATCAATCCAAAACCCTACAAGATTATGGTGTTTTCGCTGATGGGGCTGCTGGCCGGGGTCGCAGCGTTGTTCCAGATCTCGCGTCTGGAAGCCGCAGACCCTAACGCTGGCTCCGGTCTGGAATTGCAGGTGATCGCGGCGGTCGTTATTGGGGGCACCAGCCTGATGGGTGGGCGCGGCTCCGTGATCAGTACGTTCTTCGGGGTCCTGATTATCTCGGTACTTGCTGCTGGATTGGCACAGATCGGAGCGACCGAACCGACCAAACGCATCATCACGGGCGCGGTAATCGTTGTCGCCGTGGTGCTTGATACTTATCGCAGCAATCGCGCACGTCGGAAGGCTTGATATGTCCACGATCAAAGATGTAGCCGCGCTGGCAGGAATTTCCTACACGACGGTGTCCCATGTGCTGAACAAGTCGCGCCCGGTCAGCGACGACGTCCGCCGGAAGGTCGAGGCGGCGATCATTCAACTCGACTATGTGCCGAGTGCCGTGGCTCGATCCCTTAAAGCCAGGGCGACGTCGACCATCGGCCTGCTGATTCCTAACGGTATCAACCCGTACTTTGCCGAGTTGGCGCGGGGGATTGAGGACTACTGCGAGCGCAACGGGTTTTGCGTGATCTTGTGCAACTCCGATGACAACCCGGAAAAACAACGCAGTTACCTGCGCGTGCTCCTGGAAAAACGTGTCGATGGTTTGATTGTCTCGTCGGTGGGTGGCGATCCAGGATTGGCGGCTGGATTAGCCGCCGTGCGTACGCCGATGGTTATTGTCGACCGAGATCTGGAAGGCATTGTTGCCGATCTGGTGCGCATCGATCATGAGCTGGGCGCGTACCTGGCGACCTGCCACTTGCTTGAGCTCGGTCATCGGCATATTGCCTGCATTTGTGGGCCAGCGGAAACGAGCGTCGCCCAGATGCGCCTGGCGGGTTACCGTCGCGCCATGCATGAAGCTCAGGTGCCTGTACCGAACGAGTGGGTGGTGGAAAGCGACTTCACCAGTCCCGCTGGTTATCAGGCTGCAGTGGGACTCCTGACGCAAAACTCGCCGACCGCGATATTTGCGGGTAACGACATGATTGGCATCGGCGTTTTGCGCGCTGCCGCCGAGCGCAACATTCGCGTCCCCTGTGATTTGTCGGTTATTGGGTTCGACGATATTCAGATGAGTCGCTACGTGTATCCAGCGCTGACCACTGTTGGGCAGTCGATCCTGAAATTGGGTGAAATGGCCGCCGAGATATTGTTGCGGCGTATCGCTGCGCCCGCTGCCACGGCTGTCGAGCATCGGATCGTGAAGCCCGACATTGTCCTTCGCGAGTCCACGGCACCCCCAGCCAATATCTTCAACGCCTTTCGCTGAAACAGATTAAAGAGTGCTGACGCATGCAAGCAAAAGTAGTGGTAGTGGGCAGCTTGAATATGGACCTGGTCACCCGTGCCGAGCGTCTGCCTCGTGCTGGGGAAACATTAGCGGGTGACTCGTTCGCGATTGTGTCGGGAGGCAAGGGCGCCAATCAAGCCGTAGCCGCTGCGCGCCTGGGGGCGAGTGTCGCCATGATAGGTTGCGTTGGCGATGACGCCTATGGCGAGCAACTGCGTGCAGGCCTGTTGGTCGAGCGCATCGATTGTCAGGCCGTAACCACGGTGACCGATGTTTCAAGTGGTGTTGCGCTGATCGTGGTAGATGCCAGCAGTCAGAACGCCATTGTCATCGTGGCCGGGGGCAATGGTCGGCTTTCGCCGGATATCGTTGCAGCATTTGATGCGAAGCTGGCTGAAGCCGATGTGATCATCTGTCAGCTTGAAGTGCCGATGGATACGGTGGCCTATGCCCTCAAGCGCGGCCGCGAGTTGGGCAAAATTGTCATCCTTAACCCTGCGCCAGCCAACGCGCCGTTGCCTGCTGACTGGTATTCGCTGATCGATTATCTGATTCCCAACGAAAGCGAGGCGGCTGCGTTGAGCGGTTTACCGGTTGATTCGCTGGCATCGGCGGAAGCTGCCGCGACCCGGCTTCTGGCAGCTGGCGCCACAAAAGTCATCATTACGCTGGGCGCCCAAGGCTCACTCTTCGCCGACGGTCAGCGCATCGAGCATTTTCCTGCGCCCAGGGTTCAAGCGGCGGATACCACCGCCGCTGGCGATACCTTTGTGGGCGGGTTTGCCGCGGCATTGGCGCAAGGAAAAAGCGAGGTGGAAGCGATTCGGTTTGGTCAGATTGCAGGCGCGCTATCGGTTACTCGTGCCGGTGCTCAGCCCTCTATTCCTACTCTTAATGACGTACAGGGCTTCCATCAGCCATGAAAAAAAAACCTTTGCTAAACATCGCCCTGTCGCGGTTGATTGCTTCCCTCGGCCATGGCGACATTGTCATGATCGTCGACGCCGGAATGCCGGTGCCGCCGGGTGTCGAGCTTATTGATCTTGCACTCACACAAGGAACCCCGGACTTTGTCAGCGTGTTGCGCGTGGTGCTTACGGAAATGCAGGTCGAGAGACATGTACTGGCTGAGGAAATGCTGCTCAAACAGCCACCGGCATTGGTGGTCATTGAAGGTTTGAGTTTGCAGGGCGAGCTGGGCCAGCAGTGCCTTGTCAGCCATGACGAACTGAAGAACCTGAGTTGCAAGGCCCGGGCCATCGTGCGGACGGGCGAATGTAAGCCCTACACCAACATTGCTTTGGTCGCTGGGGTAACGTTCTAAGTGCATCACTTTCGGAACCGGAAGTTTCCTGTGCGCGGCGATGCCAATACCTGCACCAGCTTCGGAGCGTGATATTCGTGTCTTTACTAAGTGCCGCTGTCGTTCAAATTGTCGAAAGGCATGACCTGATTATTGACACCGATCCTGGGGCCGACGATGTGGTAGCGCTGCTGCTGGCCCTTGCATCGCCTGATGAGCTGAACGTACTGGCAATCACAACTGTGGCGGGCAATGTGCGTCTTGATAAAACCTCGCGCAATGCCCGGCTTGCGCGTGAATGGGCTGGGCGCGAAGAGGTGCCGGTATACGCCGGGGCGTCAAAACCGCTGGTGCGGACACCGATTTATGCCGAGAACATGCACGGTAAGGAGGGGTTGCCGGGTGTTGCTGTGCATGAGCCGAAGGTGGGCATGGCCAAGGGCAATGCGGTGGATTACCTGATCGAAACCTTGAGCAAGGCAGCCCCGCACAGCATCACCCTCGCAATGCTTGGACCGCAGACCAACATGGCGTTGGCTCTGATGCAGGCGCCGGAAATCACGCAAGGTATCAAAGAAATAGTGGTCATGGGGGGCGCGCATTTCAATGGCGGCAACATGAGTCCGGTGGCCGAGTTCAATATCTATGCCGACCCTCATGCCGCACAAATCGTACTTGCCAGCGACGTAAAACTGACCTACATCCCGCTGGACGTGACCCATAAAATCCTCACCAGCGAACAAAGGCTCAAGCAGATCGCGGGTTTGAATAATCAGGCGGGCATGCTGGTCTGCGGCATTCTCAATGAGTATGTCAAAGCGGACATGGCGCATTACGGTTTGCCCGGTGGGCCGGTACATGACGCCAGTGTAATCGCTTACTTGCTACAACCGGAGTTGTTTACCGGGAAGCAGATCAATGTGGCCATCGATAGTCGCGAAGGCATCACCTTCGGTCAGACGCTTGCCGATTGGTACGACACGCTCAAGCAAGATAAGAACGTGTTCTGGGTCAAAAATGGCGACGCCCAAGGGTTCTTCAACCTGCTGACCGCGCGTCTGAGTCGCTTGAAGTAAGTCCCGCTCAGGTCGCCGCAAGTCCTCACTCGCTGCTATCGGCAGCGGAATGGTCGTGCGGGTATTTTTCGAAGACCTGGCTGACGAATGCCTGGGCGGCTGCGGTGCCCAATGCTTTGAACAGCAAGTCTATCGCTATGATTGCCAGTTCTTCCGGGCTGCCCGGACTGTAAGAACATTGCCCTTGGGGCCATTTGGCCTTGATGTCAGCGTCGATTGATACGATTGCCATTTGTGTCCCGTATTGTCCGAAAAAAAGCCATTGCGCGTGTGGCACCCATCGGTGAGCTGTTGCGCAGCGGCGGGCAAGTAAACCATTTCCGACATCATTTGGCACTGCGACTTAGGCATGGGCCGACGCTCATGCCAAACTTGTCGACAAATTTCCGAGGACGCCGACGTGCAAATTGATCTGAACAACTCCGTTAGCTTTACCCTTGATGCTGTGCGCCAGCTTATTGCTGCAGCCAACGATGATGTCCACAACCAGCTGCGTGTGAGCAAGGCGGGTATTGCCTGGATTTCATCTACCCATGTGGGTGGCGTAGCCATTGACGGGCTGCTGTTTCGTTTGGAGACCTGGTCGGCAGGCTCCGGGTGCGTTGGTCCGGTGGCGGCCAGTGATAGCGTCTGGGTCATGCAGATATTCAATGCACTCAAGGACAACTGGGCTAACCCACGTTTTGATTATGTAGACGTGTACTGAAAACGTTTTGACATGATTTGGCTGCGCGCCTGTTTGTCGACTGGGGCAGACTTCCACTGATCCACTGATCCACTGATCCACTGTCGGAGCGGGGTCGCGGGTAACCGTTGCAACAAACGCATCGCAACCGTTGTCGCACATGTTCTGGTTAATATTTATTTAGTGAGGAGGTCGCATATGCCTTGGAAGTTCGCATCATTGGGTTCCGTTATCGCTGCGCTCGTGCTGTCTGGGTGCAGCAGTATGTCCGAGCCCAAAGAGCCTGTGGTTTCGGCGGCTGAAGCAGGGGCTGGCCGATGCAATGCAGCTGCAGCAGAATTTGCCATTGGTCAGAAGGCCTCCGCGGAACTGCTGGAGCAGGCTCGCGTCAAGTCGGGTGCGCAGAATGCCCGCGTGCTTAAGCCCAGTGACATGGTCACGCTGGAATACAGGTCGGATCGCTTGAATCTGAACGCAGATGACCGC